>JBOEHE010000009.1:0-84616 GCA_050633785.1 Arenicella sp.
GGGAACACGAGGAACTGGTTAAACCTGATCCGTATTTAGTCGGCTATAATAGAACGATATTATCTCGGATTTCCTCGAAAAAGAATTCATTATGACATCAGCAGGTATCAGCAAACGGTAGTATGGAATGAGTATTGATCGTAGATTTCATAAAAAACTCAAATGTCTGGTTATTCATCCCAACGATCATGATTGCAGTGTGTTGATGGGGCAGTTGGATAGGGTTGGGTGCATCTGCATCCATTCCTGGCCTGAGCCGCCACAGATTCCTTCTGATATTGATGTCGTGCTGTTTTACCTGGATCAGGACAATCCAATTAATTACAGTGTTTTCGATGATGACAGGAGCTATGCCTTGATCGCTATGCTTGACTATGAACATCCTAAAGTTCTGGAGGCATTGATCAATGCCAATGTGCAGGGCATTATCACCAAGCCTATCAGGCCATTTGGGATTTTTGCACATCTACTGAATGCAAAATCGATTCATCAGTATGAACTGCGCTTGAAAGCGCGCATAGAAAAGCTGGATACCAATCTAAAATCCAGCCGAAAAGTAGAAAAGGCATCCAAGATTATTGCCAGTAAATACCAGGTTTCCAAGGACAAGGCTTATGCCTTGATTCGTAAGGAAGCCATGAACAAACAAATCACGATTGATGTGATGGCGGATTCGATTATACACGCCAACGAATTCCTGATGGGCGGAGAAACTGAATGATCCTTGTTCTTACTCGGTTCTATCCATCCGTCTGAATAGAACATAATCTTGGTTGATTGATCTTGATTAACCAGAATTTTTGACCGGACTTACAATCTGGTGAAGCTGCAGCAGCGCCTCAAGGGCTTTGCTGTGCGAAGACAGCAATAAAGCGGTCTTACCTATCAAATAATGGCAACAGCGCCATCTCGTAATTACCACATTGGTTGATGTGGAGGGATAGCGTTTGTTCATTCCTCTCAAAAACACGTTAAAACTCAATTGCTGGTAATCACGGTTGTCCGCAACTGTGCGGCATATCCCTATTGAACTTTTAAAATTTTACTAACAACGGGAGTTGAGGTTTATTATGAAATTATTAAATACTACACGGTTAGAAAAACCGGTTAAGCCAGCATTTAAACCACGGTTTAAAGTAAGCTTGATAGCAGCCAGCAGTTTGCTGGCAATGGGAATGCATGGCGTTGTTTCGGCAGCGGACGTTACTGTTTATGGTTATGCCAAAGCTGACTTTGTCTTTTCCAGTGACCAGAATACTGGAAAGACTGTTGGTGTTGGTGGTCTTGATACCACTCCAGGTCTTGCCGGTGAATCATCGTTTCAGGCATCTGCGGAAGAATCGCGTCTTGGTGTGACTGTTAATAATGGTCAGTTTTCAGCGACTGTTGAAGGCGATTATTTCGGCGGAAAACTAAGGTTGCGTCATGCTTATGGCCAATATGGTAATGTGACAGCTGGACAAACATGGACCACCTTTGGTGAAAGAGACTGGATTGCCTATCCCAGAACGTTGGATTTTGATACGCCAGTTGGTTTGGTTGCTAATCGTCCGACACAGTTGCGTATTACTGCTGGTAACTTTGACTTTGCCATTGAAAATCCATCGGCGACTATTTCCGCTGCCGCAGAAGGCGTTTCAGCACGATCTGCAGTGCCTGATCTGGTAGCGCGTTATGCCAGCAAAGGGGATGCGTTTAGCTGGATGTTATCAGGCTTGTTGAGAAATGCTGAAGTTGATGGCGGCGCTGCTGATGGCGAAAGTGCTTCTGTGGTTGGAATTATGGCTGCTGCAAGGTTGAATCTGGGTAGCGCCGGAGCCTTGAGTGCAACCTTGATGCAAAATGGCAATAACCGTGGCAATAACTATGGCGCTGGTGGTGATTTCGTTGTTGTCGGCAACCAGCTTGAAAGTGTTGATTCAACTGCCTTCAGTGTCGCTTTTCAAGGCAATGCCGGGCCAAATTCGTCCTATAACCTGGTCTATTCTGAGTTTTCATTTGATGATGAATATGCCGGTATTTTAGGTGCGGGCAGTCCTGAAACCTTAACAACACTGCATGCCAATTACATCTACAGCCCAACGGCAAAAATGGACTATGGCATCGAAGTAAGCCGGGCTGAGCGTGAGGATTACAGCGGTAACTCTGCTGATAATACTCGTCTGCAAATGTCAGTGCAGTATAACTTCTAGGTCAAACCTGGTGATACCAATGATAATCATCCGGACTGACAGTAGGGCAAGCGTTGCATCAGGCAATTCCTGGTTTTCACTGTTGATTCGTCTGGTTTATAGCTTCATTCCCTGACGATTTGAAGCATGAGTGATTATCTCGTTTCGCTATTTATGTGAAACGTTGTTGTGATTCTTTCCTGTCCGTATTTCATTGTCGTATCTAGAAGCGGCGGGGTAACACGGGCAGGGAAGTCTAAATAATAATAAAAATCAGGAGTGTATTACACCAGGAGACATTATGACCTTACTAAAAACGATCAGCTTTATCAGCTTAATAATCAGTAGCCTGACATCAATTGTCTGGGCTCAAACCTCAATCATTCGAGTTGCTTATGACGCAGCTGCAAACTCACCGCATGGACCTATGGTGAAACAATTTGAGCATCTCATCGATCAGGAATTCAAAGGATCAATCAAAATCCAGCTCTACCCTTATAATGGGCAACTGAATGAAGGAAATATCTTGCCGGAACTATCAAAAGGTAATCTCGATCTGGCCATTCCGTCCTTATCCAATCTAAGTAGTTATTCACAGCGTTTCAAAATGTTTGATCTGCCTTTTCTGTTTTACAGTCAGGCTGCGGCAGAGCGCTTTCTCAATGGAGAGTATGGTGCCAGACTAGCCAACTCTCTATGGGGCAAGGGCTATAAAGGTCTGGGGTTTTTGAATAATGGCATGAAGCAATTGGCTGCCAATAAAAAAATATTACGACCCTATGATGCTGTCGGTTTAAAAGTAGGTATTATGGATTCTGAGGTCCTGGTCCAGCAATACGAACAGATGGGGGCCAGATCGATAGTTGCCCATCAAGATGATATTGCTTCTCTGCTGGAGACACAGAAACTGGATAGCCACGAGAACAACTGGCTGAATATTCAAGATAATGAATTGCACAAACAGCAGCCTTTTATTATGGAATCCAATCATGGTTATCAAGGCTTTCTGGTGGTAATGTCCAGAGAATTCTGGAGTGCTCTGAGCCAGGATGTTCAGCCTGAATTGCAGGCAATATTGCGTGAAGCTATTCGTTATGGAAACAGGGCAGTTAATAAAAAGATGGAGGAAGCTCGCCAACACATCATGGCCTCTGGTGTGACGCAGGTTTATCGTTTAACGGCTGAAGAACGTCAGGGTTGGGCGGAATCTTTGCAGATTGTCTGGGAAATTTTTGAGGATGATATTGGTACTGAACTCATCAAGGTAGCGGCATCAGAACGCTAAGAGCAGACTGCATTAAAGAGTGTACAATTAATAGTACACACTAAAAAGCGGCAGTGAACAAACGTTCTACTGCCGCCGGTACTGAATGGTTTAGATCTGGGGTCAACCCAGTGTAGGCATAACGAACTCCGGGTCAGTCCGTTGTCCGGAAGGCCAGCGAGTAGTGGTGGTTTTAATGCGGGTATAAAACCTGACGCCTTCCATCCCATGCATCGCGTGATCTCCGAAAATGGAGGATTTCCAACCACCGAAACTATGGAATGCCATAGGTACAGGAATAGGTACATTAATGCCGACCATTCCCACTTCAATGTCCTGGCTGAAGTTGCGTGCGGTATCACCATCGCGGGTGAAAATTGCTGTGCCGTTGGCATATTCATGGCCGTGGATCAGATCAACAGCTTCGTTGTATGAGTTACAACGCACTACCGACAGAGCTGGTCCGAAAATTTCATCCCGATACGCATCCATCTCTGACGTTACGTTATCCATTAATGTACCGCCAGTGTAGAAGCCGTTTTCATAACCGGATTGTTCCTGTTTAAATGTTCGGCCATCAACAACAATCCTGGCGCCTTGTTTTTCAGCACTGTCAATATAACCGTGTATTTTATCGAGGTGCTGTCCAGTGATTACAGGCCCCATTTCAGAAGTTCGGTCTGTGGCTGGGCCAATCTTAAGTGCTTCAACTTTAGGCGTCAGTCGCTCAACGAGAGCATCTGCAACGGCGTCGGTGACTGGTACCGCCACTGAAATAGCCATGCAACGTTCTCCAGCAGAACCAAACGCGGCTCCCATTAACGCAGATACTGCCATATCCAGATCTGCATCCGGCATGATAATCATGTGGTTCTTGGCACCACCAAGTGCTTGAACACGTTTGCCATTGGCCGTCCCTGTCTGATGGATATAGCTGGCAATTGGAGTTGACCCGACAAAGCTTACCGCTTTGACGTCAGGATGTTCTAACAAGGCATCAACGGCCACTTTGTCACCTTGAACAACATTGAAAACACCTTCCGGCAAGCCTGCTTCAGTCAACCATTGAGCGATCAACAACGATGCTGAAGGGTCGCGTTCTGATGGTTTCAGAACGAATGTATTTCCCGTAGCTAATGCTACTGGAAACATCCACATAGGTACCATGCAAGGAAAGTTAAATGGTGTGATGCCAACGCAGACTCCCAATGATTGACGTATCATATGGCTGTCGACGCCAGTACCCACATTTTCGGAAAATTCTCCTTTTAAAAAACTGGGAGCGCCGATTGAGAATTCGACGACTTCAAGCCCGCGGGTGACTTCACCCAGAGCATCGTCATGGGTCTTACCATGCTCTGAGGAAATAACTTCAGCGAGTTGGTCGGCACGTTCGATAAGGATGTTTTTAAAGGCATCCAGAATTCTTGCACGGCGCAACGCTGGCATTTTAGACCAACCTGGCCAGGCTGCTTTCGCTGCTGCAACAGCAGCGTCAACGTCTTGCTTAGAGGCAAAGGCGACAGATTTCTCTGCTTCGCCAGTGGCAGGATTGAACACATCTTGTGATCTTCCGGATGTTCCGGGAACAAGGGTGTTATTGATATAATGGCTGATTTCGTTCATTGCGGTTACCTGGAAATGGTTGTTTCTGTTATGACTATGAGCAAAATACAACTTATAATTTTGTGGGTCAATTGCTACTATTGCAGTTATGATATGCAAAAATAGACATTGGAGTGGTATATGAATTGGGAAGACGCACATCTATTTCTAGCGGTAGCCCGATCCGGCCAGATCCTCAACGCCGCGAATCAGCTGGGCATCAGCCAGGCAAAACTCAGCCGCAGAGTGATTGCTCTGGAAGAATCCCTGGGACTGAAATTGTTGATCAGGCGAAGTCAAGGTTGTGACTTAACGGAAGATGGAGAAGCCTTGTTTCAGTCATTAGAACGCGTAGAGGCTGAGTTTATTCAAACGGAGAGTTTGTTGTCCAGCCAGGGAACCAAGCTTTCAGGAACGGTACGTATAGGTGCTCCAGATGGTTTTGGCGCTGCTTTCTTAGCTCCGCGTTTAGGGCGTTTTGCTGGGTTATATCCAGAATTGAAGTTGCAGTTGGCTCCAGTTCCTCGCAGTTTTTCTCTGGCTAAACGTGAAGCTGATATAGCGATTATGATAGGGCGACCAGAAAAAACAGGTTTGATGGCGCGTAAATTAGCTGATTATTCACTGGGGCTTTATGCTGCCCCTTCTTATCTGGCAATGAACCCGGCTCCACTGACCACCTCTGATTTGAAGCAACATCAGTTGATCGATTATGTTGAAGACCTGATTTACTCCCCGTTATTGGATTATAGTCGGGAGATCTGGCGTGGTTGGCAAGCGAATATTGAAATCACCAGTGCTTTGGCTCAGGCCGAAGCGGTTCGTGGTGGTGCTGGAATAGGTATTTTGCATGATTACATTGCTGCTAAAGATTCTGGCTTAGTTCGTGTTCTTCCTGATGAGTCTGTCATTCGAACCTATTGGCTGGTTTATCATGAAAGCCTGAGAGACATCCCTAGAGTCAGAGCTGCACTGGATTTTTTGATTGATATTGTCAAAGAGAATGATGAAGGTTTTGTTTTATCGTCAAGAGAGAGTTAGCTGGGATAATGACAAGAGGTGCTTTCACCTCAAAATGCCCGCAGTGGAAGAATTTTTGATTGTTTTGCTATCAAAACTCTTTATTAAATCGCCTGATGTATGTATTGTAATTGATTGAATTAACATGTTATTTTGTATTTTTCGATTTTTTAGAAAATTTTATGATGTTAATTTGATGTAAGTAATTCGAAAAAACCTCCTGCCCTCCTAATCCAGTCAAACTCCCATATACTAAAGACATGAATAAGATTTAATCATCTTGTTTGTAGGTTTTTGGGGTGTTTTGAAATGCTGACAAATTAATTCTTTGTTTAGCCGCTTCAAGTAATTCTGATGCCTCGAAATTTCCAACGAAAATTAAAATAGAGAAGTGGAGTGAGTAAACATGAGTAATACTATCTTAAGAAAAACGAAAATCAGTCTGGCTGTTCTGGCCGGTTCAGCAGTATTGGCAGCACCAGTTCAAGCAAGCGATATTGACTTGAGCCTTTCGGGCGTTGTTCAGGCTTATGCTTATCTAAGTGATGACAACCTCGATGATGACGGTTTAGAAAAAGGCGAACGTATTGCCGCAGGTGATGTACGTTTTCACGTTAATGCCAGCAAAAAAGTAGGCGATTACACAGGCTATGCTTCTTACCGTATTGATGCTGATGGTCTGTCTGGAACAGAGCTGACATCAGACAGCATTACTGTTGGCTTGAAAGGTAGCTTTGGTGACCTGGCAATTGGTGAAGTGACTAAAGTGGCTGGCATGGGTGAGTTGGCTAATGATATGCATGGTTTTAACTCTGATTCAGAGCAACACATTGGTTATAGCAATAACTTTGGTCCAGTTAAAGTTGCAGTAACGTATTCTCCTGAGAATAACCAGGATCAAACTGGTCTGGGTGTACAGTACAGTGCTGGTGGCATCACAGTTGGTGCTGGTTATGACACGGGTAAAATTGGCGACGAAACATTAGGTGATGAAAGTGGTTTGATTGTTGGTGCTAAATACGCATTCGGCAGCAGCTCAATCGCGGTCCACAGTGGTAAACGTGACACTTTCAAAGTGACTGCGGTTGAAGGTAAAACCAGCTTTTCTGGTTGGGACTTGGCTGTGACTTTCTCATCTTTAGACAATGACAGTGATATTACACGTGTCCAACTTAGTACTTCTCTGGCTAAAGCCATTACATGGAGCACTCGCTATGAGACTAAATCACCTGCGAGTGGTGAAGATACTAGCTTTATCAGAACTGGTTTTGAATTGTCATTCTAAACCCTTATAGTTTTAGAAAAAGCTGTATACGCTAAATCCCTATTTCCTCTATATAGATATAGATTTAGCATCTAAGAGAGGGGTTGACCATCTAGGGCTTGGTCAATCCCTTTTTTACACCCTCCACTTTATAGTGGACAGGGCTTTGTCCCGAAAGTTATACGCACAGTGTCTAAATAATCACGTCTCTGTATTGAAACAGTCACGCAGCCATGATTTGAATATTTCAACTTCTGGGCTTATTTCTTTATGAGTAGAACTTTCAACAAGGTAATGAGATTGAGCAAATGGAACGGGTGTTCCTGCTATTTTTATAGGGCGTCCTGACCTAAGAATACTGTTGGCGAATCTGCTTAATATTGTTGTGACCCCGCAGCTCATAATGGCTAATTCCACAGCTGCGGCCGTAGTGTCCACTGAATATCTGGGAGTATCTTCGGTGGTGTGCAGACCCTGTGCCAGCAGGTAGCGCGGCCAATTGTTTTCATAGCCTAGAATTTGAATTCGATCATTGTCCAGCAAACACTTTGGGGATGTAATCGATTCTAATGTTTTGGCTGAACACACTGGTACAATGGTCTCATTGGAGATCTTTTCGGCTTTGACTCCATGCCAATTACCATGGCCGAAGCGTAAATCTACGTCAACGTTATCATCTGTTACCGCATCTGCCCAAATATTTGACACCAAACGTATGCTTATTGTGCTGTGAATGTTAGTGAATGTTGAGAGCAAAGGGGCAAGCCAGAGTGTCACGGTGGAAATGGGTGCTTTGACAGTAATTACTTTCTTAGAGTTTGAACCAAACAGGCCATGTGTTGTTGTACCAATTTCGGTAAGTGTTTTACGAACTGAAACAGCATAGGCTTTACCCAATTCCGTCAATGACACACTTTTAGGTTCTCGAATAAATAATTGGCAGCCTAATTTGGTTTCCAGGGATTTGATGTGGAGGCTCACTGCAGCTTGAGTCATGCCAAGTTCGTTGCCAGCATGAGTGAAGTTCAACAGGCGAGCGGCAGCTTCAAAGGTCCGTAACCAAGTGAGATTGGGTAATCTTTCTTTCATGGGTTTGCTATCAAAATAATCAATGCTTAGGCCATAATAATATTATTATAGTTGACCTTGTCAATAAAATATTATTTGTCTGTTCAAGGGCCTGTTCACATGGCAGTGATAAGTGGGTGAATAAGTCTTTGTCGCCAATGGGCTGAACTTCATGATATGGGTAGATGTCTTGAATAACGGACGAAAATATACGTCAAAACTGGGTGGAACAATCTTATCGGACTTAACTATTCTTGGCTGGGATTGAACTGCGTTAAATTGTAGCTATATGGCAAGGTGCATTGATAATGTCATTATCCGTGTTGACCACCGCTTGGCAATGCAAGCGGTGTCACTGGTGGTTCAGGTTGTTGTCTTATTGTTGGTATTCAGCTGGAAATGATCGTTTCCTTGAGGCCGATGATTTGAACTTAGTTCTCAACTTAAGTTCTCAATTTAGCTTTCAATAATCCATTCATGGTCTTTGTCGTTATTAAAATGCCAGGCACGAACAGGGCCAGCCATGACGTTCAGATAATAAAGGTCATATCCATGGGGAGCACCAACGGGGTGGTAGCCACGAGGTACCATGACAACATCGTGATTTTCGACCGCCATGGTCTCATCGATATCACGCGAATCTGTGTAGACTCGCTGAAAAGCGAATCCCTGCTCAGGATTTAAACGGTGATAATAGGTTTCTTCGAGAAACGATTCTGTGGGAATGTTCTCTTTATCATGTTTGTGTGGAGGGTAGCTGGACCAATGCCCTGATGGTGTTTTCACTTCAACCACCAGCAGGCTGTTTGCGGGTTGGTCTTCCGGCAGGATGTTATAAATATGGCGTGTGTTGGTGGACTCACCTCTGAGTTGATAGTCAACATCGCCAGCTGCTATATGCCTGGCTGGAAATTTTCCGCCTCCTGGGGCTGCGCACAAGGCTAATTGCATGTCGCTGTTAGCCGTGATTTCGACACGGTCTTGGTAAGGAACATAAACGGAATGTGCGGGGATATCATCGAAAACACTGGTGCGTTCACCGATGTTGTTAAACTCTTTTTCATTCGTTTTTACATTAGCCAAACCGGATAATAGAACAATACAGTATTCCAGCTCATTAGTCTCAAAGCTGTGGACGTCGCCTTGCTTGAGCGCTATCACTTCGAATGAAACGTATTTCCAGTTGGCGGATTCAGGTGTAACTTTGGTAATTGATCCACGGTCAGTGGGTTTACCTTTAACTAATAGAGAACTCATGGTCATTTAATATAATAGTTGGTTAACAATTGACAGTGATACTTCTGGAGGAATCCAGAGATTCCTGTGCAGCTTCTGCTAGGTTCAAAGCCATTAAGCCGTCATGAGGGGTGACTAGAGGTTGTCTATTCTCGGTGACGCTGTCGATAAAATCCTGTAACTCATTTTTATAAGCCTGTTCGTAGCGTTCCAGAAAGAAATCCAGCAAAGGTTGTTGTTCTGATCCATTGGCTGTTGAAGTGACTAACTGGCTATGACGCACATTATCAGCGCACAACATGCCTGCACTGCCAAATGCTTCGATTCTCTGGTCATAGCCATATACTGCGCGACGACTGTTGTTGATATGACAGAGCTTGCCGGATTGAGTTTTTAGCGTAATCATTGCGGTATCAATGTCGCCAGCTTCACCAATGGCTTTGTCTACCAGATTGCTGCCGGTAGCGTGGACTTCAATGATGGTCTCATTCAATAACCATCTGGCGACATCCAAATCATGGATGGACATATCTTTGAATAAGCCACCAGACGTTTTGATATAGCTGACTGGCGGAGGTGAAGGGTCCCGACTGGTGATGACCAGCATCTCAAGCTCACCGATTTTTCCGCTGCTTAAATCACTATTTAGTTGTTGGAAAAGAGGGTCGTGGCGGCGATTGAATCCCATCGAGCAATGGGTGTGTTGTTGTCTTAGCTTTTCGATGCATTGGCTGGCGCGTGCAGGATCATTGTCTATAGGCTTTTCACATAATGATGGTTTACCATTCTGGCTGGCTAATTCAATAAAGTCAGCATGTGTATTGGTTGGACTGGCAATAATCAGTAGATCGACAGCGTCATTAGAAAAGACTTCCTCGATGCTGATAACGGATGCCTTGTATTGTTCGGCTAACTCTGTTGCTGCTGCCATCATTGGATCTGACACGCTATGGAGTGCTAATTGTGGGTTTAGATCGATATTCTGCGCATGAATTTTTCCTATCCTGCCAGCTCCGATGAGTCCTACATTAAAAACTTTGTTCATTCAATTCTGCCTGTTATATGTGTTTGCCTTTAAGCAGCCTGGACGCATCTGAATTGTAAAGTATATAGAATTCGTCTAGCTGTAATCGGTATTTGAACTATAGTGTAAAGAGATAATGCAGTTTAGCGTAATGTGTGAATGTCTATATGATTCAAATAAATCAAAATCACATCATATCATTGTCAGGTGCACCCACTGTTGAATAGGATGGGTTTACTTGCGAAGGGTTGTTTTATCAGTGGGTTCAAATAAAATTTTTGATTGATTTTAATCCTCTAGTTCAAACATCATTTTTCAATCATGGTGCGGATATCATCGGGTCTTAAGCGATATTTTAATGATATGGTCCATGGAAGCAACTTTACGCAAGTTTAGAGATGAAACCTCGATAATAAAAA
This sequence comes from Arenicella sp., assembly GCA_050633785.1. Classification (GTDB taxonomy): domain Bacteria; phylum Pseudomonadota; class Gammaproteobacteria; order Arenicellales; family Arenicellaceae; genus CALKZN01. The sequence continues at coordinate 11,072 of JBOEHE010000009.1, forward strand.
TATGGGGTAAGTTGATAATTTTGTATTTAAAAATCTAGATTAAATAAATTCTTAGGAGGATTTAATGAAAATATCTAAGTTGTTTACATCAGCGGTACTTGCGCTGACTCTTGCAACACCTTTCGCACTCACTTCAACGGTTCAAGCTGCAGATGAAAAATATATTTTAGTCAGTCATGCCCCTGATTCCGATAGTTGGTGGAACACCATAAAAAATGGCATCAAACTAGCTGGAGAGCAACTGGATGTTACAGTGGAGTATCGTAACCCGCCAACAGGTGACTTGGCTGATATGGCTCGCATTATTGAGCAAGCAGCAGCTTCTAAGCCTAATGGAATCATCACGACTCTAGCTGATTTTGATGTGCTTAGCGGCCCAATTAAAGCAGCTGTGGATCAAGGTATTAACGTTATTATTATGAACTCAGGAACTCCAGAGCAAACACGTGAAGTTGGTGCGTTGATGTTTGTTGGTCAGCCTGAGTATGATGCTGGGTTAGCTGCAGGGCTTCGTGCAAAGGCTGATGGTGTTAAATCGTTCGTTTGCGTTAATCATGTGATTTCGAATACCGTTGTGGCAGAGCGCTGTCGCGGTTTTGCGAAAGGACTGGGTGTAGAGCTAGGAAGTTCTATGCTAGACAGTGGGCAAGATCCGGGCGAGGTTAAAAATCGTGTGTTAGCATATTTGGCAGCAAATCCAAAAACGGATGCGATATTAACATTGGGTCCTGTTTCAGCAAACCCAACTATTGCAGCATTAAAGGAAAATGGAATGGCAGGTGATATTTACTTTGGCACATTTGATTTGGGTGATGAAATTGTTAAAGCGATCAAGGATGGCATCATTCAATGGGGAATCGATCAACAGCCTTTCCTTCAAGCATATTTGCCAGTAGTTGTATTGGCTAACTATGATCGATATGGCGTCTTGCCTGGAAATAATATCAACTCTGGTCCTGGTTTTGTTACCAAGGATGCATTGGGTTTGGTTGAAAAATTTGCAGGTGAATATCGATAATATGTCAGTCTCTTAATTAGAAGACGACCGCAAGCTATTGCGGTTGTCTTTTTTTATTTTTTATATTTGTTCAGTAATAAAGAGTTAAAAATGAATCATCCAGTACAAACAACAGAAGATGAGCGCATAAAGCAAACATCTAAATTTCGCCAGGCTTTGATCAGGCCCGAGCTGGGCAGTATCTGTGGCACAATATTAGTCTTTGTGTTTTTCTTTCTCACGGCACTTGACTCAGGTATGTTTTCACCTTCAGGTGTTATGAATTGGTCAATTGTATCCGCGCAGTTTATCATTATTTCGGTAGGTGCATGCTTGCTGATGATTTCTGGAGAGTTTGACCTTTCTGTTGGCTCAATGATTGGCTTTGCTGGTATGAGTATCGCCTTACTTTCTGTTAGTTTTGGCTGGCCTGTTTGGTTGTCAATTATCACCACTTTCATACTCTGTATGGCCATTGGTGGGATGAGTGGCTGGTTGGTGATTAAAACGGGACTGCCCAGCTTTATTGTAACCCTGGCATTTCTCTTTATTTTGCGTGGATTAACTATTTTTGCGGCTATTACTACGACAAATAAAACCATTATTGGTGGTGTTAAAGATGTGGCGGAAGGAGACTGGTTAGCACCTATTTTCGGCGGTAAAGTATTCACTGGTTTTTTCCAATGGATGGGGGACAATGGCTGGATTGAAACATTTACTCGAGGTGTTAAAAAAGGTCAACCTGTAGTAGAGGGGATACCTATGTTGATGGTCTGGGCTTTAATCCTTGTGATATTTGGTCACTTTTTACTGACAAAAACCAAATTTGGAAACTGGATTTTTGCCGCAGGTGGTGATGCTCAAGCTGGACGCTATGTGGGAGTGCCAGTCAATCGAGTAAAAATTGCTATGTTTATGTTTACCGCTTTTTGTGCTTGTGTTTTTGCCACTGCCCAAGTCATGGAGTTTGGTTCAGCGGGCGCAGATCGTGGTTTGTTAAAAGAATTTGAAGCGATTATTTCAGTTGTTATCGGCGGCGCTTTGCTTACCGGTGGATATGGTTCTGTCATAGGCGCAGCCCTTGGTGCTGTTATCTTTGGAGTGGTTCAACAAGGCTTGTTTTTTGCTGGAGTAGAAAGCTCATTATTTCGAGTATTTCTTGGGGTGATATTGCTTCTGGCTGTTATTCTGAATACCTATATCCGCCGAACAATTACGGGGGAGAAATAACATGGTTACGCCTATTGTTGAAATGAATAACATTCAAAAGCATTTTGGATCAGTTATTGCGTTATCTGATGTATCTCTCACAGTATTGCCTGGTGAGTGTCATTGCTTGCTGGGTGATAATGGGGCCGGTAAGTCGACCTTTATTAAAACGATGTCAGGAGTGCATCAACCGACATCTGGAGAAATCCTTTTTGAAGGTGAGCCGATGGCATTTTCTCGTCCGCGTCAAGCTATCAATGCTGGAATTGCAACGGTATACCAGGATTTAGCAATGATTCCGCTTATGTCGGTTACACGTAACTTTTTTATGGGCAACGAACCTACGCGCAGAATTGCTGGCATTAGTTTCTTTGACCACAAAAAAGCGGCAGAAATCACTGTAGAAGAAATGAAGAAAATGGGTATTAACCTTCGCTCTCCAGATCAGGCTGTTGGAACATTGTCGGGTGGTGAGCGTCAAACAGTTGCTATTGCTCGAGCGGTGTACTTTGGTGCAAAGATATTAATCCTGGATGAGCCAACTTCGGCACTGGGTGTGCGTCAAACAGCTAATGTCCTGGCAACAGTTGAAAGAGTTCGTCAACAAGGTATTGGTGTGGTATTCATTACGCATAATGTGCATCATGCTATGGCAGTAGGAGACCGTTTTACTGTTTTAAATCGTGGGCAAACATTGGGTACTGCTATTCGCGGTGAAATTAAAGCCGAAGAATTGCAAAACTTAATGGCTGGAGGTCAGGAGCTTGCAAAACTCGAGATTCGCTAACGCAACTCGATAGTTTGTTTAAGTGTTCTAGGGGAGGTGAAGGCGAGGTATTTTATACGTCGCCTTTTCTTTTGCTTTTATCTTTTAATCACCCAGTTCTTTAATAAAACACCAGGCTCGCTTTTTCTGTTTGAAGTTGTTGCTCAAATTGCTAATAGAGTGATTTTAAAAGATCTTGATTTTATATTGGGATGGTGGTCGGCAAAATGATCGTAGCTTGATATCCCTACTGGTTTTCACCGTTTTACAGGCCGTTATCAATTTATAAAACTTTGTTTTAACAGACTTTGCTTGTTTGAAAGTAAGCGTGATCTCAAGTGAATTTTCGGCCGAATTCAATTAAATCAAAAAATCATCATGTTCTTGAGTTGTGTTCTATATATCCTATTTCATTTTCTTTGATGAATATTGAGTTTTGAATTTAATATCAATTAGTTAGAGAGAGTTAATAGAACATCAAAAAGACATCAAATGGTATCGAACTAGATAAGGCTGAGCAATAATAATAGTACAGCAAGCACTTTCAAATTGGGTTTGTTGAAAAGTGTCATTGTTGAGGTTTGGCTGAGTCAAATAACAAATATATCAATGCAACAGGGGTTGCCACAACAGCTGCTGAATCGATAATAGTTTGAGTCCCGTCTTGTTTTTAATAATTGAGATTTTGCACGTTTTAGTATCAGCGCTAATAAAAACGGTGTTGGAATGAGTTGTAGTAGGAGCGTTGTTTGTTAATTCTAGGGCTTTTGGCAAATAGCGACTCATTTTACTAGGCAGGAGAACACTGCACATCTGTAGTGTTCTCTATGCTTAGTTTTTTCAGGTAGTTTTATCATTGATTGAGTTTATAAATAATTAGGAAAAGAAGTATATGTCAGGTCAGAAAACATTGGATATTATTTGCCTCGGTCGGGTAGGTGTTGATTTGTATGCCGAGCAAATAGGAAGCCGATTGGAAAATGCCAGCAGTTTTGCTAAATACCTGGGAGGGTCGTCAGGCAATATAGCTGTTGGAACCGCAAGAATGAACATGAAGTCCTCTATGCTGAGTCGTGTTGGTGATGAGCATATGGGCCGTTATCTGCGCGAAACATTAATCGAAGAAGGGGTTGATGTCTCTCATTTGAAGACCGATAAAGACCGCTTAACGGCCATGGTAGTGCTGGGAATCAAGGATAAGGATACATTTCCCCTGATTTTCTATCGTGAAAACTGTGCTGACATGGCCCTGTCGAAAGACGATTTTGATGAAGCCTTTATTGCATCATCAAAGTCTTTGTTGATCACCGGAACTCATTTGTCAACTCCAGGGGTGTTAAGTGCGGCAACTACTGCACTCGAATATGCCAGAAACAATGGTACATTGACTTGCTTGGACATCGATTATCGTCCTGTTTTATGGGGTTTAACAGGTCGCGGTGAAGGTGAAGAGCGTTTTGTTGCAAACCATGCAGTGACAGAGCATTTGCAGGCAGTATTACCTAGCTTTGATTTGATAGTCGGAACTGAAGAGGAAATACACATTGCCGGTGGTTCCACCGACACGATTGTTGCCCTGCAAAATATTCGTCGGGTATCTGATGCTACTCTGGTTGTTAAGCGTGGTCCATTAGGAGCCTGTGTGATCAATGGTGACATTCCTGCGAGTCTTGATGATGCTGTCAATGAGCGCGGTGTCCGCGTAGAAGTGCTCAATGTGTTGGGGGCTGGCGATGCTTTTATGAGTGGTTTTCTAAAGGGTTGGATCAATGATGAACCGTATGAAAACTGCTTGAAATACGCCAATGCTTGTGGGGCTTTAGTCGTATCACGCCATGGTTGTTCTCCAGCTATGCCGACTTGGGAAGAGTTGGCGAACTATATCGAACGCAGTGACGAGGTGCCACGACCAGATAAAGACCCACATTTGAATTACCTGCACCGTGTTACTACGGCTCGGCCACAATGGGATTCTTTATGCATTCTGGCTTTTGACCATCGCAAACAATTTTTTGATATGGCCATTGAATGTGGCGCAAGCCCGGCACGCATACCCGAATTGAAGGGCTTGTTGCTCAAATCCATGTTGCTGGTTGCTGATGAACTAAAGTTGCCACAAAACAGTCGTGGTATTCTGGCTGATGATGTATATGGTCAAGACGTGCTCAATGAGATAAGCGGCCAGAGAGCTTGGATTGGTCGACCCGTAGAAAAACCATCGTCCAGACCATTGGAGTTTGACTATAATTCAGATGATATTGGTTCTCACCTTAAATCCTGGCCACGTGAACATATCGTTAAATGTTTGGTTTTTTATCATCCTGATGATGATGCCATTTTGCGTTACCAACAGGAAAGAAAAGTCGAATCATTGTATAAAGCCTGTTGTGTCAGCGGTCACCAATTGTTGTTGGAGATCATTCCGCCTCAAGATCAAGCGCAGGATGAAATGACAGTTTATCGAGCTATCAAGCGGTTTTATAACCTGAATGTCTTTCCTGATTGGTGGAAAATTTCACCACAAACTGAGACTGGATGGGAAAAAATTAGCCAGATTGTCGCAGAACGCTCGCCACATTGTCAGGGTATTGTTTTGTTGGGTCTAGACCAACCAATGCAGCAGTTGCGAGACGGTTTCAAAGTAGCCCGAAAATATCCACTTGTTAAAGGTTTTGCTGTGGGCCGTACTATATTTGGGCAGCCCAGTCGACAGTGGTTGTCTGGTGAAATAGATAACCAGGGTGTGGTAGACCGGGTGTCGGATAACTATAAAAAAATGATTACTTATTGGCAGGAATCCTGATGCTAAGAGTGTTCTCAGATATTTGAAACGATTGATAAATAATATGAATAAAATAAAAATTGGTGTCAATCCGTTGACGTGGAGCAATGATGATTTGCCTGCCCTGGGTGGTGAAACACCTTTGCAACAGTGTCTGGCAGAGGGTAAGCAAGCTGGTTTTGCCGGATTTGAACTTGGCCAGAAATTTCCTCGCGATCCTGAGGTGCTATCACCTGTTTTGCAGGAACAACAATTGGAACTGGTGTCAGGCTGGTTTTCAGGAATGATTTTAGATCATTCAGTTGAACAGGAAATTGAGCGTTTACAGGCACATCTGCACTTGTTGAGGAGCCTTGGTTGTGAATCCGTGGTTTATTGTGACATCACTGGCTCTATCCAAGGTCAACAGGATACACCGTTGTCACAGCGGCCTCGATTGCATGCGGCTCAATGGCAAACATTTACCGACAAGTTGTCTCAAGTGGCTGATTATGTCAGCTCGCAGGGCATGAAATTGGCCTACCACCACCATATGGGGACTATTGTCGAAAGTAGTGCAGATGTAGATAAACTGATGGAGCTGACTTCGGACAGTGTTCATCTGTTATTGGACACTGGACATATGCAATATGCCGGTGGTGATCCAGTGGCTATGATCCGAAAATATGGACATAGGATTTGTCACGTGCATTGCAAGGATATTAGAGCAGATATTGCTCAACATACATTGAATCGTGATAGAAGCTTTATACAAGGGGTTCTGGATGGGGTATTTACTATTCCTGGGGATGGGTATATCGATTTTCTGCCGATTTTTAAAGAGTTGAAAACACAGGGCTATGCCGGTTGGTTAGTGGTTGAGGCAGAACAGGACCCTGTTGTTGCTCCATCACTGGAGACAGCAAAGCGTGCTTTTAAGAATATGTCAAATTACGCGACCGAGTCTGGTTTGCTGCACAGTTAAGGTTGGAGAAATTATGGAAACTGTAAAAATAGGTGTTGTTGGATTGGGGCGTTTAGGTAAGTCGCATGCTGAAAATCTGGTGTTTAAAACAGCGGGTGTTGATGTTACTTCCGCCTGCAGTATCGTTCAGGAAGAACTTGATTATGCCAGAAACATATTTGGTATTAACGATGGATATACAGACTTTGATGAGTTTCTGAAAAGCAGTGACATTGATGCTGTCTGGATCAGCAGTTCTACCAGCATGCATGCTGAGCAGATTATTAAATCAATCGCTGCTGGCAAGCACGTGTTCTGCGAAAAGCCAGTTGCTATCAATGTTGAGGACTGTTTGAAAGTTGAAGCGGCAGCTAAAACTCGACCTGATTTGATAGTTTGTATTGGCTTTGTACGTCGCTATGATCCAAGTTATGTCTATGCTAAAAAACAGATTGATGCTGGTCATATTGGCACGCCTTTCTGTGTCCGTTCACAAAGTGCGGATATGGATAAATTTGCCGAATTTCAAGTTGAATTTACTAAAAGCAGTGGTGGTTTCTTTCTGGATATTATGGTGCATGACATTGATCTTGCCAGATGGCTGTTATCGTCAGAAATAGCAACGGGTTATGCGTTGGGTGGGTGCTATAAGCATAAAGCATTTGAGCAGTATCAAGATGCAGATAATGCCGGAGCTTTTTTCTCGATGAAAAATGGTACGACTGCTTATTTGTCCGGAAGCCGAACGATGATGCATGGTCATGACACTTTTACAGAGGTTCTGGGAACCGAAGGGGTGTTGACCATTGGTTGTAACCCTCGAGTCAATAGAGTGGAAATTCGTGATTCGCATGGTGTCAGAAATGAGTGTGTGGAAACCTTCTATGATCGATTTGAAGATGCCTTTCTGGAAGAAGCAAGGGACTTTATTCGCTGCATAGTTGAAAATGAACAACCCAGAGTATCTGTTAAGGATGCAACTGAAAATACTCGCGCTGCGGTGGCAATTACTGATTCCTATCGCAAAACTCAGGTTGTAACAATAAACGACTATTGATACTTTTTTTCATATTGGAGTAGCTGTATGAGCTTTGCTGGTTTTGAGGTGTTGTGTAGGCAGGAAACTGTTGCTGATGATTACAGGTTTAACAGCGGTATAGCGAGTAATGTAGTGATCTATGATGCTGATGTATTTGACCGAGCCATGGATGATGAGCAGGTATCAGCTGCTTTAAAGGCGGAGTTGAATCATTGCTTGTTGAAAGGTCCTGGTGTTTATGTCGTAAAACAGGGTTTTCGTGACCTGGCTTTGATTGATCGAGCAAATGACACCTTTGATCATATAGTTGCCGAAGAAAAAGAACTTAAAGGCGAGGCCGGTGATCATTTCGCCAAGAGTGGTGAAAATGACCGTATCTGGAACTCTCTGCAGAAAACCTGTTTGAAAGCTCCAGAAGATTTCGTTCGCTATTATTCCAATACTGTTCTGGCAATGGCAGCAAGGGCCTGGTTGGGCCCCCATTATCAGATGACCGCGCAGGTCAATATTGTAAAACCAGGTGCAAAGGCGCAGTCACCGCATCGTGATTACCATTTAGGCTTTCAGTCAGATGAAACCGTCGCTGAGTTTCCGTTGCATGCCCAGCTTATGTCTCAATATTTAACTTTGCAATGTGCTGTGGCTCATACCGACATGCCGATTGTCAGCGGCCCAACGAAGTTACTCCCTTTTTCACAACAGTATGAGTTGGGCTATGGGGCATGGAGAGACCCTGAGTTTATGCAGTTTTTTGAGAGCAATTTTGTCCAATATGAATTGAGTAAGGGGGACATTGTTTTCTTTAACCCGGCCTTGTTTCATGCCGCGGGTGATAATGCCAGTTCAGATATCCACAGGGTGGCTAATTTATTGCAGATTGCCTCTGCGCTGACAAAGCCAATGGAGTCTATTGATCGAGTGGCTATGTCTGGGAAAGTCTATCCGGTTTTACAGGAGCAGAGTTTGTCCGTCAATGACAGAATCAATGCTGTTGCAGCAGTGTGTGACGGATATTCATTCCCGACTAACCTGGATAATGATCCTCCTATCGGACAGTGTGCCCCATTAACCATGGCTGAGTTGATGCATAAAGCTCTGAATGAGCAATGGCCCCATTCAGAGTTTGTCAGTCGTTTGGATCAACAACAAGCTCAAAGACTGGCCTGATAAGGTGGTGTTACTGCGTACTTGGAGTTCTGTTCTGGAGTCGTATTTCGAAATCAGAAAACGTTAAATTTTTTCTTTGTTTTTTTGTGATTTAGGATGTTTCATATCCGTTTCTCTGGTCTTAAGTAAGGCCGCTGTCACCATTCTGTTGTTACGAGTGCTGAGGTTAGGTTTGATGGTTGATGTCTGAGTTTCACGCCAGAGAATCAACAGGCCTGAGCTGACAGTAATCAGGGAGCCGATTATAACGAAGCTGTCGATGGTTTCGTCAAAAAATACGGAGCCGAGAATAATAGCCCAGATGATCTGGCTGTATTGTGTCGGAGCAACCACTGCAGCAGGGCTTGAGCGATAGGCGTGCAGGATCAGTACTTGTCCTGCCAGGCCCATGGCTCCAATCAGAAACATCAGGAATAGGTCTTCCAGAGGCATGGGTTTATAGACAAAATACAACAGTGATCCTGTGATCAAAATATTGGTCAATAAGGGAAAAACAATCAGGGTGGCTGTGTTTTCCATGTGGCCAATTTTACGCGATATAATCGCTGCCCCGGCACTGGAAAAAGCCGCAGCCAAGCCGCAGAGGTGACCTACCTCGATGGTATCTGGTGTTGGGCGAAGGACGATAATGACTCCCGCCAATCCCAATGCAACGGCAAACCAACGGGTGAAAGCAATGGTTTCCCCCAGAAAGATTACGGCGAGTATTGATATGATTAATGGCGCACAGAACAACAGTACATAAGTCTCGACCATGGGAAGCAGCGAAAAGCCCAGAAAGGCAAAACATAAACTGCTGACGGTCAAAACCGAACGCAGTAATACCAAAGCGGTATTAACTGGCCTTAAAGACAGAGGGCGTTCTGAGGTTACCATTGCCAGCGAAAAGGGAACGTAGCCGAATAACATGGCAAAGAAAATTGTCTGGAAAATGGAGTAATCACTCAAGACTTTGACCAGCGCATCATGAGCTGAAAAAATAGCAAAGCCCAGCAGTGCTAGTGCCAGGCCTTTTAATGCAGATGTGGAATGGGTCACTGGATAATGTTTATCGTGTTGTGAGTCATAGCGTCTCTTGTCTATTGAGTAACTACCCTATCCGAAATTGGTTTAAAAATCACTTCTACTTTGCTTAGGTTTTTTACTTAGGTTTTTGCACGATAGGCAGTTCCCAGGCACCTTGTTCCCAGTCTTCTTCTATCCAAGTATAATCACTGTGGTAACAGGGAGGGGTGGAACGTTTTTCGTGCAACAGGTCTCCAGCTAGGAAGTTCAGAAAATACATATGTGAACCTGGGCAACAAACACTGGAATGATAGCCTTTCGGAACTATGGCGCAATCACCATCGTGCCCACTGATGATATCATTAAACTGTTCGTCATCGCGCCAGTTTCTATGCATCCAGAAACCATTTTCGGGTTGCAGTTTAAAATAATAAGACTCTTCCAGATAAGGTGAGCCATCCCGTCCATCATGGCAGTGTGGAGCCCAACCTGACCAACTACCTCTGGGAACATATACTTCAAATAAAATCAGTCTTTCGGCGGGTAATGGTGCGGCTAGAATGTGATTGACCTGTCGATAAGCTGCGCCACCACCACGAATTTCTGAATGCATTTCCTGAGGTTCGAATAAACGGGTTGGATAGACACCTTCTGCAGGAGCAGAGCCAATAGCAAAGCAGAGGTCGCCACCTTCAAGCAAGTTGATGTTTTCACCTGGATGAACATACAGCACTTGAGGCATTTCCGAAAAAATACTCACACGCGATAGTTCATATTGTTCGCCAGCAATGACAAAGGTGCCTTTGCCACTGATTGGGACAATGGCGGTTTCTTCATTGGGACGCTGATCTTCCCAGCTTGAGCCATCAGTGTGATTGCGAACTGAAAAGCTCAGGAATTTCCAGTTAGCGCTGGATGGGGTGATACTCAGCATCTGTTGTTGCTTGGTATCTGCTTTTATATAATTAACGCTCATATGTAGTTGATAAATTAAAATTTCTTTTGGATCAGTGTATACAAATTATTCTATTTGCTGAGGCTGTAGTCATAGGTTGATGTCAAATTGATTGAATTTGACATCAACATGGACTCAGAAAAACAGATTTTATGTTGCGTGACTGTTTATATAATTGCGGCTGTCAATGGCAAACTGCATTGGACTGTGTGGAGACTCGGGATCGATGTCCTGTTCTACTGTTACCCAGCCGTTGTAATTAATGCTTTTCAACGCAGAGAAGACCTGATCAAAGTCTACTTTTCCCTGACCTATAGGGCAGAAAACACCGGCGGAAATTGCATTGTAGAAATCAATCGAGTCGGCAATGACTGTTTTATAGATTTCGGGGGCGATGTCTTTGAAGTGCATATAGGCGATTCGGTCACCATAACGTTGGATGATCTTTGATGGATCCATTCCAGCATAGACACAATGCCCTGTATCTATGCAGAGTTTTACCCGGTCAGGGTGCAGATCAGCCATGGCTCTATCAAGTTCATCTTCATACTCGATGTAAGTGCCTGTGTGAGCATGCAGAGTTGGAATGATGTCATGGTCGAGGCATATCTGTGCGCAGTCATCAATGGTTCGCATCATTTGCTGCCATTGCTGATCGTTGAGACGTGTTGCTGTTTCAATCTGTCCGGCTTGCTCAGTTCGTGGAGAGCAGACGTGACTGATAATCACCATGTATTTGGCATTGACCTGCTGGAGTAGTTTGCAGTTTTCTCGAGTGAATTCGATGATATTTTGGTATTCGTTAATATCATGTAAATGCTTGAATAAGGTGCCGGCAACAATAGTCAAATCACGCTGTTTGATGGCTTCTTGCAATGAAGATCCATCAGTAGGCAAATAACCGAGAGGCCCGAGTTCGGTTCCGTGATAACCCGCCTGTTGTATCTCATTAAGAACTTGTTCCCAAGGTGGATTTTTAGGTGCGTCGGCAAATTCAATTCCCCAGGAACAGGGAGCATTTGAGAGTTGAATATTCATGTTATTACTCATCTTAAAGTGTGTTGATTCGCTGTAATTTCTAAGGTCGTACAGCAAAACTTGAATGGTTGATCAAAAGATCCATTACTGGTAATAATGGATAGCTGACATGGTTTATTGATTGTATGACAGGCTTTTTATTTGCCATTATTCAATGCTATGAAATGACTATGCTTATACCAGTTGGTATTTTCAAATTTTACAGCTCTATATAGAGGGCTTTGATGGTCTTTTGCCTTTTTATGCGGCAATTTTACATCATTTTGATGAAACCCTTTGCGGCGCATAATGTCGATCAGTAAGCTGACTTTATTGTTATCACTGATTTATGACTAAGAAAAATTATGAAAATGCTCACAATGACCACTGCCCAAGCTCTGGTTCGCTATCTCGCTGCTCAGAAAATACAGGTAAATGATGAAATTAAGCCATTGTTTGGCTGTGCTTTCGCTATCTTTGGCCATGGCAATGTTACGTGTCTGGGGCAACAGTTAAAAGACCATCAGTCTGACATTCCTGTCTGGCGAGGGCAGAATGAACAATCAATGGCGCATGCTGCCATAGCCTATGCCAAGGCTAATAAACGTCAGAGCATTGGCATTGCTACCTCGTCAATTGGACCTGGTGCAACCAATATGGTCACGGCTGCTGGTGTTGCACACACCAATCGTTTGCCTTTATTGCTGATTTCTGGTGATACTTACAATAGCCGTTTACCGGACCCGGTTTTACAACAGACTGAGCATCCGCATAATCCAGGTCTGACGGTTAATGATTGCTTTAAACCAGTGGTGAAATACTGGGATAGAATTACATCACCTTTGCAGTTGCTACAATCATTGCCTTTGATGGTTTCAACCTTGCTGGATCCGGCAGATTGTGGGCCGGTCTTTTTAGGTTTGCCTCAAGATGTGCAAGGGGAAGCTACTGAATTCCCTGAGGTGTTTTTTGAAGAAAAAATACACAGGATACGTCGCCCTCAAGCTGAAGATGTTGATATTCAAGCTGCGGCTGAGTTAATTAGTAAAGCCGAAAAGCCGGTTATTATTTGTGGTGGTGGTGTGCATTATAGTGATGCTACCAGGGAATTGACGCAATTTGCAGAAAAGCATGCAATACCTGTTGTTGAGACTATTGCCGGACGAGCAAGTCTATTACATTCACACCCTATGAACTGTGGGCCAATTGGGCCAACTGGGTCTGATAGTGCTAAACATGTCACTGAACAGGCAGACCTGGTATTGGCGGTTGGCACTCGTCTACAGGATTTTGTGACTGGTTCTTGGTCAACATTTCGCAACCCGGATATGCAATTGGTATCGATCAACACCGCTCGTTTTGATGCGATAAAACATCGGGCTGTTGCGATTATTGCTGATGCTCGTGACAGCTTGCTACGTCTGGATGAGCAATTGGGCGACTATACCTCTGCAGGGCAGTGGGTTGAGCAAGCTGCCAGTTATCGGCAGGGCTGGCATGCAATTGTCGGCGACCGAACGGCTTTTTCTGAAACAACAACACCATCTTATGCGCAGGTCATAGGTCAGGTGAATCAATTAGCGGATCCTCGTGATACGGTAATTACTGCTGCTGGAGGTTTGCCGGCAGAACTGAATATGAATTGGCAGGCGAAAGGCATCGGTCATTTTGATATTGAGTTTGGCTTTTCCTGCATGGGTTATGAAGTGGCCGCAGGTTGGGGAGCAAAAATGGCCAATCCTGATAATGATGCGATCGTGATGGTTGGTGATGGTTCTTACATGATGGCGAATTCAGATATTTACAGTTCTGTTTTGTCGGGACATAAAATGATAGTTATCGTTTGTGATAATGGTGGTTTTGCTGTCATTAATAAACTGCAGAATAATTCAGGTAATGAGTCATTTAATAATTTGTTGAGTGATTGTGCACATCAACGCATTGACTCTGAATTGCCTCGCATTGATTTTGTAAAGCATGCCCAGGGACAAGGGGCAAAGTCAGAAAAGGTACATTCCCTGAGTGGTTTTGCTGATGCTTTTGCCAGAGCAAAGGCGTCTGACACTACCTATGTATTGGTCATTGATATTGATCCTAAAGCCTGGTCATCTGTTGATACTTGGTGGGAAGTTGGTTTGCCAGAAGTAACGAATCGAACGGAAGTTGAACAAGCTAAGGAAGATTGGGATGAGGGGCGTCGTCATCAGCGTCGTGGTGTGTAGGTGTCGTCGTAGCTTTTAAGAGATTTAAATAATGTATAACGAAGAATTAAGACCGTCGCGTCCCATTCGATGGGCAATGGTTGGTGGCGGCAGAGGCTCAGAGATTGGCTATGCACATCGTTCAGCGGCTATTCGAGATGGTAGTTTCGAATTAGTTGCAGGCGCATTTGATATTGATGCCGAGGCCTGTGTTTCTTTTGGGGTCAATTTGGGGGTTCAAGAGCAGCGTTGTTACTCAGATTATGTGACTATGTTTGCCAAAGAAGCACAAAGGGATGATGGCATCGAAGCTGTTTCGATTGCTACTCCTAATGCAACACACTACGCTATCAGCAAAGCGGCTCTAGAAGCTGGTTTACATGTAGTTTGTGAAAAACCATTGACCTTTACCATGGCTGAAGCAGAAGAGCTGGAACAGCTAAGCAGAAGAAAACGTTTATTACTAGGCGTTACCTATGGCTATTCCGGCTTTCCCATGATTCATCAGGCTCGTGCAATGGTACGCAATGGAGATTTGGGAAAAATTCGAATCGTGAATATGCAATTCGCCCATGGCTTTCATAGTGCGCCAGTTGACGGTGCTGGTGCTAAATGGCGTATGAATCCAAGCACGTCTGGCCCAAGTTATGTGCTGGGCGATACTGGGACACATGCGTTTTACCTCGGACAAATGATTGCCGAGTTGGAAGTGGAGCGTTTGCTGTGTACTCGGCAGAGTTTTGTGCCTGGCCGGGAACCTTTGGAAGATAATGCTAATGTGTTGCTGAAGTTTAAAGGTGGCGCTGTCGGAAATTTGTGGGCCAGTGCAGTTAATGCCGGCTCCATGCATCAGCAGAAAATTCGAGTTATTGGTGAAAAAGCCAGTCTTGAATGGTGGGATGAATACCCCAATCAACTGCGCTTTGAACAACAGGGAAAACCCGCGCAGATACTTGAGCGTGGAATGGACTACCTGTATTTGGATGATAAAGGCGTTAACGATTTTCGAGTAGGAGGAGGGCATGCCGAAGGTTTCTTTGATGCATGGGCTAATATTTACCGAAGATTTGCTAATGTAATTGAACATTTGCATAGTGGAAATGATAGCGCAGTATCGCAATTGTGGTACCCCGATGCACAAGCAGGAGTCGAAGGTGTTCGCTTTATAGAACGTTGTATTGAATCAGTTGATAATGGTGAAACGTGGGTGGACTACACATGATCTTAACTATGCAGGAATCTCGCTCTCTGGACGTGATCTGTCTCGGGCGAGCTGGTGTTGATTTATATGCAAATGAGCGTAATACTGATTTTTCACAAGTATCTGGATTTAAAAAATACGTCGGAGGCTCATCCGCAAATATTGCTATTGCTTTGGCGAAGCTGGGTTGTCGAGTTGGTTTTGTAAGTGCTTTATCGGATGATATGCTGGGTGATTATGTCCGCCAGTATTTGAGCGATTACGGTGTGAATATTGATGGTATTCAAACCAGCCCAGAAGGTAGCCGAACCAGTCTGGCTATTACCGAATTGAAAGCAGATGACTGTGGTGTGGTGATCTACCGCAATGATGCGGCAGATTTATGTCTGAATGCTGAGCTTGTCGAACAATCGTATATTGCCTCAGCAAAAGTGTTGTTGGTGACTGGCACTGCTTTGGCGACATCGCCTTCACGAGAAGCCACTTTTGTGGCTATTGAACTAGCTAGATCCAGCAATACTCAGGTTGTATTAGACCTTGATTATCGAGCTTATTCCTGGGCATCACTGGAGGATGCTGCAGACTGCTTACGCAAGGCAGCCGCATTATCAGATGTTGTAATTGGTAATCGTGAAGAATTTGATGTGTTGGAAGTTGGGCTTGGTGTTACTGAGGCATCAGACAATGAGACAGCTGAGCGCTTTTTGACCGAGGCAACTAAAATTCTGGTACTCAAAGCAGGACACCTCGGAAGCAAGACCTATACGGTAGAAGGTGAGTGCATTGTGCAAGCTATTTTCCCGGTGGATGTAGTTAAACCCTTTGGGGCCGGTGATTCTTTTGCTGGTTCC
Organism: Arenicella sp.; assembly: GCA_050633785.1. Classification (GTDB taxonomy): domain Bacteria; phylum Pseudomonadota; class Gammaproteobacteria; order Arenicellales; family Arenicellaceae; genus CALKZN01. The sequence continues at coordinate 27,205 of JBOEHE010000009.1, forward strand.
CTGTTGTATGCTCTGGTCAACGGCTTGCCTTTGCAACAAGGGCTTCGCATGGGAGCGGCGGCGGCATCGATTAATGTGTCCAGTGATAATTGTACTGAAGCAATGCCAACCATGGCTGAGCTTGAGGCGTTTCTGGATAAGGTTTGATGCAAGCTCAAGCTTATTACTCTATTTTGAACACTTAAAGAGAAAATACCATGTTAGTTAATTTGAATGAATTATTACCTGCTGCAGCACAATCACAAGGTGCGGTAGCCTGCATCAATGTGTTTGGTTTTGAGGATGCTCTGGCTATTATCAGCGCTGCTGAGGAACTCGATCAACCGGTTATTCTGGCGACCAATAAAGACATGGTCGATATGCTGGGTGTAGAATGTCTAGCGGGTATGTTGTTGCCGTTGATTAAACGAAGTTCAGCGCGAATTTGTCTGCATCTGGATCATTGCTATGAAGAATCAATTGTTTTTCAAGCCATTGCAGCGGGCTATTCTTCGGTGATGTTTGATGGTTCTCAACTTCCCTTGGCTGATAATATTCAGCGCACGCAGAATGTGGTTGCAGTTGCGCATTCATTAGGTGTGACTGTGGAAGGTGAAATTGGTTCTGTGCCTTATGATGAGGGCCGGGACCATATTAAGGCGATATCAACCATTCCTGAACAGGCTCAAAGCTATGCTGAACAAAGTGGCATTGATGCCGTTGCAGTTTCCGTTGGCAACATTCATCGCTTAACAACGCCCACTTCTGTTATCGACTATGAACGTCTGCGGGAAATCGAGTCCTTAGTGGATATCCCTCTGGTGATCCATGGTACCACGGGTATTGCAGAACATGATTTGTTGGAAATTAAGAAAAGCCGAGTAGCAAAGTTTAATATTGGAACATCTCTGCGTATGGCAATAGGGCAGAACTTGCGTCAGAAAATGAATGATGAACCAGAGAAATTTGATCGACAGTATTTCATGGGACAGGTGTTTCCTTATGCGCAGCGTGAGGCACATCGTTTAATCAGTTTATTGGCTTAATGGTGATATAGTCGAGGGTATATATGTCTAATCCAGTTATTCAAGCATTTGGTCGTAAACTTCGTCTGGGGGTTATAGGTGGAGGTCCAGGGTCATTTATCGGTCCTGTACACCGAGGTGCAGCAACATTGCATGAACGCTTTGATGTTGTAGCCTCGGTTTTATCGTCATCTGCGGAAAAATCGATCCAGGCAGGCAAGGATATGGCAATCCTTCGTCCGTATGCAGATGCAAATACACTGCTGAAAGAGGAAATGAAACGAGATGATGGAATCGATGTACTTGCTATCATGACCCCTCACAACAGCCACTTTGAATTGGCTTTACAAGCCATCCGTGCAGGGATTCATGTCGTATGTGAAAAACCATTGACCAATGATCTTGCTCAGGCTGAACAATTACAGCAGGAATTGGAGAAATCGAATTCATTGTTCTGTGTCGCCTATTGCTATTCGGCTTATCCAATGGTTCGCCAAGCCCGGGCAATGGTAGAAGATGGACTTTTGGGTGAGGTCAGGATTCTGAAAAGTGAGTACTTTCAAGGTAACCTCGCTAAGCTGACAGACGCAGAGCTGGCAGGCAAAGACTGGCATATGGACGCGTCTTTTTCTGGCCCGTCACTGGTTGTCGGGGATATTGGCACACACTCATACCACTTGATGAGTTTTGTTTCTGGTTTGTTGCCAGAGACACTTTGTGCGGATGTGTGTGCTACTGTTCCTGGAAGAGAATCTGATGATTACTGTAGCATTTTACTGCGTTATGCTAATGGTGCTCGGGGATCACTGCAGGTGACGCAAGCGGCAGCGGGTGCGGTGCATGGACTGGATTTCAGTGTTTACGGTGAATTAGGTGGCTTGCAATGGTATCAAGAACAGCCTAATGAATTGATTTATCGACCCATCGATGGACCAATGCAGGTTTTTACCCGTGGTGGTTCAGGCGCCCACCCAGCGGCAGAGTCGATCACTCATGTAGCGTTGGGTCACCCAGAAGGGTATAAGGAAGCGTTTGCCAATTTATACTATGAACTGTCCAGAGAATTGGTGGCTCGGCAATTGAATCAAGACACTCCTGATTATCTGTGGTATCCACGCATGTCAGAAGGTGTGGATGGCGTTCGTTTTGTTGATGCTACGGTTCGTTCTCGTGATCTTGATGGGCAATGGGTTGAACTGAATATTTAGAGGTTCTGATGGTTCAATGTCAACAGCTTGAGGGTTGGCTTTATTTCTATCTTGAAAAGGAATGTTAAGCGAAGGAATGGGGAGCCAGAAAGCGCAAAAAAAAGAAAAGGCTTATGTGAATTACCACATAAGCCTTTTTAACTGCATATTTAATAGAGAGAGAATTTAAATGCAGAAAATAAAATGTTAACCCAATTTCGCAATGAACAGTTTATTGGACATTGGGTTTGTACCAGAGTCTTTCGTCGTCCAGAGACGGTGTATTGACAGGTAGTATCGGGTTTTCAACCTTAAACAGACGCCGGTTGCTCATGTCTGCGCGTTGGATGGTTTGCCCATGGTATTTGAGGAATATTTCATCAAACATGCCATTGTCAATCATGGTTTCCAAACCTTCTTCAACTCGCTTTGCCAGTTCAGCATCATTTTTGTTGACAAAGAAATAATAGGGCCATGGATAAAACAGCATCAGATCTTTCTCAACAGAAAGGTTGGGCATCTGATCGATTCTTTCGTCATATTCTACCCAGGCCTCATTCACCCCTCTGGGGAAGTAGTCAAAGCGGCCTTTGAGCAGCATTTTGAATAAGTTTTCATATTGACTGGCAGTTTCAATAGAGAATGACTGTGGTCGGTATACCTGCAGGTCACCCCAGTCATGACCCTGACCCAGAGTGAATGACTTAAGAGTGTAGAGGTTGCTGACTTGAGAAAAGTCAGATTGTTTGTTTTTATCAATCAAAAACAATCGATAGCCCAACAGGCCTTTTCGCAAAGGGATGCGAATAGGCAACAAGTCATTTTCTCGTTCTGAAGAGGTACTTGCGTACACAATGTTCACTTCCTTGCCCGATTTTATCTGTTCCAGATAACGTCCTTCGCCCATTATATTAGCAGAAGGGTTTAGAGTGTATGAACCGTATTTGTCAGTCGTGATTTGCAAGGCCTTGTCAAGCAGATCAATTAAATCATTAAACCTGGAATCATTTGCTGATTGAGGGCTGGGATAGATAACATCAGTCACCTGAGCTTGGCTAATATTAAGGCAAAATGAGCCTGCAATGATGGTTGTTATCGCTATTTTTTTGCATAGATAGATCATAATAAATCCTCCGGTAATGCTTAAATGGATTTAAGTTGATCGCGGGCGATTTGGTAGCTTTTATTGAGCATATTGAGAGAGCTGGCCAGTTTACCTAACTCGTCTTCAGCTTCTATTTCAAGTTTGTCAAAGAAACGTCCATTACTCATTTCAAGCGCTGTATCGCTAAGCTTGTTGACGCGTCGAATAACCATGAATTTCAGCACCAGAAAGGTTACGACAATTAATATCAAACCGATGGCAAGTATGGTGATTCCCTGTTCTACATATTTCTGCTGGATGCGTTCTTCATTGAATCTCTTTGTTGAGAACAGTGTGACTCGGCCAATAATACGCGATTTGTGTGATACCCGTTTAGTGGATGCGATCAGGTCCTCTCTTTCACGCAAGATATCTTCTTGACTGATATCAGTAAATGGCTGAGGCTTCCATTGGTCATCCCTGGCAAGGCCAGTGAACAATTGATCGGATTCATCCTTAACGACAATTGCATAGACATCAGGGGTTAAAAATTCTGAATTTAGTGACTTGTCAACTAAGACGCTATCTAATTGCCACATGGGAAGTTCGATATGGTTGCTTAATTTCGTGGCAGTGTTCTGGTTAGTGACAATCAGTTGTATATCTAGTTCTTCCTTGATTTTATAAATTTGATAAATACCTAAAAACAATAGTATTACCGTGGTAAAAAATACCAACAGTAAACTGACTTTACTTTGGATACTGCTTAATCCGCTGACCTTGTTATTGTCTTTTGTTCGTTTTTTTTTATTCATAATATGGCTCACCCGTACTTGTTATTTTTTTAGTGTTTAGCACCTATGGGATTAACTATATTATTTTAACTTGACTTATCAATTGTATTTGGACTCAAGATTTGTTTCTGATGTAAATCAATCAAAAAAAAATACATTAAACGATCAAGCTAGAGCCGACATTGCGGTATGTCAGGGAGTAATTTAGTCTCATGGCTATTAAAGAAAGTTTTTAAACTGGGGTTGTTTATGCAGGGTTATTCAAGCTATGAAAAGTTGATCAAAGAATTGATAAAACTTGTGACTAATCAAGATAGTGGGGCTTTGATTGGGGTAGTGGAGATAGAGGCTACGCAAGAGAAAGCATATGTGTATATTTATGTGGAAATGGGTCGAATAGTGGCTGCTAAACACGGGCGTTTTTCAGGGACTAATGCTTTGCATGAAATTAAGACAATAGAGGCCATCAAATTTGGCTTTCACCCCTATAAAATCCCCGAGAATTATGATGACTTACCGGATACTGTCAAAGTGATAAACTTCCTTAAAGAAGGTATGGATGTTGATGCTGAAAATGTTGATGCCATTACTCATAAGCATGACATTAATGAACAGACTCTGGATGATATTCAAAAAGCCTTTCTTGTGATTGTAGGGCCAATTGGGGATGTAATTTTTGATAGGGAATTGAAAAAGAGTAAGGCAAAGAATGAATTGATAGAAAATTTAGCGAAAACTCTAAAATTCCCTGAGGATAAAGAAGCTTTCTTCAGTGCAATAGAGTAGTACGTAGATCAGGTTGAGGAGTTCTGATTGATCGTTTTATGGTTTTTGAGTGATGGCCGTTTCGTATTTCCCATTATTTTTGAAAAACCTGTAAATAGAGTGAGTGTATTTACAGGTTTCTGAATATAAACCGCTACAGATTGTAGGGTGTGATTATGTTAATACGACTTTGAGTAAATGGTTTGTCATATGTGATTTGGTTGTGAAACTTTAAAATATGGAGGAATGCGTGGCGGGCATCGCGTTCAATATTATGGTTCAGGATAGCGTGAATTTTTTTCTGCGATAGCAGCGCTTTATTGGTCTCATCCAAGTCATGGGCAATAAACAATCTCAGCGGCCTTTGATGTTTTTTAAATGCCGCTAAAATAGCGGCGTTACCGCCACCAATGCTGTATACAGATTTGGCTTGACCGCCATGTTCAAGATATTTATTAATTTGATTGAATGTTTGTTCGTAGAGACCAAATCCGTCAGAAATGTCATTCAGACGCAAGTGTGAATAGAATTGCCGCATAGTTTGTCTGAACCCCATTTCTCTTTCGGCTTCATTGCGAAAGTTTAGGTTTGAGGTTGATATCAATATGGTTTCATTTTCATTTTTCAGCCATTGTCCCATCAGATATGCTGCAGATTGTCCTGCTACGTGATGATCCATGCCAATAAAAATGATGCGTTTTGACTGACGCACATCGGTATTAAATGTAACGGTTGGAATCCCAGCCAGATATGCGTTATCTATTGATACCCTGATTCGGTAATCGTCAGGCAGTTTCACTATCAAACCGTGAGAACCGCTTTCTGTTATGTGTCGTATCTTTTCAGCCAGAGAATCAATGGAGGTATGCTCAAAAAAATGGAACCTGGGGCTGATATTAAACGGTTGCATCGATGGCAAAATGTGCAAAATGCTTTCTTTGGCCAAGGCGCTGTAGCGGTTCGGTGTGTGTAGAATAATGTCAACATAAAAACGCCGGCCTGAAAACTTTACTTTCTTTGCCTGTTCTTCGAGTTCATCGATGGCATTAAGCACACGGTGTCGAGTATAGGGTTTGACACCTGGTCGATTATTGATGACGCGGTCCACTGTCGCTGTGCTGACAGCTGCCTGAGCAGCAATTTGCTTAACGGAAAACTTTTTGTGACTCATGATTTTTGCTTTACATCAGAAATGATCAAATATACCTCATATATAGCAGTTTATCTTAATAATGCCTAATAACTGTAAAACAATTAAGTCTGATGTTTTTTTTCGGTTATGACCTCATATTGAAATCAAAAATGGTTTAACGTGGCTGTGAAGATAGTTTTGCCACAATAGGAGTGTGAGAATATAAGCCAATAAAAATTGATACTCAAATGATGGTGTTATAAGAATGTATAAAGTGGCAATAAACGGTTTTGGACGAATCGGCAGAAACGTCATGCGGGCCTATTTTGAAGGTGCGTATGCAAATGATATTCAAATTGTGGCAGTTAATGACTTGGGAGGCATTGATATTAATGCACATTTGCTCAGCTATGATACTGCTCATGGCCCATTTTCTAAATCCGTTGAAATAGATGGTGATCAATTCATTATTGATGGTGTTCCAATCAAAGTTTTCAAGCAAGCTGATCCTGCTAAACTGCCATGGGCTGAGCTAGGTGTTGATGTTGTTTTGGAATGCACGGGCTTTTTTACTGACAAGGAGAAAGCGGGTGCTCATATCACGGCTGGAGCAAAAAAGGTTCTGTTGTCAGCGCCGGGTAAGAACATGGACGCTACCATAGTTCATGGGGTAAATCATCATCAGCTTAATTCTGAACATACTATTATCTCGAATGCATCTTGCACAACCAATTGTCTGGCACCGATTGTTCAGGCCTTACACAATTCTGTTGGTGTAGAAAAAGGTTTTGCAAACACAATGCATTCCTATACCAACGATCAACGTTTGACAGATGTCTATCACAGCGACCCTTTAAGGGCTCGAGCAGCAGCACAAAATATGATTCCAACGAAAACAGGTGCAGCTGCTGCAATTGGCCTGGTCATACCCGAATTGGTTGGAAAATTAGATGGAATGGCTGTTCGAGTGCCGACTCTGAATGTGTCGTTGTTGGATTTAACTATTGTTGCATCACGTTCCAGCTCAGTTGAGCAGATCAACCAGATATTGCAAGAGTACGCTACTGACTCAAGAGGAGTTCTAGCGATTAATCAGTTGCCATTGGTCTCATCGGATTTTAATCATAATCCGGCGTCCAGTATTGCCGATATCACGCAAACGAAAGTCAATGGTGAATTAATCAAGGTACTGGCCTGGTATGATAATGAATGGGGTTTTTCCAACCGTATGCTGGATAATGTATTAGCGATTCAAGCAACGGCTTAAGGGTGAATGACCATGCAGCGTAGAACAAAAATCATCGCCACTTTGGGGCCGTCTTCTAATGATGCAGAAACTATAGAGGCTATGGTAATTGCTGGAGTTAATGTCTTCCGCTTGAACTTTTCTCATGGTCAGGCTGAACAACACAAAGCCATGGCTGCACTGGTTCGTGAAGCATCCAATAAAGTGGGTAGACACACAGCAATCATGGGGGATTTGCAAGGACCCAAAATCAGGATAGGTGCTTTTAGTAGTGACTTTGTTGATCTGGTGGTTGACAGCAGTTTCATCATTGATAGTGTCTTTGATTTATCTTCTGGAGACGAAGAAAGGGTAGGGATCAACTTTGAACTGGGTAAGGACTGTGAGGTTGGGCAGACTCTTTTGCTGGATGATGGCCGCATTGAATTACTGGTGACCGAGATTGCTGTATCTCAGGTAATAACTCGTGTTGTTGTTGGTGGGCGCTTGCACTCAAGAAAGGGTCTTAACCTGCGTGGTGGTGGAATTTCTAATGATGCTCTGACCAGTGAGGACAAAGACAATATTAAATTAGCCAGTGAGCTGAATTTGGACTATCTTGCAGTTTCTTTTCCCGTTGCCGCGACTGATATGGATCGGGCTCGTAAGCTGTGTGCAAGTTCAAACTATTTTCCAGGTTTGATTGCAAAAATAGAGCGAGCAGAAGTTGTTGCCAGTGATGATACTTTGAATGCCATTATTCGTGCTTCAGAGGGGGTGATGGTAGCTCGAGGTGATCTTGGAGTTGAAATTGGTGATGCGGAGCTTATCGGTGTTCAGAAAAAAATCATAACCAGTGCTCTTCGTTTTAATAAAGTGGCGATCACGGCAACTCAAATGATGGAAACCATGATTGAAAATACCATACCAACAAGAGCCGAAGTATTTGACGTGGCTAATGCGGTATTAGATGGTACAGATGCTGTAATGCTTTCCGCAGAAACAGCCACAGGCCTGCATCCTGAGAAAGTCGTTCAAGCCATGAGCAGAATTATCCTTGGGGCTGAAAAACACAGTATCTCAAAACCTATTGTGCAAAATGATGTTGAATACAAGACAATAGATCGTTCCATTGCCATGGCTGGTATGTTTTCAGCAAACCACCTGACCAACGTTAAAGCCATTGTCTGTTTTACTGAGTCTGGGGACACGCCTCTATGGATGTCTAGAGTGTTATCAGGTATCCAAATCTTTGCCTTGTCCCGACATGAAAAAACTCTTAACCGAGTTGCTATATTCAAAGGTGTTAACTCTTTTCGTTGTGAGTTGGTAGGAAATACTGCTGCTGAAGTATTAGATAATGCGCTTGAACAACTTGTTGCCGAGAAAATACTTGAGGTAGGTGATATTACGATTGCTACCTATGGCAATGAAATTGGTAAATGTGGTTATACCGATACATTGACAGTCAAGATTATCGAATAAACATTATGTCGTGAAAAAGGCGATGTTTCCTGTAGAGTAATCGAGGTTAAAATGAGTTGTTCCAACAGGAAAAGTCGGTGGGCAGTCAGTTTTGCTTTTTTTGTAAATGGTATCGTTTTTGGCGGTTGGGTTGCCCATATCCCATCGGTTCAGAGAAAATTTTCGATGTCAGAGGCTGAACTCGGTGGTCTGTTCTTTGCTATGGGTTTTGGCGCTGTGCTGGTGATGTCATTGACTGGTTGGCTCAATCATCGTTATGGCAGTTGGGTTTTAACTATTGTTGCAACTCTGGCATATGCTGCTTGTTTACCGGTCTTATTTGTTGTGTCTAGTATGCATGACTTGATTATAGCGATGTTTTTGTTCGGGGCGGCTAATGGCTCAATGGATGTCGCTATGAATGATCAGGCTATTATGGTTGAATCGCGTTATAAGCGACCCATTATGTCGTCCTTTCATGCATTATTCAGTGTTGGCGGGCTAGTGGGGGCAGGTGTGGCTGTGGTTCTTTTGAGTGTTGGCTTGGGACCATTGCAGCAGGCGTATGCAACATTGTTGCTGGTTTTTTTGCTGGCAATGTTCTTATTTCCGGGATTGATTAAAGAAGTAAGCAATAAAAGTCGAGTGCTTGATAGCCAGGCTAATGATGGCCGGACTTCGTTGTTCAATAAGTCATTGGCATTGTTGGCTTTCCTTGCTTTTATTATCTTTATGAGTGAAGGTGCTATAGCAGACTGGGGTGCGCTTTATATGCGTGATTATGTCGATGTTGATATTGCTAAAAGTGCTTTAGCTTATACTGTTTTTTCCCTGACTATGATGTTGGGACGTTTGACAGGTGATGCTTTTGTGCAACGCTTTGGTTCTTTTGCCATAGTCAGGGCTGGAGCCGTCTTAATTATTATTGGTATGACACTAGTGTTGTTGGCGTATAACTTTGTGTCGAGTTTATTGGGTTTCACTTTATTGGGCGCAGGTTTGGCTAACCTGGTACCTATTGTATTCAGTCGCGCCGGTAATTTGCCGGAGATTCCACCGAGCTTGGGAATTGCTGCCGTATCTGTCTGTGGTTATAGTGGCTTTTTATTAGGGCCACCATTGTTGGGTCTGTTTGCGCATAGTGTTGGGTTGGCTGTTGCGTTGTCATTATTGCTTGTTTTTGGTTTTATACTGTTGTTTTGTTCCAGATACTTTGCCCGTTAGCTGATTATTGGGGTGTTATCGGCAACAATTGTTTTTAAGATAAACAAAGCTCGGATTTATAGGGTTTATTCATTTTTTAGGGGATTTTGATAAATCAGCTGTTCCAGATAATTGGTTTTAAGCAGATTATCAACTTGACGCAGCGTTGCATGATCGGGTTTACTGTTGCCAGGAGATATTGGTTGAGACTAATTTCCTGTAAGACTTTCGATGGCTGTTAAGCCTCAGCATTATTACTCAAGTGTATGAATAAAAAACTGAAAGAAACTGGTAACCCGGCAAAAATTCGCCGTTTAAATAGAGATGCTGTATTGAGCTATGTACGAGTTAATGAACGTACTTCCAGGGCTGAATTGATTAAAGCATTAAATCTGGCGCCAGCTACTGTTTCTGTCATAGTAGGCGAGTTAATAGCTGATGGTTTACTGGTTGAAAATGGTTTGCGTCCTGCAGATAAACGTAACCCGGGGCGACCCTCGAGAGAAATAAAGCTAAATTCATCAGCTGCTTACGTGATTGGTTTGGTATTGCGTATTGAACATGGAGTCTTGTCTGTTGATACCGCCTGGAGTGACTATTCAGGTAGTGCCAGAAGCGGCCCTACAGTTGTAGTGGAGCCGGAGCATTCGGTTGAATCCATTGTTGACGGTATAATGGATGCTTTGAAAAGGGTACGTCAGGAATTCCCTCAAACAGGGAATATCATCAGCCTCTGTGTGGGAATTCCGGGAGTAGTGAGCGGTGATGATGTTCAATTTTCGCCGAACCTGCAATGCATAGAAGGGCGAGAACTGTATGAGCAACTGTCAGTAAAAGTGGATTGCCCAATAACCTACGAAAATGACGTGAATCTCGTTGTCGTTTCCGAATTGCAGGCGAATTCCCGTCTACGTAGTCTGAACTTCAGTTATCTTTTTATCTCGCAAGGGGTTGGAGCTGGTACCGCTTTGCATGGTGAGCTGTGGAAATCATCGGGTTGGTCTGGGGAAATAGGGCAGTTGGAAGTACCTTTCGAAGGAACAAACAGCCGGAAGTTAGAATGGGTTATTGGCATGGATGGTTTTATTGCTGATAAAGCTGAGGAATCAGGAATTAATCTGGATGAGTTTTTGGCTGACCCGAAAAAATATCCAGATGATTCGCCGATCAATCAGATGGTGGATACCTATGTGCACTATCTGGCTCTGGCTATTCAAGTGTTAAATGCATCATTTGATCTGGATGAAGTTATCATTGGCGAAAGCAGTGAGTCTATAATCAGTTATTGCATGCCGCGTTTGTCAAAAATTTTACAAAAATCACCTCTGGAAATAACAATTTCTTTGCGGGGTAGTGCTCGTCTTTCTTGTGTTGAAGGAGCTGCTTTGTTGGCTTTGCAACGATCCCTGGAAAATCTGGAAGATCGCAAAACGGCATGATTTTTAAGGAAATTAATGGAATTTAGAGGCCTGTGAATGCTGTTTTCTTGACAGTGCCAGAAGACTAAACGAAAGTGTTTTAAGCTCAAACAACGACAGGCCTATTTTGTCGATAAGGTTTTTTTTGTGTATACTAATATTTAATTTGTTTTCCAAACAAATTAAATATTAGATAAAAAACAGGAAAAAACAATGAAACAAATAATTAGAATAATGGTAATGATATTTATCTTGATTGGGCATTCAGTAAGTACACTTTACGCTCAGGAAATGAGAGTGGTTTATCCCCAGTTAAGTGCTGAAGATAGCCGACTTAATGACATTATCGAACTGCTTGAGGCGTCGTTGGAGGTGACTGTTGAGAAGTACGGTCCATATGAATTACTCCAAAGTGATGATCTGATGGGGGAGCAACGCTCTGTTCAGGAACTCATAAAAAATAAAAACATTAATTTGATTTGGATGAGTACATCGCCTGAGAGGGAAAAGACTTTACTACCGATTCGAATACCATTGCGTAAAGGTTTGTTGGGTTATCGTATTTTTGTGATTAATAAAAATAAACAAGCGATTTTTTCAAGAATAAGGGATGTATCTGAACTCAAGAGGTTGGTTTTAGGTCAAGGGCATGATTGGGGAGATGTTAAAGTGTACGAGGCTGGAGGATTTGAGCTGGAAACTGCCGATAAATTTACGAGTTTATTTAAAATGGTGCACAAAGGGCGTTTTGATTATTTCCCTTTAGGGGTGAATGAAGCCCCTGGTGAAGTTGAGTCACGTGTTGCGGATTTACCTGATTTATCGCTAGAAAAAGAATTGATGTTGTTTTATCAATGGCCTTATTATTTTTTTGTTTCCAGAGACAATGTTAAATTAGCCGAACGAATTCAGGAAGGTCTTGAGATCATGATCAAAAATGGAATGTTTGATCAGATATTTTTGAAGTATCACGCGGCAACTATTGAGAAGGCGAATATGGGACAGCGCCGGTTATTTCGCTTAGAAAATCCTTTGTTACCACCCGAAACGCCTTTTAATAATGACAAGCTTTGGTATGACCCACTGAGCATAACAGCCCAATAATGGCATTTTCTACTGTAGTTAAGCTCGAAACAAGGCAGGGATTTATGCATATAGGTTATTTAAAGTCGATAATTCAAGCCATAAATATCTTGACATTAACATCAATTTTAATTAATTTGTTTTCCGAAAGAATTAATTAAAAAATATAAATATACTCTTATTATGTCTTTATGTATTGTTGCTGATATTGGTGGTACCAACGCAAGGTTTGCTGTAGAAAACCAAGGGAAGCTGACGCATATCCAGGTTTATTCATGTCGTGACTTTGCTGATTTTTCAGAGTTACTGGATGCTTATTTTCTGGAAATTAAAGGTTTAGATGTCACAAAAGCGGCGATTGCAGTAGCCTCTCATGTCAGCCATGATACGGTCGAATTTACTAATCTCCCTTGGAAGTTGGTAATTTCGAAGGTCAGCAAAGCTTATGGCTTTGAAGAATTTAAAGTATTAAATGACTTTGCTGCTCTGGCAGTTGCTGTGCCTCTTCTTGGTGGTGATCAATTGATTCAAATTGGCGGTGGAGAGTCAAACCCAAATGCAGCAAAAGCGCTTATTGGTGCAGGTACTGGGCTTGGAGTATCAGGTTTGTTGCCGCATGATAATGTATGGGTGCCAATTCAAGGACAGGGCGGGCATATCACCATAGGTCCAACTAATTCTCTGGAAAATAAATTGTTTGAATATATTCTGCGTGAAAATGGGCATGTCTCCGCAGAGTGCGTATTAAGCGGTAAAGGCTTGGTGTCATTGTATAAAGCCATGGCCGCTGTTCATGGCATTCCCATTCGAGAATTTACGCCAGCAGATATCGTTTCCAACGGGTTGGCCGATGAACCGACGTGTTCCAATGTCTTGAAAACGTTTTGCGAAATTCTTGGCAGCACGGCAGGTGATCTGGCTTTGACCTTAGGTGCGAGAGGCGGAGTTTATATTGGTGGTGGGATAGTTACTCATATGAAGGATTACTTCCACAGCACACCATTCTTTCGCCAAAGATTTGAACACAAAGGGTGCATGGCTGAATACATTGAAAAGATTCCTGCTTATCTGATTTCAGAAACCAGAGCCGGTCTGTTGGGTGCGCTTGAATCAACCAACCCTGACTATAAAGATATTGGAATAACATACTCAACATAGTGTGTAGTTCAGAAAATATAACAAAAAAAATAGTACTTAATAAAATATAAATGTGAGGAAAACTAAATGATTAAAATGACGAGTAAAATTGTATTGGCCGCTAGCTGTTTGAGTATGGCCAGTTTTGCCAGTGCTGGAGAAGTTGAAGTATTGCATTACTGGACATCCGGCGGTGAAGCAAAGTCTGTTGCTCAATTGCAGCGTCTGTTGCAAGCTAAGGGGCATACTTGGAAAGATTTTGCTGTCGCTGGTGGCGGTGGTGATAATGCAACAACAGTTTTAAAGTCACGAGCTGTAGCAGGTAACCCGCCTACGGCGGCACAAATCAAAGGACCTTCAATCCAGGAATGGGGCGACCAAGGTGTTCTTGCTGATATTGATGGAGTTGCGAAAGCGGCTAAGTGGGATGAATTGCTACCAGGTGTTGTGGCTGATGTCATGAAATATGAAGGCAAGTATGTTGCTGCACCAGTCAATGTTCATCGTGTAAATTGGATGTGGGCAAACCCTGAAGCTTTCAAAAAAGCAGGTGCTACAGTTCCAACAACATGGGATGAGTTTTTTGTTGCAGCAGATAAACTTAAAGCAGCAGGTATCACCCCAGTAGCTTATGGTGGTCAGCCTTGGCAGGACTTTACCGTATTTGAATCAGTAGTATTGGGAGTTGGTGGTGCTGATTTATACAATAAAGTATTTGTTGAAATTGATGCTGCAGCTATGAACTCTTCAGAAATGAAGCAGTCATTTGATGTGTTTAAACGTATCAAAGCTTATACCGATGCTGGTGCACCAGGGCGTGAATGGAATGTTGCTACAGGCATGGTCATCGAAGGTAAAGCGGCTATGCAATTCATGGGCGACTGGGCTAAAGGTGAATTCACTGCAGCTGGTAAAAAACCAGGGTCAGACTATTTGTGTTTGCCAGCTCCAGGAACTCAAGGTGCTTTTACGTTCAATATCGACAGTTTCATTTTATTTGATCAAAAATCGAAGGATTCTGCTGCAGCACGTAATGCTTTGGCTGAGACCATCATGGAGCCAGAGTTTCAAGAAATCTTTAACTTGAACAAAGGTTCTATTCCAGCTCGTTTGAACATGCCTCGTGATAAGTTTGACAGCTGTGCAACATCCTCTATGGACGAATTCGTCGGCAGTGCCAAAACCAACAGTCTGGTTCCCAGTGTTGCTCACGGCATGGCTGTGTTCGATTCAATCAAAGGTGCAATGGAAGATGTTGTTACTAAGTTCTATAACACTGACAGTATGACTTCCGATCAGGCTGTAGAACAGTTTGCCAAATCTGCATTAGCGGCAAAAGCCGATATTTAAGAGGCGGTTGGACTAGATAGCAGTTCTTAACTAAGCTGTTATTGTAATGCTCTTTTGGGTGGTGCTTAAGTGCTTGTACTCGTAGATAAAAGTACAACATGAAAGTGCCACCCAATATTTAACCTTCAAACCGTCAGTAGTAAAAACTATGAACAATGTCTCAAATAGCACAGCTGGTTTTTCCAAACCCAGTGTGCTCGATAAGATTTCAGTCTGGCTGCCTAAAATTGTAGTTGGGCCGACATTTCTTATCATGGTTGTATTCGTCTATGGGTTTATCCTGTGGAATGGCTATTTATCATTCTCAAAATCCAGGCTCTTGCCAAACTATGATTGGGCTGGATTAAAAGCCTATAAGACCCTCTTTTCTCTTGAACGTTGGGATGTTGCATCCTTAAATCTGGTCAAGTTTGGTTGTTTGTTTGTCTTGACTTGCATGGTGTTGGGCCTGTTGCTGGCAATTCTTCTGGATCAGAAAATACGCGCAGAAGGGTTTCTGCGAACTGTTTATCTGTATCCAATGGCATTATCTTTTATTGTTACTGGTACCGTCTGGAAATGGATTTTGAACCCCGAATTGGGGCTTGAAAAATTTATGAATAACCTTGGATTCGAAAATTTCCAGTTTGACTGGTTGGTGAATCCTGAATTTTCGATCTACACCGTAGTGATTGCCGGAATGTGGCAGTCGACAGGTTTTGTTATGGCCTTATTTCTGGCAGGCTTAAGGGGAATTGATGGAGAAATAATCAAAGCGGCTCAGGTCGATGGAGCCAGCCTGCCAACAATTTACCGTCGCATTATCATTCCAAGCCTGCGGCCTGTATTTTTCAGTGTATTTATTATTCTGCTGCACATTGCGATTAAAAGCTTTGATTTGATTGTTGCACTGACCAGCGGTGGACCAGGCTATTCCTCAGATGTGCCAGCTACCTTCATGTACACCTATTCCTTCTCACGTGGACAGATTGCTGTAGGATCGGCAAGCGCCACCATGATGTTGCTGGCCATTGTCGCCATTATCGTACCGTATCTTTATTCAGAATTGAGGCAGGCCAATAATGAACACTAGTTATTTCAATTCTCGATTCTTTGGCAAGTTATTCATCTACAGTGCTTTAGCTCTGTTTGCGATGTATTTTCTGGTTCCCTTGTATGTCATGGTCATGACGTCCTTTAAGACCCTGCCTGAAATCCGTTCCGGTAATATCGCCTCGTTGCCAGCATCATTGAATCTGGAAGCCTGGAAGATAGCCTGGTCTGGTGATGTCAATGCTCAATGCCAGCAAGGTGTTTCCTGTCAGGGACTTTCCGTGTATTTCTGGAATTCTGTTTTGATGGCGGTTCCTGCTGTATTGATCTCTACAGTGATAGGTGCACTGAATGGTTATGTGCTCACCAAATGGAGATTCAAAGGCAGTAATATTTTCTTTGGAATGCTCCTTCTTGGGTGTTTTATCCCTTTTCAAGTCATTCTTTTACCCATGTCACAAGTCTTGGGAGAGTTGGGTCTTTCTGGAACCATCTCCGGCCTGATTTTTGTGCATGTGGTGTATGGTATTGCTTTCACTACCTTATTTTTCAGAAATTACTATATAACGATACCGACGGCATTAGTGCAAGCTGCACAGATTGATGGCGCCGGTTTCTGGTTGATTTTCAGACGTATTATTCTGCCATTATCAGTGCCAATTATTGTGGTTTCTGTCATCTGGCAATTTACCCAGATATGGAACGATTTTCTATTTGGCGTAATCTATTCGGATAGCCAATCACAGCCAGTGATGGTCGCCTTGAACAATCTGGTCAACACTACCACAGGCATCAAGCGCTATAACGTTGATATGGCGGGCGCTTTTATTGCCGGAATTCCAACGTTACTGGTCTATATCATCGCCGGTAAATACTTTGTCAGGGGGCTGACTGCTGGGGCAGTTAAAGGCTAATGAATACTATTAAATTAAATGATCTATTGATGGGGAGAAGTACATGCATGCTCTGAATATTAATAATGTATGCAAGAAATTTGGACAAACTGAGATACTGAAAGAAATTAATATCAGTATCAATGCAGGAGAATTTCTTATTCTGGTTGGGCCTTCCGGCTGCGGCAAATCAACATTGTTGAATATGATTGCTGGGCTTGAATCAGTCACATCGGGCAACATTCATATTGGTGATCGAGATGTAACCCAACTGGCACCTAAAGACCGTGATATAGCCATGGTTTTCCAGTCGTATGCTTTATACCCTAATATGAATGTGCGAAAGAACATTTCATTTGGCCTGGAAATCCAGAACAAACCCAAGGCTGAAATAGACAGTACGATAGAACGTGTTGCCAAACTCTTGCAAATGGAAAACCTGCTGGACCGTAAACCATCACAATTGTCAGGTGGGCAACGTCAGCGAGTTGCCATGGGGCGAGCTCTGGCGAGAGATCCATCGATTTTTCTATTTGACGAACCATTGAGTAATCTTGATGCGAAACTAAGGGTGGAAATGCGTGCTGAAATTAAATTGCTTCACCAGCGTATGAAGACGACTATCGTCTATGTAACACACGACCAGATTGAAGCGATGACTCTTGGCGATCGTATTGCCGTAATGAAAGACGGCATTGTTCAACAGTTTGGTTCACCTGATGATGTTTATACTCGGCCAGATAATATGTTTGTCGCCAGTTTTATGGGTTCTCCTTCAATGAACTTTGTTCCTGTCATGTTGAGTGAGGATGCCAAGACATTCACTTTGCGCAGTGATGTTGAAGAAAAGAATTTTCCTGTACCAGAAGGGACTTCAGGACTGGATGCTTATAAAGGTAAAGAAGTTATTCTGGGAATCCGGCCAGAGCACTTCCATAATCGACGCAATCGGGATGAGTTCTTTATTTCTGTACCTTCAGCTTTGCAGGAATTTACCGGACCAGATTTGATGACCTACACCAACCTGAACTCCGAACGAATTATTTGCCGACGCAACCCGCGTGAGGGCTCGGTTGCCGGAGACAACGTTGAGTTGGGTATTAAGATAGAGCAAGTTGTTTTTTATGATAAGACAACCCAATTGAGGATTGTTTAAATAGTATGAAACAGCCCTCAGTCATGTCAAAAGTAAAGCCTGAAAATGGGTTGAATAAGGCTTTATGACACATAAAATAATACCTGTAGAGCCGTTTGATTATTTCGTGTTTGGTGGTACTGGTGATCTGGCTCAGCGTAAATTATTGCCTGCTTTGTATCACCGGTTTGTTGATGGACAAATTCCTGAAACTGCTCGTATCATTGCCTGTGCCAGGTCTGAATACGATGATGCTTCATTCCAGGCTTTGATTGGTCAGGCAATAAACCGTTATGTTGATGATATTGACACAGAGGCTCTTGATGCATTTTTATTGTTGTTGAGCTACCACCATCTGGACGTTGCTGACAGTAAGGACTGGAAAGCCCTGGCCAAAGCAGTGAAAACGACTGATGCTGAGAGGATCCGAGTACATTATCTGTCGGTTGGCCCCTCGTTGTTTGCTCCAATTATCGATGGTTTGAAGGCCGAAGGCCTGCATCATAATGCGCGGTTAGTAGTTGAGAAACCTCTGGGTTTTGACTTTGTATCAGCCAGGGAACTCAATAATCGTTTGTCGAATGCCTTCGATGAGCATCATATTTATCGTATTGATCATTATCTTGGTAAAGAGACGGTGCAAAACCTGATGGCCTTACGTTTTGCTAATGCTTTGTTTGAACCGTTATGGAACGCACGATATGTGGATCATGTGCAGATTACTGCCGCTGAAACTCTGGGTCTGCAAGGCCGCGGCGGGTACTACGATCGCTCTGGTGCCATGCGTGATATGGTGCAGAACCATTTGTTGCAACTGCTGTGTCTGAGTGCGATGGAACCGCCAGCTGCGTATGATGCCGATAGTGTCCGAGATGAAAAACTCAAAGTGCTGCGCAGTTTAAAGCCGCTCACTGGTAGTGATGTGTTGAAAAAAACGGTTCGAGGTCAATATGTAGCCAACGACAAGGCCTCTTCGTATTGGCACGATGTTGATAATCCGAACAGTCAAACCGAAAGTTATGTGGCCATTCAGGCAGAAATTGATAACTGGCGATGGGCAGGCACACCTTTTTATCTGCGTACAGGCAAACGTTTGCGCTCTGATATGACAGAAATAACGTTCGTGTTTCGCGAAACACCACACTCTATTTTTGGTGAGTTGGATACACCAATCAAGCCTAATGCTCTGGTTATTCGGTTGCAGCCCAATGAGGGCATAGACTTGGAAATCATGACCAAAGATCCCGGGCCGGGTGGTTTGCGCTTGCGGCAATCATCCCTTGATACCAGTAATGAGTCTGGCAAAGAACCAGCTGGGCAGTCATTTCGTATGCCGGATGCTTATGAGCGTTTGTTGCTGGATGTGGTTCGAGGTAATCAGACCCTGTTTATGCGAGGTGATGAGGTTGAAGCCGCCTGGCATTGGGTTGACCCAATTATCACGGCCTGGCAAGCATCGGGTGAAAGTCCTGAACAGTATGATAATGCCAGTCAAGGTCCTCCTGGGGCTGTAGACTTGATGGCGGCCAGTGGTCGAAGATGGCGCAGGATTCAATAATTATGATTACGAAATACGCTACGAAACATTATGAATTTCATGACGCTAAGGCACAGGCTCTTGCGCTTGCAGGGCAGGTTGCCGATGATTTATCAGGTTTGTTGCAAACCAAAGAACAGGTCAGTCTGTGTGTGCCGGGTGGATCAACTCCATCCTTATTTTTTAATGCTTTGAGCCAGTTTGATCTGGAATGGCAGAGAGTCAGGGTGTTGTTGACTGATGAGCGTTGGGTACCTTTGGATCACCCAATGTCAAATGAAGCTCAATTGCGGACGCAGTTTGTGCGTAACGTGGCAACGAAAGTGGAAGTCATTTCATTTTTTGATGCCACTCAGCCAATAGATTCAGCAGTTGAAACCTTCAATCAGGCACTGGAGCATGTGTTGCCAGTCGATATATGTGTGTTGGGTATGGGCGATGATGGGCATACTGCTTCGTTGTTCCCTGACATGCATGGTTTGCAGTCTGCGCTCAATGGACAACTGCCTCCGGCTTTATTGCCAGCAAGGATTCCGAATAAACAGGAGTTACGTGTCAGTCTGAATCTGAGTGCGCTACTGACGGCTCAGCGGCATTATTTGTTGATAAAAGGTTCTGCCAAGCAAGCGGTAATATTGCAGGCAAGCGAAAAACTCAACCCGAAACTACCTATTAGTTATGTACTGGCGGCGTGCTCGGTCGCGGTGTATTACTCAGAGCAATGAAAAATAACATCAGGAGAGATAATGAGTGAACTGAATCCGGTCGTGAAGCAAGTGACCGAACGCATTGTTAAACGCAGTCAGGCCAACAGGCAAAACTATCTGGAGCGTATGCATCAGGCTATGGAATCATCCGTGCAACGGTCGCAGTTGACCTGTGGCAATATGGCCCATGCCTGCGCCGCAGCAACAGTGAAAGAAAAACAGTTCTATGCGACAGATCAGGCAGCTAATCTCGGTATTGTAACAGCCTATAATGATATGTTGTCGGCGCATCAACCTTTTAAGGATTTTCCTGATCAGATCAAGCAAACGGCTTTGAGCTGTGGGGCCACTGCACAGGTAGCAGGCGCGGTGCCAGCAATGTGTGATGGAGTGACACAAGGCCAGAGTGGTATGGAATTATCTTTATTCTCGCGTGATGTGATTGCATTGTCTGCCAGTGTGGCCTTATCACACCAATGTTTTGATGCCGTGGTTTATCTGGGAATTTGCGACAAAATCATACCAGGATTAAGCATTGCTGCAGCCAGTTTTGGCCATGTTCCTGCAATGATGTTGCCCGCAGGGCCTATGCCCTCAGGGATACCTAATGAAGAAAAGGCACTGGTTCGCCAGCGTTATGCTGCAGGCGAAGCGAATAAGAAGCAACTTTTAGACGTTGAGATGGGCTCATATCACAGTCCGGGTACCTGCACCTTTTTTGGCACCGCAAATACCAACCAACTAATCATGGAAATCATGGGATTGCATTTACCGGGTGCCAGCTTTGTCAATCCCAACACTCCATTGCGTGATGCTTTGACTCGCCAAGGTGTTGAACGCAGCCTTGAATTAGTTTCCGGGCAAAAGGATTTTACGCCAGCTTGTGAAATATTCTCGGAAAAAAACTTTGTCAATGGTCTTGTGGGTCTATTGGCTTCTGGTGGATCAACCAATCTGGTTATTCACCTGGTAGCAATGGCTAAGGCAGCGGGTATCAGCATTGTTTTGGAAGATTTTTCAGATTTATCCTCGGCAGTCCCTATGATCAGTCGTGTCTATCCGAATGGCTGGGCAGATGTGAATACATTTCAAGCAGCTGGGGGCATGGCACTTTTTATTCGTGAGTTGCTTCAGGCCGGTTTATTACACAATGAAGTTAAAACCGTAGTCGGTACGCAATTGTCAGACTACATTCGGGTTCCTCAGCTGAACAAGGCTGGCAAAGTAGACTGGGTTGATGCTCCAGCAGAAAGTGCTAATGATGGTGTTTTAACCACTGTTGACAAGGCGTTTTCTGCCACAGGTGGATTGACTTTGCTGCAAGGTAATCTGGGGCGGGCTATTGTGAAAACATCCGCTTTGAAACCTGAACAACGTAAAGTTCACGCTCCGGCCAGGGTCTTTTATACCCAGGCTCAGGTCAAAGAAGCTTTTGAAGCCGGTGAATTGAATTGTGACTTTGTCTGTGTGCTGTGCTTTCAAGGGCCTCAGGCCAATGGTATGCCAGAGCTGCATGCCTTGACACCAATACTTTCTGCTATTCAGGCAAAAGGTTATCAGGTTGCTTTGGTAACCGATGGCAGGATGTCTGGTGCTTCAGGGAAAATACCGGCAGCAATTCATGTGTCACCGGAGGCCTTAGCGGGTGGAGCAATTGCCAAAGTGTGTGATGGTGACTTAATTATGGTCAATGCAGACAGTGGTGAATTGACCGTTGAAGCTGCTGATCTTATTGAACGAGATGCTGTGATTCCTGATATGTCACATTACCAGCAAGGCTGCGGCCGAGAGTTATTCACTGGTTTCCGCGATAGGGTTGCAGCAGCCGAGGATGGTGGGAGTGTCTTATTTTGATAGAGACTCATTCAGTAAACAACAATCGACATTCCCAGAAATGGGCAAACAAAAACATCGAGATATAAAAATCAGGTCAAAACTATGATAACGGCGCAAGAAGCTTCAATGAATATTAAACAATCAGTCGCAGGGGTTAAGGTTATCCCTGTGCTGGTTCTTGATGACGAGAAAGTAGCGGTGGAGTTAGCTAAAGTTCTTGTCGATTTGGGTCTACCCGTGTTGGAAGTGACTTTGCGTACGCTTAATGCTTTGCGAGTGATTGAAAAAATGGCGTCTGTGGATGGCGCTGTGATTGCTGCTGGAACAGTTCTGTCTGAAGTGCAGGTGCAACAATGCCAGTCAGCGGGAGCCAGTTTTCTGGTATCTCCGGGGTGTACACAAAAACTGGAAGCAGCCGCATTGCAAGCCAATATGCCTTTGCTGCCAGGAGTTGCAACTGCTTCAGAAGTGATGCAAATGGCAGACTCAGGTTTTGATTTTCTGAAATTCTTTCCGGCAGCTATCAATGGTGGTGTTAATGCCTTAAAAGCACTGGGAGGTCCATTGCCACATGTCTCATTTTGTCCGACTGGTGGCGTGAATTCGAACAATTTGGGGGACTATCTGGCATTGAAAAATGTTCTGTGTGCCGGAGGCTCCTGGTTGGTCACTGACCAAGATGTACGTGAGCGAAATTGGTCCGAGGTTCAACAAAAAGCGCAGGCACTTACTCACATGGTTTGATGTGTTGTTGCTTATGATTAACAGCTATGGCAACAACGGCAACTACCATCAGGTGGGTGTTTTATTCTAAATTCAACAGGTATCTGATTATGGATAAAAAATTCTCAATCAAACATATTGCAGCTCAGGCTTCAGTTAGCTCAGCGACAGTTGATCGGGTTATCAATGATCGGCCCGGCGTTAGTATTCATACGCGTCAACGGGTTTTAAATGCCGTTGACGAGTTGGAAAAGAACTATACAAAAATAAGTCTTTCAGGACGCCAGACCTATATCGATTTTGTCGTTCATCAACATTACGGAGGGGGGAAGTTTATTAAAGACGCCGTTTCTCGCGTGTTGCCTTTAATGACATCGTCGAATATCAATCCTCGATTTCATTTTTTCCTTGATGATGAACCTGTGGAGATTGCTCGAAAAATTGATCATATCATTGATATGGGCAGCAGCGGGTTGGTGGTGACAGCGCCGGATGAATTCCCTATCAGGGCCTCGATCAACCGGGCCTATCGTTTAGGCGTACCCACAGTGACGTTTGATTCGGATATACCTTACTCGGAGCGAGTTCATTTTGTTGGGGCCAGACATTTTGCTGACGGACAGACTGCTGCTTATTTTATGGGGCAGTGGCTCAAACAATCCAGTAAGAGTTTGTTAGTGCCGGTTTTGCGTTCGAATTTCTTCAATCAGGTGGAAAGAGAAGCCGGTTTCCGGCAGTTGATGCGACAGAAATATCCAGGCCGTAAGGTGGATGTCCTGGATTGTGGTTCAGGAAACTATGAGGACACACTGATGAGCATCAGCCAGTATCTAGACGAAGGAGGGCAAGCCAGTTCAATTTACAGTATAGGGGGCAATAACTCGGCGATACGAACCGCCTTTGAACAGCATGATAAAGCCATCGATATTTTTATCAGCCATAACTTGAATGAGGTCAACAAGTCGTTGTTGTTGCAGGACAGAATGAACATGGTGCTTGATCATAATCTGGAACAGAGTATCTACCAGAGTTTTTTATTTATTCTCAAGTTTCACAAACATGTTCAAAGTGTTCAGCCTGTTCTGCAGAATCATACTTCGATTATTACAGCATTCAACTTGCTCACTGAAGATAGTATTCCTGCGTATGGTTGACTGCCAGTGATCATCTCAAAGCTACGTTTATATTCTATGAATGATCAATTGGTATGTCATTTGGAAATGGCTTGCCTTTGCCCGTTTCAGCTACCTCTTTGAGGCTAAGTAGAAATACGGCCCATTTAGTACAACAGTGAGCCATAAAATCTGTTGATTCTTTCCAGTTAGAGTGAGTAAACTTGATAAAGGTTTGTTCTTCATCAACGTGCAAATCAAATAAAATTTCTGTCCCCATCCAGGCTTCTGGCATAGTACCGGAATGTTTCCAGCGAACAACCTTGTTTGGAATGAGTTCTGACACAGAAAAGTCCGGGCCTGCGCCACCAAAACGAAATTTAATGATTGAATTGACTTTACCTGCTCCAGATACATCATTTGTCCACCATTTTGAAAGACCAGTATCCGTTGTTAGTAATTCATAAATCGCTTCGGGTGAAGACTTAATCCCAACTTTGTGAGCTATCGTATTCATATAGAAACACCATTAGATTGCAGTTAGACTTGAGCTGTTAAATTATAATTTAACCATTAATAAGCCAACATGCGTGGTCCATTAGAATAAAAGTTACTCTACAGGAATACTTCTAGCTCCTTATATCTGTGTAAAATTTTTCATCAGGAAAGGTGCAATACCTTAATTTAATAAGCCATGTTCTATCAAAAAGTCTTCAGCAACTTCCCAGATTAATACCCGGTCAACATCCACTCTTGCATTCAGTTTTGTCATGGATTCATCTGTCAATAAGGCTGAAATATCATTAAGGTAACCTGCCAGTTGCGGGTTTGCTTGCAAGGCATCTTTATGAATTACCGGAGCTAATATATATTGAGGGAAGAAGCGTCGGTCATCTTCCAACACAGTTAACCCCATTGAAATGATGCGACCATCAGTTGAATAAACTAGAGCTACATCAAACTTTTCATCGCGTAAGGCTTTATAAACCAAGCCAATTTCTGTGCGTTGCACATCCTCTCTGGGGATATTGAATTTATATTTTTTTTCAAGTGCACCTAAGCCGTCATTACGGGTATACCACTCAAGATCAGAAGCTAGAGTGAGCCCGCCAATGTTGTTTTGATAACGAGCCAGATCACTGATTGTACGTATTCCTTTCGCCTTCGCATCTTCGCTACGCATTGCCAGTGCGTAAGTGTCATTGGCATTGGATTTATCCAGCCAGACTAAGCCAATCTTTTCATCTTCTGTCTTCAACCATGAATATATGGTCTCCAGCGGTTGGCCAGTGTAATTTTGATTGTGGGTAGCCAGAAAAGCTGTTGCCACATAATCCCAGAACAGGTTGATTTCGTTGCGTTCGAGCTTTTCACGCAAGTCTCTGGCGGTTAAACCTCGGTCATTATCCACTTTAAAACCTTTTTCTTCCAGATATTGAGTTGTCATTTCGGACAGGATAATTTGTTCAGTAAAGCCTTCGCTACCAACCTTAATAGTCGTTACAGCCTGGGCTGTAAGGGACATAAGAGTTGAAAGGCATAGAGCAATGCCCAATGGGTATACTATTGGTTTAAGATTGTGTATGAACGTCATAAGCACCTCGCTGTTGTTCTTGTTATGAGATATCGACATTACTAAGGGCTAAAGAAAAATGTGGTGGGAGTCTTTTATTGAAGAATGAATCACGGTGGTCATTTTTGTTTGCACATTACGTTATGCTGAAGTCTCGTTATATCAATGGGTGATTAAGTGTGTTGTATTAATGGATAAGTGTCGCTGGTCTTACGGCTAACGCTGTGATGCCGCTGCCTGTATTAATTCTCGGCCAATTTCATTTTCCTTTTGTTTCCATAATGGCAGCATAGCCTTGATCCACTGCTGTCTCTGGTCAACGGATAGCCGAGTAATGGTGGTGCCTGAGTCGATGAGTTTAAGTCGATCAATGGCATTTTGTTCTTTGGCTAAGGCATTACCGTATTGGATAGCTTCCTGCATTGCTTGCTGAAAAGTATCGCGCAAATCTTCAGGAAGGTTGTTGAGAAATTTCTGTGAAGTAATGACAGCATAGCCAAGGTGGGTGTGGTTGGACTCTAAAATGTATTGTTGATATTTATAGAAACGATTGAATTGAATGCTGGAATAGTCACTCATCTGGGCATCAACACGCCCTTTACGCAGTGCACGTGATACTCTGGAAAAGGGCAGTTCTACCGCTAGAGCTCCCATATTCTGGATCCATGATTTTTCTATTTCAGAGCTGGTTGTTCTGACTGATAAACCTTGCAAGTCCTGTGGAGTCACTACTTTCTTGTCGGAAGAAATCTGGCCCATGCCGCCTATCATATAACCTAATCCGGTGAAACCTGAGCTTTTTAATGAATTCATTAAACGCTCCGCGTAAACACCTTGCAGGAAGGCTTCAGCAGCAGAAGGGCCTGAGAAAATGAAGGGTAAGTCAAACACCTGAAAGCGTTTGGAATGTTGTTTGACCAGGCTCAGAGACGGAGCTGCAATTTCAATTTTACCAATCAACAAGGCATCCATGGCTTTCACGTCATCGACAATTCTTCCTTCTGGAAAAACAGTGACAAACATTTTGTCAGTGCCAATGCGTTCACGGATTAAATTCTGAAAATAACGCGCCATTTTTCCTCGTGGAGAGTCATCTGAGTCTACATGTGAAAAGCGAACTTCAATGATATTTTCATTTTGTGAATAGCTGCTATGGCATATAAATGAAGCACACGTAATAAGCAACGTGAATGAGATGGTTCTTTTTATTGTTATTAGCATTCTTATCTCCCGAGCGATGAATTTTTTATAATATACTCGATATGTTATTATAAATTGTGGAAAAATTTATGCTGTTCTTATAGCGACAAAACCTTACCTTTATGCGAATTAATCAGTTGAATTTATTGTTTTTAGAATGATCAGGCCCTTAAAAATAAGGGCCTGATTCCAGCTACAAGCGGTTATATTGACTTTTTATGAGGTAACACCATCAAAGTGCTTACTCAATGATTTGTTGCTGAAGATTGCTCTTTGTTCAATGGAAGCACTGGGCTTAAAAAAGACTTTCAACAAGGAAAAGTGACGTCAGTCGCAAGAAGATAAGTTGATGTCGTCACAGCGAAAGCCATTTCAATCTACTGGTATATGATTTTCGAAAATGGTCTTGGGTTTTGTTGTACTGATTTTGCGGTATTTCGACAGGATCGAACGAAATCAGAATCGAAAAACTCTATGAAAAAATACTCAAAATGGTCTTTAGCAACATGCTCAATTACCTCCAAATCTTTGAATGGTGGTAGTGGAGCTAAAGCCCAACAATGGTTATAGATTTTGCAGGAATTTTGAAATCGAAGTGCTCTCTGGTGGAAACACTGAGATTTTCATTAAATAGATAAATTATTAAACAACAGGTATCGATATGTCACAAGTATCTTCAAAAATGCGCCATCAATTGGAGCAGCATATCAATGGTTATAGCTTGGAACAGCCCTTCTATAACAATGAAGATTATTTTCAACAGGAAATGAAATATATGTTTCGGGAAAGCTGGTTGTTTGCCGGTCTTACTTGTGAGATTCCTGAGCCAGGTAATTACTTTACTGCTGAGTTTGCAAACGAATCAATCATCGTGGTACGGGGTATGGATGGTAATGTGCGGGCAATGCACAACAGTTGCCGCCATCGTGGTTCACGCGTTTGTCTGGAGAAAAAAGGGAAAGCAGCCAAATTAGTCTGTCCTTATCATCAATGGGCCTATGATTTGGATGGTAGTTTGTTGTTTGCCCGGTTTATGGAAGATGATTTTGATCCCAGTCAGCATGGACTGGTGCCGGTGAAAGCTGAAACGATAGGAGGGTATATTTTTATTTCACTGTCAGAAAGCCCTGAAGACTTCGAACAATTTCGGCGCGAAGTCGAGCCTTATATGTTGCCGCACGATTTTGAAAATGCAAAAGTGGCACACGAAAGTACTTTGATCGAAAAAGCAAACTGGAAACTGGTCATTGAAAACAACCGTGAGTGTTATCACTGTATCGGTTCGCATCCTGAGTTAATTCGCTCTTTGCAGGAATACGATGATGTGACAGATCCCCGGGTTGATCAGGCATTTGTCAATCAGACCCGTGAAAAAGCCGAAAAATGGGAAAAAATGGGTGTCCCTTTTGAACCTACTCCACACAATTTACGCTATCGCGCAGTCCGTATGCCTCTATTAGAAGGGGCGTTAACTATGACGATGGATGGTAAGGCGGCCTGTACCAAACAGATGGGTAGCTTGACTGATACGGACCTAGGCAGCATGCGTATGTTGCATTTGCCGAACACTTGGAACCATTCCTGTGGTGACTATGCTATGGCGTTTCGTGTCATGCCTATATCGGCTCAGGAAACGATGGTTACTACTAAATGGTTGGTGAATAAAGAGGCTGTTGAAGGCAGAGATTATGATATCAAGCGTTTAACTGAGGTATGGAAAGCTACCAATGAGCAAGACAAAGTCCTGGCTGAAAATAACCAGTTGGGAGTGAACTCTTCTGCTTATCAACCCGGACCATATTGTAAGAAAGTTGAGTTTGGTGTGATTAATTTTATCCAATGGTACAAAGATTCCATGTTGTCGCGCTTGCCAAAGTCTGAACAACCCAGGGTTGCTTTAGCCCAGAATGCTCGAAGAGCCATGTTTTAGGGCGGGTTATTAATAATGCATATTAAAGATAGTATTTCACAATTGGGCAAAGTTCAGCCCTGGGATTGTCACACTCAGGAATTGGAGTGTGTCATGGTGTTAAATGACACGCACAATGTCCGCACTTTTTGCTTTCAGACAGAAAATGCCAGTTGGTTTCGCTATACTCCGGGTCAGTTTATAACCCTGGCTCTTGAGATCGATGGTGAAGATGTGCACCGGACCTACACCTTGTCTTCTACTCCTTCGAGACCTACCTGTATAAGTATCACTGTGAAAGCGATTGAAGGAGGCATTGTCTCTAATTGGCTGCACAATAACTTGGGTGTAGGAGATAAGATTCGGGCAGTCGGTCCAGCTGGTTTATTTACTCTTGATAACCATATTGCTGATAAGTATCTTTTTCTTGCCGGTGGTGTGGGCATTACTCCGATGTTGTCCATGACTCGATGGCTGTTTGATTATGGCCGTAGTCCAGACCTTATCATGATTCAATCGTCACAAATGCCTTCTGATTTGATTGCCAGGCGTGAGCTGGAAACTCTGGCGGACAGGTTGCCTGGCATTCGATTGGCCTGGGTTTGTAACCGGGCTGATGAAAATGAAGCATGGACTGGTTATACTGGTCGTCTTGATGCATCTATGCTGGAAATTATCGCACCAGACTATCTGGAACGGGAAATTTTCTGTTGTGGCCCTGAACCTTATATGAATGCGGTTAAAGATATTCTTGGTGCAAGCAGCTTTGATATGGCTCACTATCACGAAGAGAGCTTTACCATGCCGGATATCATTGACCCTGAACCAGATTCTGTTGACAGTCTGGTTTTGGAAAATGAAGAAGCGCGTAAAGTGATGTTCACCAGATCAGGTAAAGAGGTGACATGTGATGGCAATGAAACTGTTATGGATGCTGCCAATAAAGCGGGTTTAAGCATACCCAATGCGTGTTTGTTTGGCATGTGTGGCACCTGCAAAGTCATGAAGCAGAGCGGTGATGTGAACCTGATGCAAAACGGTGGCATTAGCCAGTCAGATATTGATGAAGGCTATATTTTAGCCTGTTGTTCCAAGCCGTTGAATGATATTGAAATTGATTATTGATCCTGGCATGGGTGTGGTGCGTATCTGTTAATGCGTGTCGCATGCAACAAGCCTGTAAAAATAACGGTAGATAGCGACTTCTGAAAACACCCCCCCCCATCCAATAATCCAGTAATAAATTGAATCTGAGTGGAATTCCATTTTTCTTATATGAGAGTGCCTGAGAATAACTCCTGCCTGATTTTCATTAATCGAGATATTACTCTGAAAATAAGAGGTTTATCATTTAGTTCAGCGACTTGGATATTATTCAGGCCCTGGTTATCAAGTACGCTATTCTTCGTGTAAAGCCGTCCGTAATTAGTCAATGGTTTTTTCTAAAAGGTATAAATAAACCTTATAAAATCGGTAGTTCATTTATATAAAAGTAGGCTTGGCCTTATTGATTTCACAATTAATGTCGCAATTAGAAATAAAATGGACGCAATCAACGATGTAAAATTTAAATTGTCCCTTATAATTTGTAGAGCAAGCGCTGTAAATTATCAGGCCCTGGCAAGGTTGGTTTAAATTGGTTAGAAATATCAATAAACTGAATTGCCTGATAAATTTGCAGTAATAAAATTTTTTATGATGAGGAATAAATGGCATGAAACTATTAGTGCCTGTCAAGCGTGTTGTTGACTATAACGTACAAGTACGCGTTAAAACAGATCAAAGCGGCATAGATACCGATAACGTCAAAATGAGCATGAATCCATTTTGTGAAATCGCTGTTGAAGAAGCAATAAAAATTAAAGAAGCGGGTCAAGCTGATGAGGTAATTGCTGTTAGTATTGGTCCTCAAAAAGTTCAGGAAACCTTGCGTACAGCATTAGCCCTGGGGGCTGACCGTGGCATTTTTATTGAATCGGATACAGACTTGGAGCCTTTGGCAATTGCCAAGTTATTGCAGAAAGTCGCTGAAAAGGAAACCGTCGATGCCGTAATTATGGGTAAGCAAGCTATTGATGGTGATAACAACCAGACAGGCCAAATGCTTTCGGCGCTGTTAGGCTGGTCCCAGGGCACCTTTATTTCAGCTCTTGAGATTGATAATGATACTGCAAAGGTAACCCGTGAAGTAGATGCTGGTTTGGAAACAATAGAACTGAAAATGCCAGCTGTGTTTACAGTGGATTTACGTTTGAATGAACCTCGTAATGCTTCCTTACCCAATATAATGAAAGCTAAGAAAAAGCCTATCGACTCACTTTCTATTGAAGAGCTTGGGGTAGATGTCTCCCCACGCACAGAGATTGTTAAAGTGGCCCCGCCTGAAAAACGTAAAGCCGGCATCATGGTCGGCAGTGTCAGCGAGCTGGTTGATAAACTTAAAAATGAAGCAAAGGTAATTTAAGATGAGCGTATTAGTTATAGCTGAACACAATAATCAATCCTTAACCCCAGCAACATTGAATACCGTTGCCGCTGCAGGACAAATTGATTCAGACATTCATATACTTGTTGCAGGCAATGATTGTGGAGATGCTGTTCAGGCTGCTGCTGCCGTTGCAGGTGTTGCCAAAGTTGTTCATGCAGATTCGACTGAGTATGCCAACAATCTGGCTGAAAACTTTGCACCACTGATTAAAGATGTTGCGGTAAATTATTCACATGTTCTTGCATCAGCCAGTACCTTTGGGAAAAACGTAATGCCACGAGCGGCTGCTTTATTGGATGTGCAACAAATTTCTGACATTACTACGGTAGTCGACAGTGATACATTTGTACGCCCTATCTATGCTGGTAATGCAATGGCAACAGTTAAGTCAAACGATGCAATCAAGTTGCTGACCGTCCGTAGTACCGGCTTTGAGGCTGTTGCTGACACAGGCGGAAACGCTGCTGTGGAAACACTCGATTTCTCAATTGATACAGGCCTTTCAAGCTATCTCGGCAGTGAAATTACCGAATCAGAGCGCCCCGAGCTAACATCCGCTAAAACTATTATTTCAGGTGGTCGCGGTATGAAGAATGGTGAAAATTTTTCCATGCTCGAGAACGTGGCTGACAAGTTAAATGCAGCCGTAGGTGCTTCGCGGGCAGCTGTCGATGCTGGTTTTGTTCCCAGTGATTATCAAATAGGTCAAACGGGTAAAGTTGTTGCACCTGATTTGTATATTGCTGTAGGACTTTCCGGCGCTATTCAGCATCTTGCAGGAATGAAAGACTCTAAAGTTATCGTTGCTATTAACAATGACGAAGATGCGCCTATCTTCGAAGTTGCTGATTACGGCTTACTGGCAGATTTGTTTGACGCCATACCTGAGCTTGATGCCGCTTTATAACCAAGGCCTTTTAACTCTAGCTTAATTCAAAGTTTTAATAGCCCACTTATCAGTGGGCTATTTTTATTAACTATCATAAAAGAACAGTGAACCTCCCTTTATCACTGTGATGTTCGCTAGCCCTTTACCGTAAATTTTGTGAGGATGTAGTATGGAACGTGAATCAATGGAATTCGATATTGTTATCGTTGGTGCAGGCCCTTCCGGGCTATCAGCCGCTTGCAAACTTATGCAACTTTCTCAAGAAAATAATCAAGAGATAACGGTCTGTGTATTGGAAAAAGGTTCTGAAATTGGCGCGCATATCGTGTCAGGTGCAGTACTTGAACCCACTGCAATGAATGAATTGTTTCCAGATTGGAAAGAAAAGGGAGCACCTCTTGATACACCCGTTATAGGTGATGATGTTTTTTTTCTGAAAGACCAAGGTAAAGGCATAAAAACACCGGCTTTCTTTGTGCCTAAATCAATGCACAATGACGGTAATTATGTTGTTAGCATGGGAAATGTTTGTCGTTGGTTAGCAGAACAAGCAGAGGAATTGGGCGTTGATATTTTCCCGGGTTTTGCGGCGACTGAAATTCTTTACGACTCAGAGGGTAGTGTTAAAGGAGTGCTTACTGGCGACATGGGAGTGGCTAAAGATACGTCAGAGAAAGATAGCTATATGCCGGGTATGGAGTTATTGGCGAAGCAGACTATTTTTGCAGAAGGTTGCCGAGGGCATCTTGGCAAACAGCTAATGAGTAAATTTGATCTGCGCAAAGATGCTGATCCACAGCACTATGGCTTAGGTATTAAAGAAGTGTGGGACATCGACCCGGAAAAACACAAGCCGGGCTTAGTTGTTCATACAGCGGGGTGGCCACTGGATAATCATACAGAAGGTGGCGGCTTTCTTTATCATATGGAAAATAATCAAGTAGCACTCGGTTTCATTATTGCTCTCAATTATGCTAACCCACACCTTAGCTTGTTTGATGAAATGCAACGTTGGAAATTGAACCCTAAAATTCGTCATTATCTTGAAGGCGGTACACGCGTAAGCTATGGCGCCCGTGCAGTTAATAAAGGCGGTTTACAGTCGGTGCCGAGATTAGCTGTTCCTGGTGGTTTATTAGTCGGTTGTGATGCAGGTTTTTTAAATGGTGCCAAGATTAAAGGCAATCACACGGCTATGAAAACAGGAATGTTAGCAGCAGAAGTTATTATGGAGGCACTAAAAGAAGGTGACATAGCAGGCAAAGAACTTAATCTTGATGAAAAATATCGTCAATCCTGGGTTTATGATGAACTTTATAAAACGCGTAACTTTGGTCCAGCATTGCATAAATTTGGCACCCTCGTGGGTGGGGCATTTGCCTGGTTTGATCAAAATATAATGCGTGGATGTCTGCCTTTTACCTGGCGCAACACCACGCCTGATCATGCCACACTCAAACCGGCAAAAGATTGCCCCAAACCTGAGTACCCAAAACCAGATGGCGTGATTAGCTTTGATAAATTATCGTCGGTGTTTTTATCCGGTACGAATCATGAAGAAGATCAGCCTTGCCATTTGACATTAGCGGATGCTGACATTCCTATTGCAAAGAATTTGCCTCTTTATGACGAACCCGCCCAGCGCTATTGTCCAGCTGGAGTTTATGAAGTACTTAAAGACGATGACGGGCAGGAACAATTTCAGATTAACGCTCAAAACTGTGTCCATTGTAAAACCTGCGACATTAAAGATCCTGCTCAAAACATCACCTGGATTGCTCCAGAAGGCGGCGGCGGGCCAAATTATCCGAATATGTAATTTTTTCTTATAGAGCTGACGTATTCTTTCAAGTGTGACTTATTTGAAAATGATATGAGTTTCAAATAAATTAGGGGCTGTTAATAGCAACTATTCCATTGGAAAAGCCATTGAAAAAAACTTTACTAGTTGTGGCACATGCACCTTCACCTAATACGCAAAAACTGCTCGATGCGGTATTGCGTGGGGCGAATAATGAACAGATAAGCAATGTAGAAACTCGATATCTGCCACCACTGGATGCGACACCTGAAGATGTTCTTAACGCAGATGCTATTATCCTTGGCACAACAGAAAATTTAGCTTATATGAGTGGTCTTTTAAAAGACTTTTTCGATCGAATTTACTATCCTTGTTTAGATAAAACAGCAGCCTTGCCGTGTGTTATCTTTATTCGTGCAGGTCATGATGGTACAGGAACCAAGCGGGCGCTTGAATCTATTTTAAGAGGTTTGCGTTGGAAGATGGTTCAAGATACTTTAGTTTGCAAAGGGGATTTCCGAAAAGATTTTGTAGACCAATGCGAAGAGCTGGGTTTGTATATAGCAGCGAGCCTTGATGCTGGCATAGTATAAGCGTACGAAAGCGAGTATTGTATAAAGCATCACTCGCGAATATATAAACAATTTCGACGGTTTCAAATGCTAAACAAGATGTCGTTATAAAATACACATAGGTCGTCTAAGGGCAAGGGCTGATAGAGCGAAAAGTCTACATTAAAGTTATCAATTGTTTAGCAGGTGATGTAGGCATTAACCAATGTTACCCTTACTCAATTTCAACGGCTAGGTAACGAATTAACATTCGTGTTTATTAGCACTTATAACTCTTATTTAATCATTCAGGAGATACCAGTCAATGGCTAAACTTCCAAAGAAAGCAAAAGTTGTCATCATCGGTCAAGGTGGTATTGTTGGCGCATCAGTTGCTCATCATTTAATCGAATTAGGTTGGGATAATATCGTGGGCTTGGATAAAGCCGCCATTCCCAGTGATATCAGTTCTACTGCGCACGCCTCTGATTTTTGTTATATGACATCACATGACCACATGAGCTGTTATACCACTGTTTACAGTCGTGAATTCTACGAGAAAATGGGCAATTACACCCGTATTGGCGGTCTTGAGGTTGCGCGTGTCGGTGATGATGAACGAATGGAAGAACTAAAGCGTAAAGTGGGTTCTGGCAAAGCGTTTGGCACCAATGTAAGTATGATCAGCGCAAAAGAAGCCAAAGAAAAGTTCCCCTTACTCGAAGAAGATATGATTCAAGGAGCATTGTGGGACCCGGATGCGGGTCTGGTTTCGCCACGCTCGCAAACGGTGACAGGTATATTAATTGAAAATGCTATCGCGACGGGCAAGTTAGAGGCCTTCCCGAATACACCTGCAATCGATATCGATGTACAAGACGGCCAGATCAAAGGCGTTCATACCGATAAAGGTTATATCGAAACCGAAAATGTGGTTGTTTGTGCGGGTCTATGGGGCCCGTTAATCACAGAAATGGCTGGTGCGAAACTACCATTAATGCCAGTAGAGCATCCACTGACTTTCTTTGGCCCATATAACGAATTCGAAGGTACGGGCAAAGACATTGGCTATCCATTATTACGAGACCAAGGCAACTCGGCCTATCTACGTGATACGGGTGACCCGAGCACTGCTGAAGGTGGTCAAATAGAATGGGGTTACTACGAAGAAAAGAATCCACGACTGGTTCGACCCAAGGATATCCTGGAACAAGCCGAAGCGCGTTTGTCACCCTCTATGCTTGATCTAGATATTGAGCAAGTTATGGAGCCTTTGGAAAAAGCGATGGAATTAACGCCGATTCTGGGTGAGCTGGGCTATGATGACAAACACTCTTTCAATGGTCTGCTTTCCGTAACCGCAGATGGTGGCTCATTGGTTGGTGAATCTCCCGAGACACGTGGTCTTTGGGTCTGTGAAGCAATTTGGGTTAAAGATGCCCCTGGTATGGGCAAGATTATCGCCGAGTTGATGACGACAGGCAAAACTGAATTGGATATTTTTGGTATTGATATTGCACGTTTCTATCCTATCCAGAAGTCTGATCAATACACATATGACCGCTGCTATGAATCGGCGTTCAAGATTTACAATCCACCCGTTCATACAAGCGAACCTTATACCATGGGGCGTAATATTCGACGTAGTCCATTCTGGGTACGACAAAAAGAACTCGGCGCCCATTTTATGGAAGCGGCTGGTTGGGAGCGAGCGCAAGCATACGCTTCAAACGAACACTTATTAGAGAAATATGCTGATCAAGTTCCCGTGCGTGAAAACGAGTGGGATAACCGTCACTTCTGGCGTGTTGCGAATGCAGAACAATTAGCCATGAGTGACAGTGTCGGTATGGTCGACATCTCTCACTTCGCTATCTTTGACATATCTGGTCAAGATGCTGAAGCCCTTATGGAACATTTAAGCGTCGCTAAAATTGGTGGAAATACACCTTTGGGTAAAGGCGTATACACACACTTTTTGGATGAAGATGGTGGCGTACGTTCTGACTTAACTATCGTACGCCTTGATGAAGCTCGCTTTCGTGTGATGTGTGGTGGTGATACAGGTCATCGCGACTATATCTGGATGAAGCGTATGGCCGACAAAAAAGGCTACTCCGTTTATATCGAAGAGCGTACTGACCAGATCGCAACGCTTGGCTTGTGGGGGCCAGAAGCCAGATCAACACTACAATCCATTGCAGATAATCCTGAAGAGTTGAGCAATGAGAATTTTCCCTATGTGACTACCAAAGAAATTAGCATTAGCGGCATTCCTGTTTGGGCCTTCCGCATCTCTTACGTTGGTGAGCAAGGTTGGGAGCTTTATGTGCCATTCAGTTACGGCATTACCTTATGGGACATGCTAATTGAGAAAGGCGTTATACCGGTAGGTGTGGAAACTTACGGTAACAGCCGCCGATTGGAGAAGAGCTTGCGTTTACAAAATGCTGATCTATTGAGTGAGTACAATTTGTACGAAGCCGGTTTATCACGCCCTAAAGTTAAGGAAGCTGACTTCAATGGCAAAGCAGCCTATGTCGCACAACGAGAACGTGATCATCAACCCGCTTATCTATGCACCATGACCATGATGGAAAATGTAGATGCCAATGGCGTTGCACGATACCCAGTTGGCCAATGGCCAATTGTTGATCCAGAGACTGGCGATGTTCTTATCGATTCTGAGGGCCGCCGCTCTTATGCCAGCAGTACTAGTTATGGCCCATCAATAGGTAAAAATATTGCCTTGGGTTATCTCCCATATGAGCATGCAAAAGAAGGCAATATATTAGCAATGGAATATTTTAATGAACGTTATCCCATTAAAGTAGAATCAGTTGGTTATAGACCGCTTTATGATCCAAAGAACGAAAAACCTAAGTCTTAATAAAGCCGAATGATTCATTAAAAACAG
The DNA here is from genome assembly GCA_050633785.1 of Arenicella sp. Taxonomy (GTDB): domain Bacteria; phylum Pseudomonadota; class Gammaproteobacteria; order Arenicellales; family Arenicellaceae; genus CALKZN01. The sequence goes on from JBOEHE010000009.1 coordinate 64,354, forward strand.
GGTAGGAGGCGAGGTTATCCTCGCCGTCCTCACCAAGCAACAATTGGTAGGGCGGCAAGGCATTGCGAGGGATATCCGTGCAGCAAGGAGCTGAAACGATTATGGATTATCTACCTGAAGATGGCGTTGTTTAAACCCTATCATATGTACGTCGCCAGATATGTAGCTTTCAGCCGTCCTTGCCAACCGTGATGGCTGTGGCGGCAAAACATTTGATGGTGCTGTAAGAAGGCAGGCCAGGTTGCAATGAACCACTGCCGAAACCTGTCTGTGTCACACCCAAGGGGAAGATATCTTTAAGGTTATACACCTGACCCTGAAAGGAAAAGTCTACTGACTCAAGCAATTTAAACGTCAACAAACTCACGGAATAGGCGCCAATGGCCATACCGCCTGTGACACCTTCTCTGGCAAAGGTCGCTATTTTGGTGCCTTGTCGAAATGAACTGGGATCATCAAAATCGCCGCCGGGCTTGTCGGCAAGGTACATATGCCATTCCCCGGGTGGGTAAATGCCCATCGACACATCACCATTGACTATCGAAGTGCCGGTGAACTTATCAGCATAAAACGTGAACCAGGCAGAGCTTTCGTCTGGTGTATCACAATCAAAGAAATTACCTTCAATACCCTTGATCTTGGGAAAATAACCAACATCGAAAGAGCGTGATTTCTGGTCGGTATAAAAACGGCCGGTTACATACCAGGCAACTCGTCCTGGCTCGACAGTCAATGAATTATTAACATTGGGTGTTTGCATCGTACTATCCTTATATTTTTAGAGTGTATAGACTGTAAAACTATTTAATGGAACCAGCAAGGTTATCTAAAGACCCAGTAGAGAGTAGTGCCTTAAAATGTCACCGAGAACATCGCCATCTGCTAAGGTGGTCAATGCTAAATTCCTTTGCTAAGGCAGTAAATGGGTTTTGACTGATATCAAAGAGATTAGTCACAGGATAAAGTTGGCCTGCAACATAGCTTCGTTTCCCAATGTAGGCTTCTGACTTATTAATCAACATTATGTTGTGCCAATTCTCTCAGTTTTTCTATGTGTCGCAACACTTCTTCTTGAGGCAATGGGCCTCCATGTCCCATGAAAAATATGTCTACTCCGGTGTCAGCAATTGATTGCAACTCTTGACTGACTTGCAATGGATTATCTTCAAATGGGGGGCGTTTGGCCTTGTTGGTTCTGATTATTCCTCCAAGTAGAATACCGGATGAAATCAAATCACCAACGACAGCCTGATTGTTTTCAATCAAGACAGAAATTGAACCGTCAGTGTGGCCCGGAGTTGAAATGACTTTGCCGTCAACACCATAATCATTAAGGTAAAAATCATCTTGTGATGTGAGTAGAATATCGGGTTCAAATTTTTCATAAGGCTTTTGAATAGCTCCAGTTTTATGGAATAACTTACCAAACCAGCCAGTGCTGCAAAAGTGCATTTTCTTTTCTCCCAAAAAATATGGCAGATCACCTTTATGTGCGAGGACTGGAGCGCCAGATAATGCTTTAATTTTTGCGGCATTTCCCGCGTGATCAATATGAGCGTGAGTGATAATAATCAAATTGATATTACTAAAGCTCAAATTTAACCGTTTAAGCACTGATTCAACCTTTTCTTCAGTATCAGGCAATCCGGTATCTATCAGAATACATCCTTTGGGGTTTACTAAAAGAAAAGCATTGATCATCCCAAAAGGAAAAACAGGAATTGTATGAACCACGGTTTCATGGGGATCTTTCTTTGTCATAGTCTCGCATAATTTTGTACCATTTATTTGCGACTATATAGGTATTAAACGTATTATCAATTAGGTACTTGCAGGTAACTAGTCTGTTGCAGACAAGCCTCTTTAGGGCTTCTTTGCAGATAAGGGGGATGAAGTTCAGTGGCTTTGAAACTGGCTCTGTTGCTCCATAACCTCTTGTTAATTAAACCTTGTTCGGGTTAGGGATATTTATTTTTCCCCATTGATAAAGAGCCTCTATTACAGGTATCAAAGATTTTCCATACTCTGTAAGGGAGTATGTCACATTTAGTATTTTTTCATCCAGAACATCACGTTGAACAATAGACACATCCTCTAAGTCTCTTAGCTGCTCAGTTAATACCTTTTGGCTAATAGGGTGCATTAATCTCCTCAACTTTCCAAACCTCATTGGTTGATCAATCAAAATATGAATCACCATGGGCTTCCACTTGCCTCCAATTAAACCGAGAGTCGCAACTGCCGGACAACCTAAAGGGTTTCCACTTCCCAACTCATCTTTCATGCCAGTTACCTATAAGTACTAATCAATGATTTTATTTGCATTAAACAAATCCCCCAATAATTTAATACAATATACACAGATTTTAGTGATCGGTTGAGAATTTGTATTGAGCAAGATTGTATATCTTGAAACAGGGTAAATAAAATATCGTATTGATGGCGTCAGTCTAAACGTTTATAAAACAGGGTTAATAACACAGGCAAACCTATTTGTTGGATTGGGGCATGCATTGATCCGTATGGGAATGGCGCTTGTAGTAGAACTGTCTATGACTTATTCAGGAGAAAAAATGGCATCCACAAACTATTTCAACGTGTTTATTGAAGTGGCTGAAGACACCAAAGCGACTTCAGGCAATATTCCTCCAATAAGGGGCAATAAAAAATCCATTGCGAATTATGAATATGACATTGTCTCTGAAAACCCGTATCAATATACCTCGGACGATGTCATTTTTATGGTGCATGCTCAAAGAAATGACATACCTCAATCAGCATTGGAAAAAGAGCGTGAATTGTTTTTTGCAAAAGGGCGCCCTTGTTTTCGTGCATCTGCATTGACGAAAACCTATGGTTGGGGAGTACATAGTAATGGTGATGGTAAAATTGCAATTTACGGCGTTGAATCAAAAGAGTATGCTCAATTTATTGAGGACTCAGGGATTAAGAAAAAGAAAGCTATGCGTTCAAGAAAGCGATAAATAATAAAGAATATCGTTAGGCAGTTGCTTTTTTGATGATTCAATCGACTATTTTAAGGAGGATATAAGCTATGTTGCAAATTCACCGTATCGGACCCTCGCGTTATTCAAATACACGCAGTCGAATTGTCATTCATCAGGGAATTGCAACTACGGTTGCTACGGCCACTGTAAAGTCTGATTCACTCTATGAACAATCACGAGATGCGCTGGCGAATATTGACAGGCATCTGGAAGAAGTTGGAGTTGACAAAAGACAGGTTCTTTTTGTCACGATTTATCTCAGTGAGGTTAAGAATAAAGTGGCATTTAATCGCGCCTGGGATGAGTGGGTGGACCCAGACCATCTGCCGTTGCGGGCCTGTGTCGGAGTCGAGTTGGAAGACTCCGATCTGGTTGAGCTTGTGGTAACGGCTGCGGTTGATGAGCCGGCCTTATAATGCCTGAAAAATACGACCAGATAGCGAAACTGGTTTGGCCTAATTATGAATAGGCAGGAATGTAATGAGCTTATCTGAGAAAGAAGCGAAGGTTTTGCTTGGAACATTATGTGTGAAATTGGGCTTTTGTTTGCCTGCAAATGTGTCAAACCGGTTAATAAAGTTTCCTCCTAAAACGGCGGTTAAATTTGCTGAAGCCGTTGTTAAAGCGGAAGGGTTAACGTCTGATACGATGGATAAGAAATTGTATAAAAGCATTGTGAAAGAGGTAGAAGATGTTTTTGAACAGTGCGTTGCCGAGTGTCATATGTCTGAAACCATAAATAAACAAGGAGTAAAAATTGACTGACTTAGATGCAAAACAAAACAAAGCTATGAAAATGGTCGTGGCTTATCCCTTTTGTGTGTTATTAATTGCGGTGTTGATTAATCTGTTCGTACTTGATGTTAAACCTTTTGCAGTGAGTCTGCCTGATTCGGATAGTCTGTGGGCAATAGCGCTTGCCGGCATAGCCATTTGTATCAACCACACATGGTTGATGACTGTCACTGAAACAACCCGAGTCAGGTACAGAATGTATGCCACCCCGGAAGAATGGGAAGCCAGTGGTACCAACAGAAAGGATGTTCCTGATTTTGCTATTCGAGAATTGGAACGCGCCCATAATGCCCATAGAAATACCACGGAAAACACGATTTACTATCTGGTTCTGTTGCTGCCTTTTCTGTTCAGTTCTGCTGCAATGAATGCCGTCTATTTTTGGGTGATTGGCTTTGCTCTGGCTCGCCTGGGATACACCTACAGTTATCTGAAAGGGCGTGATAATATGCGAGGTGTTTTTATGAGTCTGGGCCTAATCGCCATGTTTGGCATAGCCAGTCATTTGGTAATCAGTTATCTCTGGGTTGGTAATGCCTGAATCGTGTGATAAACGTTAGGGTTGAGATTAATTGAAAATAAATACTTAAGGAAAGGGATGTATGGAGCATGTTGGGTATACCGTTAAACCGGGAAGAATTATCCGGGTTTATTCAAGTGAAGAAACGGCAGAAATTGACAAGGAGTGGGTGAAGGCGTATTGCAAAGATAAGCAGGGAGCCAATATAAAAGATTACCGTTGGCATATTTTTAGTTTTGAAAAATACCCTGCAATATCCGGTGATGCAGCTCTTGATTGCTATAAAACTGAAAGAGCTTGTGAATATATTGTTCTTTCGAACGATGGTGAATTAGCCATTGAAACTGACGAACTCCCTACTGATGCCGATTTTCTTGATTTTTTGGTATTTCCTAGAAATATGGCTTGGACGATGGCATACACACATGAAGATGGTTATTTAGGTCCTTATTTTGCTAAGCATAAAGACTATCAACAGCTCACACTTGAAAACAAGCGGTTATTAAAAGCAAATGAAAACAAGTTAGCGGCAATAGAAATAGCAAAAGAGAAAGGCTGGATGTAATGTTATCTGCAGAGAAAATACTCGAGTGTTGATAAATTAAAACGTCTAAACATAACCATCAAGGCTATCAACCTGATCGCTTATGCTATCGGGTTATAAAACACAGGCTCTGCTTTTTCGTACATGTCCAATAACTTTTTCGGTAGTGGGTAACCGGGCATTGGTGGGCCCAGTAATGTACACAGTTCCTGGATGTGTTTGTCCAGATGGTCTTGACTTTCCCACTGCTCGTAGAGAACAAAATCAGTTGGTTTTTCAGTATTCTGATTAAATGAATAGCTGATACATCCCTCGCGTTTGCCTCTGGTTTCTCTGGTCATTAGGGCTGCCAGCTCTAGGAATTCGTCTAATTTTTCTTTCTTGACGGTTGCATGAATCATAACGGTAATCAATGTGTGCCTCTTTTTTTGTGAACATGTTTCAGTTTATGAGGGCGTAGCGTGTCAGGCTGTGTTCAACATTATCAAAGCCCAGCAAGTAAAGCTTTACAGGTGAGTGAGTGGCACCAGGTCAACTTCTTTATCAGTGAATCCAAACCCTCGCATCATTGAGCGATGATGTGCTGAGCCCAGATACCGGCTTAATTCATTATCAATAGACTCTCGAAGTTCGTTATCGGCTTTATTAAAAGCGAAACAACCAAAAGCGGGTTCTTTTTCCTGGCTTGGCACAACCACAATGTCTAAGGTCAGTGTGTCATTGTGTTGTAAATATCCCTTGTGTGCCTGGGCAACACTGGCATAGGCATCAACTGTTCCAATGGAAACGGCAGTTGCTGCCTCGGTGTAGGTTTCGAATAACTTGATGCGAGAATCTGGCACGCCATACTCAATGGCTGACCGATGTTGAAATTGGTCTCGAATAACTGCCAGAGTGCAATGCTGGTTTTGCGCAATGGAAGCATAGCCTGTTAATTTCATTGGATTACCTTTTGCCACCAGCAAGCCATCTGGAAGCGCCCAGATAGGCTCGCTGAATGAGGCAGTTTGACATCGTTCTTCAGTGGCAAAAAGGCCGGTGGTCATTTGCCATTTACCTTGTTTGACACCGGGTAATAATTGAGAGAATTCTGTTTCGATCAATTCAAGTTGCTTGATACCTATTTTCTCAAGGACCGTTTGGGCAAGTTCTACATCGCAGCCAGTGACGCGGTTATTTTCATCTACATAGTTGAACGGAGGTTCTATCAGGTAAGCAAATTTCATCATTGACTCCTTAAGTGTGCGTTTCAATAACGACATTGTTCCTAATTAGCGTTAAATAACTGTTGTTCACAGCACAACAAAATAACTCAAGTAGGGTAGTTTTGTTTGATTGGTTTATCTATGTTTTTAAAAACAGCTTGAGCCAAATTGTGTATTCTCAGGTTTTTATAGGTTATTAAATTTAGTCATTAATATCAATAATCGAACCGGGTTTTAAGAAAAATGCAATCGTATCTGTCTCTTAGATATTAGAGTCTGTTGACCTGACTACAGGTTCATACTTTACACTCCGTTTTCCTTGCTTATTTACCTTTGTTGGTGGAGAAAAATATGGGTTCACAAATCAGTCCGCTAAATGATGCAGAGTTTTTGCAACAATTTGAAAATAAGACACTTAATCCAGTGTATTTTAACCATCTTGGCCATATGCGACTTGCATGGCTTTATTTAGATAACAACTCACTTTCTGCGGCTTTGGAACTTACCTGCCATGGGATTAAGGGGTATGCTGAAAGCCTGGGAGCCAATGATAAATTCCATTTGACGCTGACCGATGCGATTGTACGTATAATGGCAAAGCGTAGAAGTCTGATGAACGAAAAGAGTTGGAACTTATTTCAACAGCAGAACTTTGACTTGATTAATGATTTTCAATCAGTCCTTCAGCGCTATTACAGCCAAGAGATCTTATCAAGCGATGCGGCTAGAAATTGCTTGATAGATCCCGATATTAAATCCATTTAGACAGGTACGAAGCATGTATTCAATTGGCCAATTGGTTAAAACATTTTCCTTATCGCGTAGCACCTTGTTGTATTACGATAAAATAAATTTACTCAAACCAAGTGGGCGCAGCGAAGCTAATTACAGGCAATATACCCAGAGAGATTTTGATCGAATGAGCAAAATATCCATGTATAAAGAGGCTGGTCTGCCGTTGGGGGCGATAGCAGAAATTCTGGAATCGAACAGCGATGTATCGTCTGAAATACTGGAAAAGAGGCTTAACTATCTGAATGAGAAGATGAGCAAAATCAGACAGCAACAACAGCTAATTGCTCAACTTCTGGGGAAGCGTTCCTTACTCAAAACGGTTAAGGTGATGAATAAGCAACAATGGGTCAACATTCTTAAAGCATCTGGCATGACAGAACTGGCGATGCGCCAATGGCATATTGAATTTGAACGGGATCTTCCTGAAGTACATACTGATTTTCTTGAGTCTTTAGGCATTGATGAACAGGAAATAACGGAAATAAAATCGTTTTCTCAGAATTTAAAATAGCTATTTTTTGACCTGAAAAGTAGTGAGTTGATTAGGCCAATGCTCTTGGTGTCTTGCCAACATCCAAGAGCTATTGTCTGTTTTTAGAGCTAACCTGGGCCAGCTCCAGTTCTGGAGAGTTGGTCTGAAGGCACGAGAATTGGCCAAGCCGCTGCATTCAGTGATTGCCAATGTTCTTCTGACACGGAAATGCCATGTTCCAGCGACTGACTGTAATTTGCGGATAATTGAGCTGCTGAGAACTCCTTGCGTTCGATCTCAGGGTGTTCAACTTGTCTGGCAACAGCATCTGCCAGTAATGACGGAATACGAGTGCAGGTGATTGTGATCGTCGAGACGATTGAATGCATTTTTTCAGTGTCTGAACAGACAAGCCAATAGCTAGGAAAAGCCTCTCCACTTTCGAAACTGGCGCCGTGTGAACCGAAACTGTCTTGCCAGTAGACAGAGATATACAGCCCACGAAGGGCAACCAGTGATAAGCAGTAAAGAATTAACGATGGGTAGCGACAGTTCGTTAATTGTACTATGGCAAAATCATCTTTCTGGCTCTTTGAATAGGCTAGTTGTGCTGCCAGAGAGCCGTGCTCGCAAACGTCCGCGCCACCTGCGTCAATAATTGCTGTGCTGTTATTTTCGAATACCAGACGTGGTGTTGCACCTCCCTTGGGGCTGGGCGGTGGAATCTCGATATTATCAAAGGATGACAATCCGACCATATGCGACCAGGTTACACTATGTGCTGCATCCTCATAGTCACCAATATTATGCCCTGAACCTTCGAAGGCACGTGACAGGGCGGCAATCATTTCATTACGGGAAACTTTCATGCTTAAACCTCCGACATGTTGGGTTTCAATGGTAAGAACCAGCTGTCATAGGTGTCGCCAATGTCATCGATCAGAGGCGCTCCCTGATACATGGTATTGCGCACCCAGAGCTTGGATCTTGGATCAAATTTACACACTCCAAAAAAGGCGAGCTTGCAGCGTAGTAAGTCCATTGGTCGGACATTTCTATCAGCCAGATTGGCCCTTATTTCGGCGTACTTATGTCGACACATCGTTTGAATTCTGCGAACAATGCTTTTCAGTTTTGGATGGCGCAATAGAAAATGAATAACATCACTGTCCGCTTCTCTGCTCAAGTCTTCACAGAGTGTGTCGTAACACTCTCTGACCCGTCGCCCAATGGGCAGAGGCATTTGCTTTTCAACACCGGGGTCGGCACCGACAAAACCTAATCTAGGCTCAAGTTTTTCTTCAGAACGGTACCAGAAGGCATCACTTCTAGTAGGGTCAGAAAAATCAATTGCCAATGCCCAGTCATAACGGTCTTCGATTAGTTGACGCAGTTCAAGAGTGGTCATTTCCGGCTCCAACTCTACGTTAGGTATGACTGTGTAATTGTTCTCCAAGTCATTCACAATCTCTGGATAAATGTCCATACAAATAGAATGAAGTAATTCCTGTGTTTCAAAACTCCAGTTTTTTCTGGCATGTTCTGAAAGTTCACCCCAGGTATCTAGCTTATTTTTTCTGTTGTTGAACCATTGATTGGTTTCATCCAGCTCAATAATGAGCCGGTGGTTTCTTTCGATTTGCTCTTCGTCAGAGGTGTTCGATTCCCCAAAGTGTGTAATTGCTCGTTGAATCAAGTCACGGAACAGGTCAACACGCCAAGTAGTGATGGTCGCTTTATGCAGGACTTGAGCCAGAGCTGTTTCGCGCATTTCTATCCACTGGCTCAACAGTTCTCCGTGGTTGACTAAATAAGGCGCCATGCCAAGGCCAGTGGAGTTGCCTATGCCAAAGAATCGCTTTAATCGAACATTGAGACTCACTGCACTTTCAGGCGATCTGTATTTGGCGATGTGATCAATCTGATCCAGGCTGAATTGGCGTAATAAGAAACAGATAAACATCTCTGCGGCGAATGGTCGGTTGAAGTCTTTGAATTTGGCTTGGACCTTATTCCAATCTGCCATGCCCAGTTTGCCGCTGCCGTAAACAGCCGTAGTTCGATATAGATAGCCAACTTCTGCTATGCGTTCAACGTCAGGCTGGCGACCAGCGCAAAGTTCATCAAGAACATATTGAAACAATCGTGAACTGCGGTTGGCACGGGATAGGCTGATAACTCGTGCATCAACCCGACCTGCTTCTTGTCTTGGGACATTGCTACGTAAGCTTTCCAACCAGGCATCATCAACACTGCCTTCACACAATGCCATCGTCAGGTCCCAGCTGGTTGCGATGACTCTATCGTTACGTTCTTCGTCGGATAAATGATTGGAAAACAAAACAAAGCTGAATTTTGCGTTCGATGTTTCAATTTCATAGATAGCAGTGCCGTACCCGTCTTTGTTTAAGTCAAAGAGTCGCCGTTCAATGTTCCATTCTTCTTTCATCATCCTTCGAACCAGTGTCCGCATGAAGCTGAGTGTTGAGGAATGCAATGACCCTAAGCGCTCCAGATTCATTACCTCTGATTCCGGTCGCATTTTTTTTGATAAAGTTGTGATCATTCGAAATATCCTCCTGCAATATAATGATTTAATAAGCAGTATCGTCAGTTAGAAGGTAAAAGAGAATTTTGAAGAACTGAATGACTTATTTGAAAATCTTATTAATCCGGTGGGATGACGGTGTTGTTGGGAAACATGGAACAGATTTTTGGTGCAATTTCCTGCAAGAAAGCGGTAAACAATTGCGCCGCTTGAGGCATTGGTCGGTTTTTAGGGGTGATGAGAAACAGCTGTCTGTAGATAGTTGGTACTGATACTTCTCGGTAGACTAAAGATTTGTTCAGATAATCAGGTGAGGCCAGTGCCGGAAGGGCAGACACGGCTTCGCTATTACCAACTTTTCCAACCAATGCTGCGATGGTCAGAACGGTATCGCTTGGATGTTGAACTGATGAAGGCAAGCCTTTTACATCCATAGTCAGACGGCTAATGCCAGTGTCGGATGACATGCCGACAAACCTCATATCTTCAATGCACTGCCACTCCAGCGGGGCGCTCAGTTGTGCCAGAGGGTGATCATGGTGAAAAATCAATCCCATTTTATCTTGCATAAAGGGTATGAAGTTCAAGTTTTCTTCAGGGTTCCAAATATTAGATATTCCAAAATCTGCCTCACCGTTCAAAACTTGAGCCTGTACTCCTCGAGCATTGTCATCCTGGGTTATGAACCTTGTCAGAGGGGATTGTTCTGCATAGACTCGTGTGGCTTCTGGTAAAACACGAATGGCAACAGAGGGCAATGCCGCTACTCTCACCTGGTCTTTTTGTTTGAGAGCATAAGCTCGAGTCGATAATATGGAGGAATCGATATCGTTCAGGAGCTTTTCTGCCTTTGGCAAAAAGTGCTGCCCAGATTGACTCAATGAAACATAGCGAGTGTTTCGTATGAATAGAGCCGTGCCTATAATCGTTTCCAGCTGTTGAATATTCAATGTCAGAGCGGGTTGTGAAATCGACAAACTGAGTGCGGCCTGGCTGAACGATTTGTGTCTGGCAACGCTGACAAATGCACGAATTTGCTTGATTGAGAGGTTACGAGATATTTTAGTGTCCATTTTTCATATTCTACCTTGTCACTGGCTCAATAGTATAAGTGTCTGACTTCAGAATCAGCTTAAGATGCATTGAATTAAAGTTTGCCTGCTTTTAGCTTGCAGTGGCTTGATCTTGATCAAGTACACTTGAGTTGGTGATGAGTCAAAGTTTCATTTGTCTTACTCAACGATAATGACCTTACCAGTACTGGCTCCTTCGATGCTCTTTGCATAAGCACGGCCAACACGTTCTGAAGCTACTCTCTCATGGCCTGGGAAGAAGCTGCCATATCTGGCTTCAGATACATCCAACAGGCCAGGGCTTACCACATTAATTCGCAAGCCTCTTGGCATTTCGATTGCCGAGCCCGTCACAAAGCCACCGATGGCACCATTGGCAGTGGCTGCACCACTGCCCATTCGAATTGGATCTCGGTCAAGTACGCCGCTGGTTAATGTGAAAGAGCCGCCATCATTGACATAATTCAGGCCTTCCAGAACAACATTGATCTGCCCCATTACTTTGTTGGTCAATCCGAGCATGAACTGTTCTTGTGTAAATTCGTTGAGAGGACCGAAATGCACATTCCCTGCTGTAGAGACTACTGCATCAATTTTGCCTGTTTTGCGATACATGTCGATGATCGATTGTCGGTCGGATATATCAGCCTGAATGTCACCATTGTTTCGACTGACCTCAATAATATCATGCCGGGTTGACAGTTCTGTCAGGGCTGCTTGACCAATGTCGCCTGTAGAACCAATTAAGATTATCTTCATTTACACTACCTCACGCAAAATAATAGAATGCCACTTAAATGTTGTGTCACTTTTGATTAATAATGATGATTGTCCAACTGGGTAATATGGCGACTGATAACCCTATGAATCTTCAACTGATATATTTCGATTCTGTATAGACTGCAAGAGCAAGACAGCCATCATTGCCGACTAAGAAATCATTGTCCAGAGTGCCAGTTTCAGCAGCACTGGCCCAACCTGCTTCAAGCCACTTGCCATCTTGACGGGCACTGCCTTCCAATATGTAAACGAACTCTGGACCATTATGAAAGTGATCAGGATAGGTGCAGTTCGGAGCAAACCGATATAACTCCATGGTCATATTGTTGGCTGAGCACAGTGTTTTTACCTCAACACCTTCTGCAATGTCTGATTTTGTCCAAGGTATGGTCTTAGAGTCAGAAAAATTGAATATTGGTTCCATGAAAGTCTCCATTAGCTAAAATATTAATAGGAATATTATGGGCAACTTTAAAGAACAACTGTTGGGCAGTTCAGCTGATACTGTTACTTTGCGCTTTTACTTTAACAATGACAAGTGTTCTTTTTATCGGTCTCTACCCATCTTTTTTATTTGTAAAATATTTGGAGTTAATTTTGTTAAAGCTTAGCAAATTCTGCCAATAATTGGATTTCAGGAAGCAGCATTCGCAATCGTAATTTTTTTACAATTGCTATGCTGATTGCTCACATAATGACTGAATTGTAGGAGTGAATGTTGTGGTCAGAGCAATAAACGAAGTCTTAGAAGAAGATAAAAAAGAATGGCTTGAATCGGTAGAATATATCCGTTCTGCATTCGGCGATGATGCCGTTAAAGAAATTCTTCGAACGGTACAGGAACACCTTAGAAATAAAGGTATTTCTATCAATGATGCCACACTAAACACGCCTTACGTCAATACGATTTCTCTATCTGATCAGTCAGTCTATCCAGGTGATATAGAGCTGGAAAAAAGAATTGAAAATCTAATTCGTTGGAATGCAATGGCGATGGTTTTAAAGGCCCAGGATGCGGGCGCAGGGGTCGGTGGCCATATTGCGACTTATGCCTCTGCAGCGACGATTTTGGAGGTTGGATTTAATCACTTTTTTCGCGCACGTAGTGAAGATTATAGTGGTGATGTTGTTATGCCCCAGCCACATGCAGCCCCAGGAATTTATGCTCGAGCCTTTTTGGAGGGACGCCTGACTGAGCAAAATTTGCTGAATTATCGGCGTGAGTTGGGGGAGGGTGGTGGTTTGTCTTCTTATCCGCACCCGCGCTCTTTGCCAGATTTTTGGCAGATGCCCAATGCTTCCATGGGTTTATCAACACCAGCGGCAATTTATCATGCACGTTTTTCAAAATATCTGGTGAATCGAGGACTTCGAAAAGAGTCTGGAGGCAAGTACTGGTGTTTTATAGGCGATGGTGAATCAGATGAACCAGAAGTTCTAGGAACTATTAATATTGCATCCAGGGAGAAACTGGACAATCTGGTCATGGTGGTAAACTGCAATCTACAACGCCTTGATGGGCCAGTTCGAGGCAATGGAAAGGTTATTCAAGAGCTTGAAAGGTCGTTCAGAGGAGCGGATTGGAATGTCATCAAAGTGATATGGGGGTCTGGTTGGGATGCTCTATTAGCTCAAGACAGTCAGGGTGTTTTACAACAGCGTATGGATGAATGTCTTGATGGTGATTATCAGCGTTATTCAATTTTGCCAGGAGACGTTCAGCGTGAACATTGGGTAGAAGGTAATCCAGAACTTGAGAAGATGATGAATTCTCTGACGGACACTGAATTGCAGGCAATTAAACGCGGTGGTCAGGATCCTAAAAAAATATTCTCAGCCTTTCAGCAGGCTGCACAAGAGACTGACAAACCTACAGTTATTTTGTTTAAAACTGTCAAGGGCGACGGTATGGGGGAAGCTGCCCAAGGGAGAAACACTGCCCACCAAAAGAAGAACTTGAACGTGGAAGAGCGTATTCAACTTGCAAAAGCTTATGGTATTCCTATCAGTGAAGCAGCAGCGGCAACAGCCGAACTCTATAGACCCAGTGAGGATAGCCCTGAAATGCAGTATTTGCAGGAGCGGCGTCGGTCATTAGGCGGAAACTTGCCACAGCGAAAATATGAGTGTCCAGTGATTCAAACCCCTTCTATGGCGTCATTTCTTGATATATTTAAAGGAACGGGTGACAGGGAAATATCGACCACAATGGTCGCTGTGCGTCTCTTGGCTAAATTATTGAAAGACCAAGATATCGGTCAATATATCGTGCCCATTGTTCCGGATGAAGCTCGTACATTTGGCATGGATGGACTTTTCAGATCAGCAGGTATTTATTCTCATGAGGGACAACACTATACACCTGTGGATGCGGATACATTGTCACCGTATAAAGAGGCTAAAGACGGACAGATTTTACAGGAAGGCATTTGTGAAACCGGAGCTATTGCCTCATTTATGGCGGCTGGAAGTGCTTATTCTGTACATGGCTTGCCGATGATTCCTTTCTATATTTTTTACTCAATCTTCGGTTTCCAACGCGTAGGCGATATGATCTGGAGTTGTGGTGACATGATGTGCAAGGGGTTCTTGCTGGGTGGCACTGCCGGTAGAACAACGCTTAATGGTGAAGGTCTGCAACATCAGGACGGACATTCTCAGGTTCTTGCAACTACCGTACCCAATATGGTGAGTTATGACCCTAGCTTTGGTTATGAGTTGGCGATCATTATTCGTGATGGCATCCGCCGTATGTACACTGAACAGGAAGATGTGTTCTATTATCTTACGGTCTATAATGAAAACCATGTCATGCCAGCCTTGCCTGACAGTGATATTTTGCCCGAACAAATCTTGAAAGGGGGTTATTGCTTTAAACGTTCATCTCGAACCCAGGGACATATCGTTAACCTGTTATCAAGTGGCTCGATAATGCAACAAGCGATATCAGCGGCGATTGACCTTGAACAGCTTGGATACCGTGTCAATATATGGAGTATTACTAGTTTTACTGAACTGCAAAGGGATGCGGAAAAATGTGAACGATGGAACCGACTGTATCCGACCGAAGTTAACAAAACACCTTATCTGCAAGAACTCTTCGAACAGGAAGAAGGAGTTTTCGTCGCGGCTACAGATTGGATGAAAAGTTATGTCAGTGGCATTGGCCCCTGGTTGCCAGGCAGGTATGAAGTTCTTGGTACGGATGGTTATGGTTTCAGTGAATCCCGACAAGAGCTGAGAGACTTCTTTGAGGTGAGTTCTGCCTATATTATTCAGGCTGCTTTGTCCGCATTATACCGGGAGGGCAATATCGACCAAGAGGTTTTCGAAAAGCAGTCAGGTGCTTTAGATATAGACCCGGATAAGCTTGAACCACGGACCCGTCGCTAGAGGTGCATATGGAACATACAGTATTAGTACCAGCTCTTAATGAAAGCGATGATAATGGTCAAGGCACGGTAGTCGGCATCATGGTTGAAATTGGTGATACCTTATGTGTGGGAGATCCTGTGCTCGAAATAGAAACGGATAAGGTAACTGTTGAAATACCAAGCACGTATGCTGGCATCGTCACCGCGATTCATACTGCTATCGGTGATGAAGTGACTCAAGGAATAGAGTGCCTGACGCTGAGATGCACCAAAAGTAAACTTGATGATGCGCCAGAGTCCATTGATCTTATTGAAACATCTGATGTGAAAAACGAAGAGCAATCTGTCATTAAAGCGTCTGTCACACTCTCTAAAGATGATGGATTGCATGAGCCTCAAGTGAGCGTTCAACCTGAAACTGAGCAGCAGTGGGTGTCGTCAAAGGACAATATATATGACAGCATAGAAGAAGGCGCTAAGGTGCCCGCTGGCCCGAGCAGTCGACGATTAGCTCGTGAATTGGGAATCGATATCTCGGCGCTTTCATCACAGCAGTACGGTTCTCGAATCTCGAAAAATGACATTAAGGCCTTTGCGAAGAGCATTATTAAAGCGAACCAAACTTCTGGAGTTTTAATGCCATCGGTAACACTTGCAGAGGGCTGTACAAACCCAGTTCAATTCAGTTCAAGAGCGATTCCTGATGTTAGTGAGTTTGGAGACACCAGGGTCGAAAAGATATCTGGAATTGCCAAGACTACCAGCGCCAATATGAACCAGGCATGGACAACAATTCCCCATGCCTGGTTGCAGGAAAAGGTTGATATAACAGAGTTGGAGAAATGGCGACAAGTTCAAAAAAATAATGACACTAAACTGACGCTCACAGTCATCATTGTCAAGGCTATAGCGGTTGCTTTAAAGCAGTTTCCCAGAATGAATAGTTCGTTTGATGAGCAAGCTGATGCAATAGTTTACAAAGACTATATAGATATTGGTATTGCTGTTGATACACCGCATGGCTTGCTGGTACCTAATCTGAGAAAAGTGGATCAAAAGTGCTTGGTGCAACTTTCCAATGACATACGTGATTTGAGTGGAAAGGCAAAAGGGCGAAAACTTTTACCTGCCGACTTGCAGGGAGCTGGCATCACCTTATCGAATCTTGGAGGAATTGGCTTGAGTTCAATTTTTCCAATAGTCAACTGGCCACAAGTTGCTATTGTTGGTGTGGCAGCAAGTGAGAAGGTTCCTAAGCTTATTCAGGGCGAACTTGTCGAGCGGCAAATGGTTACTTTAACCCTTGGTTTTGATCATAGAATCATTAATGGCGCTGAGGGCGCGCGGTTTTTGGTTTATATCAAAGAGTTGCTTGAGGATATACGCCGCTTGCTTATATAGATAACTTAATAATAGGAATAAAGTCTGTTTGAAACTACTTGGGGTAAACACAAGACTGCTTAATCGCACTGTAAGCAAATGATGTGGCAATAGATTGTATACCTTCAATCTTGTGCAGTTTTTTTCGTACAAAACGCTCATATCCATCAAGGTCTGAGGCAATTACTCGCAGGATATAATCAGCATCGCCCGTGGTCAGGTAGCAGTCTTGAACTTCTTCCATGTCATGTATTTTTTCTTCGAATGCGCTCACTGTATTGGCATTATGTTGCACCAGACTTATTCGAACAAACACGGTTAGAGGGACGCCATATTTTTTCTGGTCCACCAAAGCCGTGTATCCGCGAATCACACCGCTGTCTTCTAGTTTTCTGACTCGGCGCAGGCAGGGTGAGGGTGAAAGGTTCACGCGTTCTGCAAGTTCGTTATTGGTGAGTCCTGCATCTCTTTGTAGTTCACGAATGATTTGTCTGTCTTTATTGTCCATATCTTTTCTTGGCATTTTTTGCCAAACAATTTGATTAAAAGGGTAATTAAGCAATATTATAGCGCATTCATTGGTATATATTTTCCTTAATCTAATTTTTAAGAAAAGCTAATGTCAGATCACAATAAACTACAAACCAGTGGCTTTGCGACTAAAGCAATCCATCATGGTTATGACTCGAGAGATGAAAATGGCGCCCTCTGTCCACCACTTCATTTGTCGTCTACCTTCACATTTGATTCAGCTAAACAAGGGGGCGACATTTTTGCTGGTGAGAGCGAAGGGTTCTTTTATTCACGAATATCAAACCCGACAAATGACTTGCTGGAACGTCGCTTAGCTTCGCTTGAAGGAGCTGAAGCTGGTGTTGCTATGGCATCAGGAATGGGAGCGATTACCTCAACCCTGTGGACATTTCTGAGTGCAGGTGATGAAATTATCGTTGATAAAACTTTATATGGATGTACTTTTGCCTTTCTGAACCATGGTTTGAGTCGTTTCGGAGTAATCGTTACCTCTATTGATTTGACTGATCCGCAAAAGCTTGCTGATTCAATAAGTGCAAAGACTAAAGTGGTCTACTTTGAAACTCCGGCTAATCCCAACATGAGATTGGTAAACATCCGAGATATTTCTGAAATAGCCCGATCTGTTGGGGCTAAAACTGTCGTCGACAACACTTACGCCACTCCCGTTCTAACCCGGCCTATCGAATTCGGAGCTGATATCGTGGTGCACTCAGCTACTAAATATCTGGGTGGGCATGGTGACCTTGTTGCTGGCATGGTAGTTGGCAGCGCAGAAGATATGAACGAAGTAAGATTAGTCGGTATGAAAGACATGACCGGCGCGGCTATGTCTCCATTTACTGCGATGCTGGTCTTAAGAGGTTTGAAAACGCTAGAGTTGCGCGTTGCCAGGCATTGTGATTCAGCTAAACAGATCGCTCTTATGTTGCAGCAGGAAGCTGCGGTTGAGCAGGTTTACTACCCTGGATTAGCGACATCAGAATATTATGAACTGGCGCAACGACAAATGAGTGATTTTGGAGGAATGATTGCATTTGAATTGAAAGGTGGATTTGCTGCAGGTGTACAATTTATTGATCGTTTGCATCTGATTCAGTGTGCCGTTTCTCTGGGCGATGCTGAAAGTCTGGTGCAACACCCGGCGAGTATGACCCATTCACCTTACTCACCAGAAGAACGAGCTGCATCTGGAATCAGTGAAGGTCTCTTGCGTCTATCAATTGGTTTAGAAGATTTAGTTGATATAAAAGGTGATATTCTGCAAGCCTTAGACCGTCGTTAATGATGGAGAAAATCGGGTAATGTTTTTTTGTGCCTGAAGTATCATCAAGCCCGCAATAATTATGCGGGCTTTTTTAGTTTTTTCTTTCTTTAGGTTCTACTGAATTAATGACAGCAGTTCTTTTCTTTGGTTTTTATCCACCTTTTCCAGTGCATATCGAAGAGTAGAATGTTGCATATTCTGGTAATTGTTTTTTATATATTCAATGACTTCTACTTCATGTTCTAATGAGCTTACTTTTAATAACCAGCCGATACTTTTCTGGACGAACTCATCCCTATCATCGAGTAACAGGTCACAATTCTTAAAAACCAGCCTTTTGTCCAGATAGTAAGTAGAGTTACCTATCTTCCGTTTGATAAATTTAACCCAGACGACATTGCTGGCACGTCTGCACCATGAGACGTCAGAATGTGCCCAGTGTTGGGTTTTTTCGATCATATGTGGTCGAGCCAGAAGGAATTTGTAGATGGTTTTTATGCACAGGTCATCTACCTGAGCCCAGTTAGTTGCATAGTTTTCCAGCCAGAATTCAAAACGAAACAATAAATCATCGTCATAATTGTTCTTAACAAATTTATTGATCAAACCATAGGCAATCAATATTTGCTCACTGAACTCAGAATTTTTTAACATATATTCAGTAAAGCTCAGCATTTGCAGAGCCGACAATTCATTGTGAACGGATTGAAATTTGCCAATTATCGCATTTATATCAGATGCGTTTGCCCCAATGCAGTTGATGCCATTTGGAAAATAGCGGCGACTCGATTGTGCTTTTTCAAGCGTACTTGCTGCTCTTAACTCATGTAGGATCTCAGCAAGATATAGAGCATGTTTGTTCATTCATTGAATCCAGCATTCTCTGGTTGTTTTGGAGCTTCTTCAGTAAATTCGTATTTTTCATCAAAGACCTCTCGATCACCATTGGGAGCCCACCAGATCCAGATAGCTTGTAGTGACTCATCTGTCAGATTAACCATTTTGTGAACGGCACCGGGTTTTGTGTAAATGGCCGTTCCTGCTGTAACTTCTTGAGTTTCGCTACCAACAGTCCATAACGCCTTTCCTGAAATAATATAGTATATTTCGGGAGCCTGATGCTTGTGGCCATGATAAATGGCATTGGGAGCAAGTTCCCATCTGCCAAATAATATATCAGTGGGATCAACTTGGTTTCCTAACAGGGTTTTCCAGCGATGAATCGGAAACTCGTTCATGCTCCAGTCAATGTCAGATTCATGGGAAAAAGTCTGTGTTTGTGCAGACGTAGAATCAGCTTTAGAGAAAGTTGTTAATAAAGCGACAAAAATAATCAATAAAATTCTTATCATAGTTATTCTCGCATTGTTCTTGTAGATGTTCAGTGAAAATAAATTGTGATTGCAGTTAGCGTTCTCTTGACTATCTCTATTATTCTCTGGGTGATAAGCGCACGAGTGATGCCGACAAGTGTGGCTGCAGTTCAGGAATTGGGGTTGTATGTGTAGCCATACTCACTGTGTATTGCAAACTATCATCCCTAACTTCAAAAATACGTCGAGTTTCTGCCATACGGGAATCGTTGTCGATCAACAAGCTCGATAAATCTAACCGAGTGATCTGTCCATCAACTTCAAGGCGGCCTTGCAGAACCTCAACACGGCCCGAGTTTTGGGAATTGGAGATTTGAATGAACCCACCTTCCAGAGGTCTGACAAATCCGGATTCCCAGTGACAAGAGACACTGGGAGCTATGACATTTGCTTGTTGTTCATAGTGAAGCAGAGAAAACTCCGCATCGGGTTCGAAGCGGAGGGTTTTCTGATAATCAAATGGCTCGATAGTCGGATAGATACCTTGCCCAACGCCTTTCCAGATTCCAATGAAAACTGTCAATTTCTTCATTAAGTCCTGACTGTCGTCTGAAGAGACAGGGTATAACGATATGCTAGGGCCTGTTCACACTAA
>JBOEHE010000010.1:0-19296 GCA_050633785.1 Arenicella sp.
GATATGGCTGATGCTCAAGAGGTCTGCGATCGCTTGGGAATAAAGCTGCACATCGTTAATTTTGCACATGAATATTGGGAGCGTGTGTTCCAACATTTCCTTGATGAATACGCCGCTGGCCGAACACCTAACCCAGATATTCTCTGCAATAAGGAAATCAAATTCAAAGAGTTTTTATTACAAGCCGAACATCTTGGTGCTGATTACATTGCCACTGGACATTATGTTGCCAATGGTCACAACGATGGCCAACAACTATTAGTCAAAGGTCTTGACCCAAACAAAGATCAAAGTTATTTCCTATACACTTTAGGCCAGAAGGAACTCGAAAAGAGTCTTTTCCCTCTTGGACAAATACTTAAACCTGAAGTTCGTGAACGCGCACTGGCCGCTGGGCTTGAAGTTCACAACAAGAAAGACAGCACTGGCATCTGTTTCATTGGTGAGCGCAGGTTCAAAGATTTCCTCAGTCAATATTTAAAACCTAATCCAGGCGATATGGTTACCCCTGAAGGCAAGGTCATGGGGCAACACGATGGTTTGATGTACCACACCATAGGTCAACGCCATGGCTTGAATATTGGTGGCCAAGGTGACGCATGGTATGTCAGTGCTAAAAACATCAACGACAATACTCTCATTGTCGTACAAGGCCATGATCACCCACTATTACAGTCTTCCTCGTTACTGGCTAAAGACTGCCATTGGGTGTCAGGACACAGACCAGACACATCCAAAAACTACACTGCTAAAGCCCGTTACCGACAAAAAGATCAGGCATGCACCATTGAGTTTACTGACAATAATGAACTAGTTGTCAAATTCATAGAACCGCAACGTGCAATAACCCCTGGACAGGCCCTGGTGTTATACGATAATAATCATTGTCTAGGCGGAGCCACCATTATCAAAGCCTTAGACTAAGCTATTAACGTCATGCTTGAGAATTAACGGTTATCAACAATTTACCATTGGTAACAATCTTTTATTTTTTTTGTACTAATATAAGGGTATAAAAATAATAAAAATAAAACCGTTATGCATATCGATAAAGAGAAATACAGTGTGCTTATACAAGCAACACGGTATTTACATGCGATGCACGACATTGAACTAGAGATCGAAGAAAAGAACTTTATCGTCAAATTGAAGGCATTGACATTAACCCTGAACGACCCAACACTGAAAGGCTATTGGGATGAGTTCCTGCGGCAATTAAATATAAAAAAACAGGATACAGCATAGAGTCAAAGTTCCAATCTTTACCTTTAAACGATACCTTTCTTATTTTCCTGAGTAACCAGAATTCGATTTGAAATCAGATGCAGTGCCCAAAGGTGCCTGACACCTTTATAATCCTCTGCGACCGAATGACACACCTATTCAAAGCCTTTAACTGCAGAGACAATTAAAAACATTGTTTTTTTTGGAATAAAACCAAACGCTGGCTGCTCTTATAATAAATCCAGAAATTAGTCAAAAGGTACACATGTTTAAAAAAATCATCTGCTGTTCATCCATCGCTTTGCTTTTTATTTGCCTACCCATCACCACATTCGCCTCAGCCTGGATTCTGAATAAAGACAACTCGACCATTAATTTTGTTACTGTCAAACAAACGGATACTTCAGAATCTCACGTATTCAGAGATTTTTCTGGAACTATCTCAGCTGACAAACAAGCAGAAATTATTATTCGCCCTGCCAGCATAGACACCATCGTACCCGAGCGTTCCATTGAATATATCCAAAGCAGGCGCAATGATCGCATGCGAGAGTTACTCTTTGAGACGAGCCTGTATCCAGAAATAAAAATCATTGCCGACATTTCCAAGCTGGAAGATATGACTGCTGGTGATACCAGGCACTCATCATTCTCTGCCATATTGTCTATGCACGGTGTAGATCAAGCCATTACCTTGAACACTATCATAACTCAGGTTAACGATAGCAAAATGACTGTAGTCAGCTCTCTACCAATTATCGTCACGACGGATGATTTCAATATGAACAAAGGGTTGAACAAACTGAAAGCTTTGGTTGGTGGTATCGCCATTGGCAAATCGGTACCAGTTAACTTTTTTCTTACTTTTACCCGTTAAAAAAACTATGAAAAAGCACTCATGTCATCAGAACCCCGAACAGGTTCCGAACAGAGTGCAATTCATAACACTGCCGATAGACTGACAATCAGTCGTCAACCTCAATCAATGGCTTATTTAACATCCTTACCCGCCACAATTCGATCTAGAATCAATGCACAGAACAGGATTGCCAGCCCCGCCAGAATACCCTGTCCAGCAGCAGCGTACTGCAAGGCTTCAAGGACATCTTCACCTAGACCTTTAGCACCAATAAGCGAGGCAACCACAACCATGGCCAATGAGAGCAGAATGGTCTGGTTAACGCCAGCCATTATAGTTCTGGCAGCCAGCGGTAAATCAACCTTCCACAGCAAATAGCGTGGGGTTGCACCGAACGCTAAAGCAGCTTCACGGACGGTTTCCGGAACCTGCTGAAGCCCCAGCACAGTAAAGCGGATGACTGGGGGACTGCCAAAAATCATTGTAGCCACGACACCAGCGGGTTTACCTGAACCAATAAAAGCTACTACCGGGATCAAATACACAAAAGATGGCATGGACTGCATGAAATCCAATATTGGTTTGATAACAGCAAACACTTTCGGACGCCGAGCACAATAGATGCCAAGAGGTATCCCCAGTGTTATGGAGATAAGTGCAGCCGCACCCAGTAGTGCTACAGTTGTCATCGCTTTTTCCCAGAAATCCAACAAACCCAGATAAGACAGAGCGGCCGCAGTGAATATAGCCACGCGTGGCCCAGAAGATAAATAAGCCAGCATAATGATGACCAACGCAACGACTGGCCAGGGAGTATCTACAAGCACCACCTCAATCCAGTCGAGCAAAGTTCTCATACCCAGCGTCAAGTTATCAAAAAAGCCTCTTCCTGCACTTTTCATCCAATCAAAAGAAGCCTGGACACTGTCGCCTGCATTTAGGCGCCAATTCCGGTTGGTTGGAAAGCTCTGCAAAATAGTAAATGCATCTGGCCGGGCAAACTTTATGCAAGAAAGCACCGTCACAAAAGTCGATAAAACAGCTGCAATGCCTAAACGAGGCATAGAGAAACCATGGGCTACAGCATTATCAGAGCGCCATCGAATAAACTGTTTCTCCAGAGTCCAATTTGCAATGGTCGCACTGATAAACTTTATTATGAATAATACGATAACACCAAGGATAATAAATTGAAACCCAGACGCATCAGCACTGGCTGCTGCACTCTGAGCATCGGTCAGTGCACCTTCAAGAGAACTGGCAGCACGCTTCAACGCCGCCAGAGAAGAGGAACCAGATTGTTCAGCGGCAGCTATTTGTTGATAGCGCAACTCCAATGTCGATGAAATACTATCAGCCCGCTCTCTACTGACACGGCCTAAATCTCCAAATAACCCTCGGCCTATCTGAATATAAGCCATGGTTTCAAGCAACAGTGTGCCCAAAAACCAGGACCACAGTCCCCGTGCACCAAACCAAATAGGACCTAATAAGCCAGCAACCCAATTCAAAGTAAATCGATAGCCAGGGGCAGCCATCATATGGTGAAATATCTTTTGGTAATAATTGATGTTGGTGCCAATAAAATCCGCTATCAGTTTATTCAGCTGCACAGAATTTTCGTTATTCATGTCTTTCATTTTCATACCTGTTATTGCTGGCTTTTGTGTATTGCGTCGATAAGCCTTTTACGGTTAATAACACCAATTGGCTTGTGATCTGCAATGACTTTAATAATGCCGTTGCCATTAGCTGATAAGTTAAGTAGCTCCTTCAAATCCATGTCAGGTGCAGCGGTTTTAGCATCTTCGGGTATGTCACCAAAAGCATGTTTGAACTGATCTATCGGCTGCATAATGGAATCGGCACGATACATATTCAATTTTGAGATACCCGCGACAAAATCAGCAACATAGTCATCAACAGGATTTAAAATAATGTCCTCTGGCGTGCCTGTTTGAACAATGACTCCGTCTTTCATAATGGCGATGCGGTGGCCAATGCGTATCGCCTCATCCAAATCATGGGTGATAAAGATAGTAGTCTTTTTCAGTTTGGCTGATAGTTCCATGAACTGATCCTGCAGTTGTTTTCGAATCAAAGGATCCAGCGCAGAAAACGGTTCATCCATCAACAATATCTCTGGATCAGAGGCCAGAGCCCTGGCCAGGCCAACGCGTTGTTGCATGCCGCCGGAAAGCTCATGAGCATATTTATCTTCCCATCCCACTAGCTCAACCAACGATAAAACACGGTCAGCTTCTTCCCATCTTCTGGCCTTCCCCGTCTGGCGAATTTCCAATGGCATAGCAACATTGTCTCTAACCGTTCTGTGAGGCATGAGACCAAAATTCTGAAACACCATAGCAATTTTTTGATTACGCAGATTACGCAAAGCTTTGGCGTCCAACTGCATAACATTTTCACCATCAATCAGTATCTGTCCCGAAGTTGGTTCCAACAACCGGTTAACATGACGTACCAGAGTTGATTTACCGGACCCTGAGAGGCCCATGATGCAGAAAATTTCCCCTGTGTGAACTTTAAATGTCGCATCCGCCACGCCGATAACACAACCAAAATCTTCTAATACCTCGGCCTTACTGAGCCCTTGTGATTGTATAGCCTGCAACGCCTCCTCTGCTCGGTCGCCAAAAATTTTCCAAACATGTTGGGCATCAATCGCTACTGGTGAATTCATAATTACTTAAAGCCTGTTTTAAATTTAAAAAATCAAGCCCGATAGCATTTACGCCATCAGGCTTGTTACCCCACAGCAATAGCTGGCTATTTCAAGCCCAACCAACCATCAATAACATCGCTATTATCTTCTATCCATTGCGCAACCACAGCATCAATCTCTTGTCCTTTAATGACAACTTCATAAGTCATTTTTGATAATGCATCTGAGTTCATATCAATATTAGCCAGAAAAGAAGCAGCCGCTGTATTACGTGATTCCAGAGACTTGGAATAAGCAACCTGAACTGTTTTGACTTTATCGCCTGTCGTGATTTTAGACTTTTTGAACCAATCTGCATCCTGATCTGGCTGGATCATGGTGTAGTTGTCTGGATCATGTTCTGGCTCTTCAATCATTGTGACATCGTACAGAGCATGAACATAGTGTGGTTTATAACAATAAAAAACGACGCCTTTTTTACTGGCAATAGCATCCTTCAAACGAGCATAGAACACTGCTTCATCTTCGGTGGTAGGTTCCAGAAAATCCTGAACCCCATAGTCACGCACTTTCACTTTATTCAAGTTAGTCGATGCCCAACCTGAAGCACCTACCCAGATTTCCCCTTTGCCATCATTATTCGAGTCATATAACTTCTGTGCATCAGGAGTGCCTAAGTCGTATATGGATTTGATATTTTTTTCTTTGGCCATATAACTTGGCGTGCAAAAGCCGGTACGTCCTTGATAAGAGCCTTTCGACAAAGCAACTGTGCCTTTCCCCTGAACAAATTTATCAGTGAAAGAGGCTTGATTGGGTAGCCATACATCTGGATGGACATCAATATCACCACGGCCACCATGCATGGCTTCAAAGATAACGGCATTAGCACCAGGTGCATAACCGACCTCACCACCTAAACGCTTAGTGATGACTTGGCCGATAAGGTTGGCCATGATTTTTGCTCCTGGCCAACTGGGTTCTCCAACCATGACCTTGCTTTGTGCCTGAGCGGCAGTGATGCCCAATATTAGTGAGATTAATAACATTGACGTTATTTTTAAGATCTTCATAAGTACTCTCCTGTTAATTAATGCTATCGAGGTATTACGCTCGTGCTCTTTTACGTTGTGGGTCTACAAATGGAATGGAGGTGACGGTCGCTGTTAAGCGCTTCATGCGACCATCAAGGCGCCCCACCTCCAGTGCGGTATTCTCGGCACTATGTTCAACGGACACTCGTGCCATGGCTATTGGTCTTTCCAATGTCGGGGAATAAGTGGCGCTGGTGATAACACCCACCTGATGAGAACCAGAGAAAATGGGGTCCCCATGTTCTGGACACTCCATGGCAGCAAGCAACAAACCAACCAGCTTACGCCTGGGCGCTGCGGTGTTACGAACCAAGGCTTCTTTGCCAACAAAATCTTCTTTATCCAAGTCGACGGCAAATCCAAGACCCGCTTCCAATGCATCAATATCAGGACCAAATTCAGCGCCTGCGACCATTAAGCCAGCTTCAATTCTGACGATTGATAATGCCTCGCCTCCCATTGGTTTGATATCAAATTCAGCTCCCGCCTCCATGATAGAATCCCAGATCGCCAGCGCTTCACCGTGATTGCAGAATATCTCATAGCCCAATTCACCGGTAAAACCAGTTCTGGTCAACATGAAGGGATGGCCTTCACGATTATTCAACCGAGCAATAGTGAAACCGAACCACTTGACATTATCCAACGATGGCTGATGCGCATCAGTATGAACGATACGTTTTAGTAGATCTCGACTTGCAGGACCTTGAAGAGCCAGATTTGGCATAGCTGACCAGAGTGATTTCACCCATACTTTCAAGTTAAACTGCTCTGCAATCTGGCGAAGTTGTTTGCCACTTTCATCTGAACCACAGCACCAGCGAAAGAGTTCTGGGGCCAGCCTGAATAGTGTGCCATCATCAATAACCATTCCTGTATCGGATAATATCAAACCATACAGACCACGATTAACGCTGAGCTTGGCAATGTTCTTTGTCATGCAAATCTGTAAAAGCTTCTGAGCATCCGGCCCCATAATGTCGAACTTACGCAGTGATGACATATCTTGAAGGGTAACGGATTCACGACAAGCCCAGTATTCTTCAAGAGCCCGAGTTGACTCATAGTTATACGGCAACCATAGATCTCTGGCTATGTGAAACGATTGTGTAAGTTCGGATGTTCTAGGGTGGAAGGCACTGTGTTCGGTCATTATAGGTTCACTTTCGGTAAAAGGTCGGTGGGCTATGGCTTTTTCAATAGTTGCTCCTGCAGCATACAGTCGAACATGAATATCTGTGGGATTCCAACCATTGATGGGGTCAATATCATCCGGACAGGCCGTTGATACGCAGACCAAATCGGTCAATGCCTCCATAACGACACTATCACCTGGACGAGACCATGATTCATCTTTACTCAACTGATTATTTTCAAGCGTTATCCATGAGTTAAAAAACAAGTTGATTGCAGGCCAGGCACGGCGAGGTTTTATTCCAAAAGGCTTAATAGCCGCAGAAATATTATCGGAGCAATTGATATGCCCTGGAAACCCTCTCTCCTCATAGCCTCGAGCAGTACAAGCCAGACCAAAAGTATCGTGACGCCCTACAGAGTCTTGAATAACCGCAACCAGTGGCTGCATATCCTGGTCGTAGAACTTGTCAAATAAACCTGGCTGAGGATAAGCGCTGCCAACCATGGTACGAGTAACAGTAGAGTCAATAAAGCGTTCTATTCCTTCATCAATTGCAGCCTGGGGAAAGGCGATAAAATCAGAACACTGCCGACCTTTGACATCAATAATCTGGATGTATTCTCCTTTTTTAACCACATAGGATTTTGCCGTTGCTCGTGGCACGCGAAATTCGTCTCTTATTTGCGCCAGAGCTTCCGGCAACTGAGTTTGTAAACTGTTTTCTGTTGATGAAATCTGGGCCAGCAAAGTATTGCCTCCCCCATTGCTTATCATATTCGGCTCAACTGGAGCACCAACCAACAGCGTACACGGCGCTGATGCTTTAAAAATAAAGCGTTCTCCTGCAGGTGTTTCTGCATCAAAAACACGGTATAGGGTCATACGACTTATGTCTCTCAGCAATGTATGTTCGTTCAGACAATCCAATGAATCTGTAAAAGGTTGCAGCTCCGTCAAATTTAGATCATTGATGGCATTTTGACCATTTTTGTTGATGGCTCCCAGCAATGCCGACTCACCTCCATGCACATTGCTGATGGTAATCAAATCTCCCACTTGTAGCTCGAAGAGCTCAATATTGCGACTTCTGATTTCGCGTACTACAGAACCTTCACTGGTAGCAAAACCAGGATACAGAATTCCTTCTGTTTGTGGCTTTTCAGTGTTTGGAGAATATATTTGCATTGTTTTTTTACTCAAATGTAACCGGTTACATTTATAAAATAAAACTAAAACATTGAAGTGTCAAGAGAAGTATGGATAAAATTCCATTTGAGATTTGATTGAGGCTATGGCTTTTATGAGTGAACAGGACCCCAAACGTAAGCCCAGTGTCAAATCCCTGGCTAAGGCTACCGGCTTCTCCGTAGCAACTATTTCCCGTGTTCTTAACGGGTCTGATACCGTTGCTCAAGGAACTCGGGAGCGCGTTCTGGAAGCAATGCGTAAAGCAGGCTACCTACCTAATTCTGCAGCCAGAGCATTGGCCACAAACAGAACAAAAACAATTGGTGCAGTGGTGCCCATTGTTTCTCAATCCATTTTTTCCCGTTTTCTGGATTCTCTTGAGGTAGAACTGGCGGCACATGGCTATGTACTCGTCATCGCCACGACTGGTTTCGACCCCGCCATAGAAACCCAAAGAGCCACGGAATTACTCACAATGGGAGCTGAAGGCTTGATTTTTTCTGGTGCCAAGCAACAACCAGAACTGCTTGAACTTATCAAAAACACAGGTACACCTGCAATTTGTTCAAGTATCCACAAATCAACCAATGGTTTACCCGCCATTGGTTACGACAATGAAGCACTGGCATATTCAGCAATTCAATACCTAGCGCAATTAGGGCATTCCAAGATCGGTATTGTGCATGGCCCTATCGAAAATAATGATCGGACTGAACTGCGCATAACTGGCGTTGAAAAGGCAGTCATGGATTTTAAAATTGACGCATCATATTATCCAACTGAACTCTCAGTTCAAGGTGGGGTAAATGTTGCTAGACAATTATTTCAAAAGCCTCTGAACATAAGCAGTATCTTATGTTTATCGGATATTCTGGCTTTAGGA
The DNA here is from genome assembly GCA_050633785.1 of Arenicella sp. Taxonomy (GTDB): domain Bacteria; phylum Pseudomonadota; class Gammaproteobacteria; order Arenicellales; family Arenicellaceae; genus CALKZN01. The sequence continues at coordinate 9,070 of JBOEHE010000010.1, forward strand.
ATGATGTTTGAGTCCATTGCCAAAGGTATTCAAATTCCGAGAGATATTTCATTAATGGGTTTTGATAATCTTGACTGGGCAAACTTGTGCCATCCAACCTTGACTACTACGCGCTTGCCAACCAAAAGAATGGGGCAGGAAATTGCATTGTCACTGGTTAATAAACTGGATAAACAACAAGCGATTACATCTATGTTACTCGATGCAGAACTGCTTGAACGCCAATCAACTGCCGCTTGTAAATGACATCAGCTCACACCGCCAGCATTTATGGCGGTGGAGTTAAGCCAATATCCTTGATTACTCCGCTCTATTTCAAAAAGGAAGTATCAACAACAGCACTGTAATCAGTTTTTGCTGGAAACTCGTCTGTTGCAAACATCTTGCCCATAAAGGGCAAAAGTCGCATTGCCCTGCCATCCTCGCTAAAATAAATGTTTAGCTGCTCTTCAACATCAGGAAACTGAAAATCTGCCATTCGTGCTCGTGAACCGTCAACAGTCAAGCCAGCATCCTTAGCAATGATATGATTTTTTGACGAATCCCTGGCAAACTCAGCATTTGCAATAGACAGCCTCCCCCCCCGAAAAGACTCAGTTTAGATGTACAGGCTAAGAACTCTATGGCCATGACATAACCCATAATTGAGAACAAACCCTAAGCCCACCCCTACTCATTATTCGTCACTAGTTACTTCAATATCAATTATTAATTCACCAGCAATCTCACCTAACTACGTTATAAAAATAAACCTTAATAGAGCAAGATTGGATATTCTAAATGCCTCCTGATTTGATTAATATTAATCAAATCAGGAGCAAGTAAAGGAAGTACTCCATATCTATTAATAACTCACTGCTCCAAGCAATTACGGACTTAATTGAAACAACGAAAACATCAACTTGGAGCCTATATGAATAAGAGCAAAGGGATAATCAATTTTTTCATTATAAGCGTCTTTTCTATAATTTCAGGTTCCTTCACGCAGGCATCAGAAGTCATTCCAAATCAATATATCATTGTTCTTAAAAACCAGGAGGTTAACAAGGCCTCTAATCTTCCTGATTCCGTTGACAACAACGAAGAGTCAATTCAAAAAATAGCAGAACGGTTGATTAAACAAGCCAGAGAAAATGAACCATCTGGAGTTAATAAATCGGTTCAAAAAAATACTCTTGGTTTTGTTTATGAGAGCGCAATACAAGGTTTTTCAGCAAAACTATCGCCAAATGGATTAAGCCTTCTGAAGAAAAACCCATTAATTGATTATATTGAACCCGACATTATTGTTTCAGGTGACGCTGTACAGATGAACCCTCCCTGGGGCCTTGATCGCATTGATCAAACCAACTTGCCATTAAATAATGTTTTCAAACCCAGATTCGATGGTGATCATATCAGAATTTACATAATTGACTCGGGCATTAGAGCCAGCCACAATGAGTTTGCTGGAAGAGCTGTAGGCCTGGGATATGATTTCATCGATAATGACAACACCCCGAATGATTGCAATGGCCATGGTACAGCTGTTGCAGGAATCGCCGGAGGTAATACGTATGGAGTTGCTAAAAATGCGACCATTTACAGCGTAAAAGTACTCAGATGCGATAATACAGGCCCAGCAAGTGCGATAATCGCAGGTATTGATTGGGTTCGCCAGAATGCGATTCAACCTGCTGTAGCCAATATGAGTATACAGTTCCCCCCTTATCAACCTGTAGATACAGCTATCAACAATGCTATTGCAGCAGGCGTTACATTTGTTGTATCTGCTGGTAATAATGCACAAAGCGCCTGCAACTTCAGCCCAGCGAGGGTAGGCAATGCTATTACCGTAGCTGGCTCCACTAGGAACGACCAACGATACAGTACTTCGAACTTTGGTTCATGTGTTGATATTTTCGCACCCGGGAACAATATTCGGGCACCTTCTTATACCAGCAATACTCACACTTCATTTTGGACAGGAACATCAATGGCCAGTCCACATGTGGCAGGAGCTGCAGCCCTATTGTTAGACAGCAACAGTTCGTTAACACCGGCACAAATTAAAGCAGCACTTATAGCCAATTCAACATCAGGTGTTATCACCAACCCAGGAGCAAGCACTCCAAATCGACTGTTATATGTCCCCAGAATTCCAATACGAGCTCCTGAAGCGCCCGAGTGGAGTGTACTTCCCGGGCAAAACAATACCTTTATTTTTAAGGTTTACTGGGAGGCATATTCAGGACCTTACATCGTCAACCCACGAGCAAGATACCGCATTGTAGGAACTTCTGATTGGACAACTACTTCCATGCAATATTTGTCTGGAGCTCATGGAAGTAGCATTTCATTTCACACCATTGAACAAATCTCAGATGCAGGCACTTATGAATATCAATTTGCCGCTGATTCGAGTGAAACGAATAGCCCAACAGGATTATCTTCCCTGTGGCTTCCAATCAACCCAAGACAATTTGTAGTATCAAATACAGATATAGATGGTGATGGAGTAAGCAATGATGAAGATAACTGCCCAGCATTAGCCAATCCAGCACAAGCCAACTTTGACAACGACAACCTCGGTGATGCCTGTGATCCAGACGATGACAATGATGGCATGTCAGATATCTGGGAGTTACAAAACAACCTTAACTCGAAAGATCCAAGTGATCGTAACCTAGATTCAGATGGAGATGGTTTCAGTAATTTTGAAGAGTACCAAAATGGCACAAACCCAAACGTAGTGGACCAACCAACCAGACCCGTTCCAAGTGACAGTCAATTTCTATCAACCATAATCAACTACCTCTTAAACTAAGAGCTGTTGTGTTTAATAAGCAATAATACCCTGCATTCTAGAGTGCAAGGTATACCCCCCTCTTGCAAAGACTGTATAGACTTGATTATCAGATGATGTTTGTACCCATTGGCGGCAAATAGGCATATAACTCGACAACATTCCCTGAATCATCGCAGTAAGGTTTGTAGATCTCATACCAAGGCCCTATCGTGAAGTCTGTTTTGAAATTTTTAAACTTATCGGAAGACGCAACCATCAAATAAAACCAGCTCCAGATGGACACCAATTCACCAAAATGACTATAAGGAAACCTAGCCATTGCATACATACCTCCAGGGATAGTTTGCAGCGATATTCCGGAATTATTCACATAATCCATAGGTACTGGCACACACACATCGTATCGACACATTCCAGAAGGAGTAATGCTTGAATAATCCCAACTGATGCCGATAATTGATGACGATTCAGTCCAGAGTTCATGTTCCAAGGCCCAGTCTTCCAAATCAACTTCTGCTTTCCCAATATTATCGCACCCGCCATAGCTACCCAGGCTTCGAACATAGGCAACTTGGGTTGGAGCCAGTTGCACCAAATCAATGATATCGGCAGAAATCAATACATTATTATTAATGCAGATGTCATCAAAAATGCCATGGATTGACTGAATAAAACCTGAGCCACTTTGATCTTCTAGGCGGTTCCTATGATCAATTCGATATTGCCTTGGACACAAGCCAAAATGATCACCAAATTTTCTCGAAAACAACTGACTATTGGAAAAGCCGCATCTGAGAGCAATTTCCAGAATAGGTAAATCATATTCATACTTAATCATACTGGCTGCTTTTTCCAGACGGGTTCTTTTCAAAAAACTGACTGGTGACTCACCAATCACATCCTGAAACACCCGCGCAAAATGGTATTTTGATAGACAAGCCAGATCTGCGAGCGAATCCAATTGCAGGTTTTTCTCATCATGCCTGTGTACATAGTTCAATACCCGATTGAGCCGGTTCGAATATCTACCGTCGTAAGAAAGTACAGACATATATTAATCCCCTATCAATAACGCTGTGAACAAGCTGATACAAAAAGTCATTCACATTCCACCCACCTGATCAAATTACAGTTTAAGATTACTGAAAGAAACAAGTTCTCCATTTCGACACTGTTCATTATTACAGATCTTCGAATCTATTAAACACTAATGACACTAATTAAGGCAAACTCCAATGCTGGCGACCAATGACCAATCGAGCCTATTTATCTGAAAATAACCGCCGCGAAATAGTACGAATCTTTTGTCCCAAAGCACGTGCGTATAAACCAGTTTTACCAGCAATTTGTTCGCTCTCCAGTTCATTCTCACCAAGCAAGTCTGGAGCAAGGCGTTTCTTCAGCTTGGTAATAGCTGACAGATCCACCAGAGACAGTTTTTTGAACAAAGTATTCTGCACCACATTAAATGACCTTCCCCGGTGCAAACTAGCCACAAGATCGACCACCACAGCCCTGCCAGAGGCATCAATCAGGGCATTCGTTGGACTGCGCAAATCCCCATGGGCAACCCCTGCCAGGTGCATATCATCAATCAACTGTCTTAATTTGATAAAATAATCGGCCCAATTGATATGTTCATCCTTCAAGCTGACAACCTGCTCTGCTTTGATATGCTCCATCAACACAGCACGACGGTCGGGGACAGCCAATAAAGCAGGCACACCCTGCAAATGGTGAAGTTTTTTTAGAGCCTTAGTCTCACGCCAGACCAGCAATGGCCCAACCAGCAAAGCAAACCACTTATCCATTCGATTATGGTCTTTAAGCACAGCCTGTTCTCCGTCGATGTCGATAACCAGAACATCAGGCCGTGAACCACCACCACTGCGATAACTCTGAACCGCGCAGTCACGTAACTGCTGTAAATTATATTGTGACCAATCAACACTCATAAATTCGTTCAGGACTCAAAAAGAATGACCATGGGAGACTCTCCCTGTTTAACGCCACTTGCAGCAGGCAATCTAACTCGCCCTCAAAACATCAACAGAAATGGCAAGCAATATGGTAACATTGCGGCGCAAAAAATAGTTGTCATTTAAACGACTATTTAACAGATTTAACCGATGCCTCATGAGACACGATATGAATGATCACGCCAAGCCTGCAGAACTGCCTCTAACCCCGACGACAGCCTTAACCACATTGGATGGTCGCTATGGCAGCAAAGTCACCAACCTACGCCCTATATTCAGTGAATATGGCCTGATTCGATATCGCAGCATGGTTGAAGTCAAATGGTTGTTGGCATTGGCAGCGGAACCCAATATCAAAGAAGTTCCAGCTTTCTCGGACAAAACCATCGCTGAGCTGAACGCCATCATCGACAACTTCAGCGTTACTGATGCAGAACAAGTCAAGCATATCGAAGCAACAACCAACCACGATGTCAAAGCGGTTGAATACTTTCTCAAACAACAGTCAGAATCCATAGCTGATGTATCCCAGGTCAGTGAATTTTTTCACTTTGCCTGCACTTCAGAAGACATTAACAACCTGTCTTATGCATTGATGCTCAATGATGCCCGCAGTCAGGTAGTTGTGCCATTGTTCAAAAAAATAGTCTCTGCTATAGACTCTCTGGCCAAAGAATATAAAGACATTCCAATGCTTGCCCGTACTCACGGCCAACCAGCATCACCCACGACGCTAGGCAAGGAAATGCGCAATGTTACAGCTCGTCTGGAACAACAGTTAAATTGTATCGAATCCGTCAATATTCTAGGTAAAATCAATGGCGCAACCGGCAATTACAATGCACATGTTGTCACCTACCCTGAAGTTAACTGGCAGCAATTCTCTGAAAATTTTGTGACCTCTCTGGACCTGAACTGGAATCCTTTAACAACCCAAATTGAACCCCATGATTATATGGCGGAGTTATTCCACGCCATTGTCAGGTTCAACACTATCATGTTGGACTTCAACCGGGATATCTGGAGCTACATTTCCATTGGTTATTTCAAACAAAAAGTCGTTGCTGGAGAAGTCGGTTCTTCTACCATGCCTCATAAAGTCAATCCAATCGACTTTGAGAACTCAGAGGGCAATCTTGGTCTAGCTAATGCTCTATTAGACCACTTGGCAATGAAATTACCCATCAGTCGCTGGCAGCGAGATTTAACCGACTCGACTGTCCAACGCAACATTGGCACAGCCTTTGGCTTCACCGTTCTGGCAATGGAAGCTTGCCTGAAAGGCATTGGTAAACTGGCCGTTAATGAAGAGGCAATTGCCAAGGACCTTGATGAAAACTGGGCTATTCTGGGTGAAGCAATACAAACCGTTATGCGCCGTTATGACATTCCAGAACCCTATGAAAAGCTTAAAGCCCTGACTCGTGGCAAAGACCATATTACACAAACGACCATCCAGGAATTCATCGACACTTTGGAGCTGCCTGAAAATGTTAAAGCCAGCTTGCGTCAACTGACTCCCGGCGGCTATATTGGCTTGGCAAAAGAACTGACCTGAAACACTACAAGCCATGAGCAACGAACATCGTCTGTCTAAATTGATGTCACAACGTGGGATTTGCTCACGTCGTGAAGCAGACCGCTTGATTGAACAAGGGCTGGTGAAAGTTGACGGTCAAATCATTAATGTGTTGGGTAGCAAGTTTCCAGACACAGTCACCATTGAATTGACTGAGCGTGCCAGACAACAGCAAAATCAGCTTGTCACAATCATGATCAATAAACCTGTAGGCTATGTTTCAGGCCAGGCAGAAGATGGTTACGCCCCTGCTATCCGCTTAATTTCCAGCGACACGCAATCAGAAATTGACCAAACAGGCATGTCTTTCAAACGGGAACACCTTGCTGGCCTGGCTCCCGCAGGGCGTTTGGATATTGACTCTCAGGGTGTGTTGGTACTAACCCAGGATGGACGTATAGCCAAGCAATTGATCGGAGCTGACAGCGAACTGGAAAAAGAATATCTGGTGCGGGTAGATGGCAATGTCGACGAATCGGATTTGCACCTTTTGCGTTTCGGGCTTGAACTTGATGGCAAACCATTGAAGCGCGCCAAAGTTAACCGACTGAATGAAGACCAATTACAATTCATTCTCACAGAAGGAAAAAAACGACAAATTCGCAGAATGTGTGAAGCGGTTGGCATCAAAGCGATTGGCTTGAAACGAGTTCGCATTGGTGAGCTACGTCTGGGCCGACTGGCGGAAGGTGAATGGCGCTTTGTACGCCCTGAAGAATTCCGCCACCGTAAAGCAGGTGTAAAACCTGATGCAAAAAACAACAGAGACACCAAACTCAAAAAAAAATCTGGACGCTCACTCTATGGCAAGAAGAAGTAACTCGACACCAACCAACGGTATGATCTAAACATGTATCCATTAATCCGTCCTGTCCTGTTCAAACTGGCACCAGAGACCGCCCACGACCTGAGCATGAGCAGTTTATCCAGCATAGCAGGGAATGCCTTTTTAACCGCTATGGTGAGAAAGCATTACGCTGACAAAATCCCCCAACTCCCGGTGAAGTTGATGGGTTTGGATTTCAAACATCCAATAGGTCTGGCCGCAGGTCTGGATAAAAATGCCAGAGCGTTTAAGGCCTTCAGCGCATTGGGATTCAGCGCTGTAGAACTGGGGACAGTTACCCCTAAACCCCAATCAGGGAACGCCAAACCGCGCATGTTTCGTTTAGTGCAAGACCGAGCAATCATCAACCGCATGGGATTTAACAGCTCAGGACTTGAACCTTTTCTACGCAACATAAGCACTGACGAATCGGCTATTGCAGGCATCAATATTGGTAAAAACAAGCTCACCGACAATGCAATGGCAGTCAATGACTATAGCATCGCGCTGAATGCCGTCTATCAACAGGCAGACTATATTACAATCAATATTTCCTCACCCAACACAAGTTCCTTACGAGACCTGCAAAGCGAAGAACCATTGGACCAACTACTTACAGCTTTAAAACAGGAACAGCTCAAACTCAGCAAAGAACATGGCAAATACAAACCCATTGCCCTTAAAATAGCACCTGATTTGGATAGCGATGAAATTAAGGTAATCAGCCATTTACTCATCAAACATCAATTCGATGCCCTCATTGCTACTAATACCACCATCAGCCGACCTGACAGCCTGCAGAGTAAGGAGGCGAATGAAGCCGGTGGTTTAAGTGGTGCTCCTTTAAAGCTCAAATCAACAGAGACTATTGCAGATTTTTATCAACACCTCAAAGGCAAGATTCCTATTATTGGTGTTGGCGGTATCGAAAGCAGTGATGATGCCTGGCAAAAATTGCTGGCTGGCGCCGATTATTTACAAATTTACTCAGGGCTGATTTATCATGGCCCTACCATGATCAAGACAATAGTAACCGAGTTGCAGGAAAAAATAACGCAACTAGGTTATTCCGACTTAACCACTGCTTTAAAAGACCTCAGGAGCTGAATCCATGCGTTACAACACTCTGGGTAACACCAATATCGATGTCAGCTTACTCTGTTTGGGCACTATGACCTGGGGAGAACAAAATACCGAACAGGAAGCTTTTGAACAAATGGATTATGCCGTGGAGCAAGGCATTAATTTTTTTGACACAGCTGAACTTTATGCCGTCCCTTCATTGCCAAAAACCTATGGTGCCACTGAGCGTATTATTGGCAATTGGTTACAAGCACGTGGCAATCGTGACAAAATGGTTATCGCCAGCAAGGTAGTCGGCCCATCAAGCGGCTGGATCAAACATATTCGCGGTGGCAAAACCAGACTCACACGCGACTATATCCGTCAAGCCATCGAAGGCAGCTTGGAACGCTTGCAGACAGACTATATTGACTTGTATCAATTGCACTGGCCAGACAGAAAAACTAATTTCTTCGGGCAGTTGGGATATTCCTACGAACCGGACCCTGACAGCACCCCTATTGAAGAAACGCTTATTGCTTTAGGAGAACTGGTTCAGGAAGGGAAAATTCGCGCCATCGGTTTATCCAATGAAACTGCCTGGGGGGCAATGAAGTTTATTCACCATGCAGAGCAGCTGAACCTGCCTAGAATGGTTACGATCCAGAACCCCTACAATTTACTGAATCGCAGCTTTGAGGTCGCTCTTGCAGAAGTATGTCACCGAGAAGATATGGGTTTGATGTCCTATTCACCCTTAGGCTTTGGCGTATTGACTGGAAAGTACTTGAATGATCAGTTTCCTGATAATGCACGCTGCACCTTATTTCAGGAATATAAGCGCTATTTCAAACCTTCAGCAGTAGAGGCAACTCAGAAATACGTTGATCTGGCAGCAGAAGCAGGCATAACACCAGCGCAACTGGCATTGGCCTTTATCAACCAGCAAAGCTTTTTAAGAGGCAATATTATTGGCGCAACAACGATGGCTCAACTAAAAGAAAACATTTCAAGCCATGAGATTACGCTAACAGCTGACACCTTGGAAGCCATCGAAAAAATTCATGCCGTGCACACCTACCCGGCCCCTTGATACAACAAAAAATAACTACCCTGAGAAACCTCAGCCCACATTATACGGCTTTATCTATGAGATTAGTCTTCAACTTTTTTCAGCTTGATAGCTCCATTTTCACGGTTAATACACGCATAACCAATAAGATGAGAAGAACTTACAGGAACCCATGTACAATCGTCGTGCACAGCCAATGACTCAATTTGCTTCTTCTGCTTTTCAAGCAATTGCGATTTAATATAACCAAGCCGCAATTGATATTTCTCTTCACTTAAATCAGTCGCTGTCAAAAAGTCTTCTGTGCGCAGATAATAAGGCTTTTCACCAGCAGATAACACTTTCTTAACATCCAACACGGCATATTTAGGATATGCACCAGGTAAGGCTTTAACTCCGTCCTGTTTAACATCATATTCCTTAAAGTCATAAGCCGAGACGATGTGGATTCCCTGAAGCCCAAAAAGTTGTACCAGAGGCCTTTGTTCATAGATCAGCCACAAACCAATTGCCATGCAGGTCATTTGAAAAACAGCGATTGCACTCAGGTCAAATCTCAACGATTTTTTCTTTGGATTGAATACCACCAATGTCAGCAGCGGCCCTAGAACCAAGTCGACACCAGTAAGTATTTTCAGACCATGCATACCACCAGCATAAATAAAATCTCGGGGAAACCAGAAGAAAAATATGATAAACAACAAACAGGCCAGAATGCCTAAACTGATAAGGAGGTGGGCCAAGAATGCCGTATAGCGATTTTTAATTTTCATAATTCTTTAAGCTATTTTTCCATCCAAAATATTTTAGATAAAATCACACGAAAAACAAGCCTGAAAAGTAACATCAAAACCTGAATCTACGCCTTTTGTTCACAGCTATTCCTTAGCAAGGCATGGGCCTAGGGCCTGTTCACACTAA
>JBOEHE010000011.1:0-51307 GCA_050633785.1 Arenicella sp.
AAAATGACGATGATCTCGGCTTAAAAATTTAGTGTGAACAGGCCCTAGTAAAGCATAATTGAAACCAATATTGAAGCTTATTGCCAGGGTGGCCTCCTTTTTGACTGCAAAAATACTGGGGATTTAACGATGCATTAATCAGGCTAATGGAAGGTGATTAGAAAATAACGTTTGTGAAAATATTGATAACTGACGGACTATATGGGCGAGGTTATTCCTTACACAACTGAATATTTGGAGTTATACATGAAAGTAATCAATCGTAAACACATTCTTATATTAACCAGTTTCCTATTAGCTGCCATAAGTTGGAACGCGCAGGCAGATTTGTTGGAAGACATAAAGAAAAAAGGAGAAATTGTTATCGCAACTGAAGCACGTTACGCTCCTTTTGAAATGCTCAAGGATGGGAAAATTGTCGGCTATGGCAAAGATATTCTTGACGAAATTCTCAAAGACCTTCCGGGTGTCACACTCAAACAGCTGGATCTACCGTTTCAAGGTATTTTGGCTGGACTAACAGCAAAGCGTTATGATTTTGTAGCAACGTCTTTGACAGTGACTAAGGCCCGAGCTGAAAAATATGCCTTTACCTACCCTATATCCACAGCTTCTGTGGCCATTCTTAAGCGCAAAGGCGATGACCGGATTAATTCGGCAGCCGATATGTCAGGAATGATTGTAGGTACTCAAGCTGGGTCTGCACAAATCAAGGTGGTACAGGATTATGAAGCCACTGAATTTATTGCCAAAGGCAAGCCTGGCTATAAATCCATTCAGGAATTTACGGACTACAATGAAGCCTATGCGGCATTGGCTTCTCGCCGGGTTGACCTTGTCCCCCAAGCGATACCGAACCTGGCACCTATTATCAAAGAACGTCCTGAGTTGTTTGAAATTGTACAACCTCCTTTTGGTCCAGATACATTTTATGGTTGGGTTGGTCGTCCAGATGCTGAATCAGCGTCACTGGTTCAATTTTTCAGTGATGGTATTGAGAAATTGCACAAGAATGGAAAGTTAACTGAATTGCAACAAAAATGGTTTGGTTTCACCATGGATGTTCCTACAGGTTATGTACCTGAACCTATGCATTAAAAACTACGGTGGGCGCAATAACTTGTGCCCACATCGTTTTGCCTCAAATTGATAAGCAGATCGTTTATCACCTTAGTTTTTCATCAACATTTCCAGGAGTCATTTATGGTAGATAATGATTATGCTACGGGTCGTCTGAACCTGCCTTTTGTCGGTCACTGTACCTTTGCAAAAAGCCCCCCTGTTACTGATTGGAATGAGATATCTGCTGATTTTGCCATATTGGGCGTTCCCTATGATATGGGGTGCCAATATCGAGCTGGCGCTCGTTTTGGTCCAAGGGGAATTCGTCAGGCATCAACGCTGTTTAGTTTTGGCCATCGTGGTGCTTACGATTACGAAAGTGATACTTTGTATCTGGCAAAGGATAAAGTGTCGATGGTTGATATCGGTGATGTTGATATGATTCACACCAATACAGAAAAATGCCTGGATAATACGGAGGCGGCTGTTCGTAAAATTTTGTCCAGTAAAGCGGTTCCAATCATCCTTGGAGGCGACCATGCAATAACAGCATCGACTGTTGCAGCTTTTTCTGAACAAGAACCTGTTCATGTTATTCAAATTGATGCCCATATCGATTTTGTTAATGAACGTCATGGTGTTCGTTATGGACATGGCAATTGCATGCGACGCATCTCTGAAATGCCACATGTCACGGGGTTAACACAGCTTGGGATTCGCAATGTGTCCTCATCCAATCAATCGGACTACCAGGATGCTCTTGATTTTGGTTCCAGCATAATTTCCGTTCGTCAATTCAGAAAAATGGGATTGGAAAATGTTATTAAGCATATCCCTGAAGGTAAACGTTATTACCTGACCATTGATATTGATGGTTTCGATCCATCCATTGCACCAGGAACAGGAACTCCCAGTCACGGAGGATTCTATTATTACGAGATACTTGAATTGATTGAAAGTGTCTGCCAACGCGGAGACGTTGTTGGTGTTGACTTATGTGAAGTCGCCCCATCCTATGATCCTGCAGAACTAACCTGCACTCTGGCTGCCCAACTGTTAATGAACACTATTGGTTATGTCGCACATTACCGTGACATCAAATCAGTACCTTCTAATAACAATAGTGAGAACAAATAATGAAAGACAATCCACAATTGCTGCCACGTTATGCCGGCATCCCCACTTTTTTACGTTGCCCTTATACCGAGCAGTACGATGATATCGATATCGCTATAATTGGCGTGCCTTTTGATGGTGGAGTGACAAATCGGACAGGTGCGAGGCACGGGCCGCGGGAAGTGCGCAACCAATCCAGCCTGATGCGCACAATCAATCAGAGCACTGGAATAGCTCCTTTCGAATTATGTCGGGTCGCTGATGTCGGTGACGCGGTTCCTGACAACCCATTTGAACTGGTCGCAGGTCACAAAACCATCGAGAATTTTTTCAACAAAATAGTTGAACAGAATATCATGCCTCTTTCAGTTGGTGGTGATCATTCAGTAACCTTACCAATTCTGCGCGCTCTTGCAAAAGATGGCCCTGTTGCATTAGTTCATTTTGATGCTCATTGCGATACGGGAGATGATTATCTGGGGTCTAAATTTCACCATGGTTCTCCCTTTAAAATTGCTGCTGAAGAAGGTCTTATTGATCCGAAAAAGACCATACAGATTGGCATCCGTGGCAGTATTACAGACCGTGATATCTGGAAATTCAGCTACGAAAGCGGCATGCGTGTTATTCATATGGAAGAGTTTTATGAATTAGGTGTCAAAAAAATCATTGAAGAAATTCACCTGCTGGTAGGTGATACACCGGCGTATATCACTTTTGATGTTGATGGTCTGGACCCTGTATTCGCCCCCGGTACCGGCACTCCGGAGATAGGAGGCTTCACCACTCTGGAAGCTCAATTGATGATCAGGGGCTTGTCTGGTTTGAATATTATTGGCGGCGATGTTGTTGAGGTTGCCCCACCATTTGACCCTACGGGTTATACCGCATTGGCAGGAGCCAGTATTTTATTCGAGATATTATGCGTTGCCTCGCAATCATTAAATCAGAAACAAAATAATACGTAGTCAAAATATGTTTGATATCACCGTTGTATTTGATAACACAGGCCCCTTGATGGATGGCCTGTGGATGACCACTTGGATTTCTTTATTATCCATTGGTATTGGGTTCGTTGCTGGCATCATTCTATGTCTGGGACGTATGTCAAAAAATAAGTTTCTGTCGACAGTCACACGAGTTTATATCAGTGCTTTTCGAGGAACTCCGTTGTTAATTCAACTCTCCTTTGTGTTTTATTTGTTACCAGCAATAGGCATTACATTGTCATCCATCCCCGCTGCTATATTAGCTTTATCAATGAATACTGCGGCATTTCAAGCGGAAATTCTGCGCGGCGGCTTTCGTATTCACCCGAAAGGGCAAAAGGAAGCATCGTGGTGTTTCGGTTTATCAGCATGGCAGAACTTGTACCATATAGAGCTGCCACAGGTTGTTCGCCGAACCATCCCCTCATTGATTAATGAAACCATTGATATCATAAAAAACTCCTCATTGATTTCAACCATTGCAGTGACAGACCTGATGCGAATAGCTCAGACTTATTCGTCAACTACGTATAGACCACTGGAATTTTTCATTGCTGCAGGAGCGCTGTATTTGCTACTCACATTCAGCGTCAGTGTTATTGGTAAACGTGTTGAAGCTCGCTTCAGCGCTTATTAAGGGGTATTAGTATGGATTTTAATCTTTTTGTCACATACTGGCCTTTATTGCTTAAAGGTTTAGGTTTTACCCTGTATGTCTGCTTTTATGCATTAATAATTGGTCTGGTCTGGGGGATGGTTTTATACCAGATAGGTGCCATAAATAATTTTGTGACGCGTTTCTTTTATCGTTTATACCTGAATGTCTTTCGAGGCACTCCGTTGTTGGTACAGATTTATCTGGTTTTCTATGGAGGCCCGTTTATTGGCATCCAACTCAGTGCTACTCAAGTTGGGATTACGGGTCTCGGGCTCTATGTTGCGGCTTATTTTGCTGAAATTTATCGTTCCGGTTTTAATAGTATTCCGCAAGGACAGATAGAAGCTGCTCGGGATTTAGGTTTTTCACGGTGGCAGATATTTACACGCATTCAGGTTCCTCAGATGCTGGGACTGATTATCCCTCCGGGTTTAAATCAGTCAATAATTATGGTGAAGGAATCCGCACTGTTATCCATTATTACAGTTCCTGAAATGACAACCTCTGCTATCAGAATGGCAACAGAAACGTTTACGGTTATTGAACCTTATCTATTTCTGGCGACTGCCTATTGGTTGATCACATTTTCTATTTCTATCGCTGCCAATTGGCTGGAAAGAAAATCTCTTCATTACTTATCGAAAACTTAAGGTATATAACTATGACAACTCAGTCTCAACCCGTCATTCAACTGATCGACATGAAGAAGCGTTATGGAGAGCTTGAAGTCCTGAAAGGCATCAACCTAGACGTCAATGATGGCGAAGTGGTTTGTATTATTGGCGGCTCAGGTTCTGGTAAGAGCACGATGCTACGTTGTATCAATTTTTTAGAAACCTATGAAGAAGGCAGAATACTGGTAGAAGGAAAGCTTGTAGGGTATCAGGAAGGTGAACCTGGTAAATTAAAGCTACTTCCCAAGCGTGCGGTACAGCAGGATTTATCAAATGTCTGTATGGTTTTCCAGCAATTTAACCTTTGGCCTCATATGACCGTAATTGAAAATGTTATGGCTCCGCTTAAGTTGGTTAAGAAAATGTCGCAAAAAGACGCTCACGACAAAGCTGTTGATGTACTAACCCGAGTTGGTCTCGAAGATAAACTGAACTCTTATCCCAGTGAGCTGTCTGGGGGACAACAGCAACGTGCGGCTATTGCCCGCTCGTTGGGTCAGGAACCGAAAATAATGCTATTTGATGAACCCACTTCTGCACTGGATCCCGAGCTGGTAGGAGAAGTGCTTAAAGTCATGAAGTCGCTTGCGCAGGAAGGTATTACTATGGTTATTGTGACCCATGAGATGGGGTTTGCTGCTCAGGTATCTGACAAAGTTGTGTTTCTGGCAGATGGTTTGATTGCCGAACAAGGTCCACCTGATACTTTGTTTTCTGAACCCGAAACTGAATTATTACAGACGTTTCTCAGCACCTGGACAGAACGAAATAATGGCATGTAAGCTTTTGCAGGCAGAACAGCTATCGGAAGCTGTTCACAGAATCAGGCTTTATTTCTGGTCAGATGAATGACTCGTTGCTTCTGGAACTAACGGCTGGTAAAGACAGTTTAAGACGAAGCTGAAGAGCGTTGTCGGTTAATTTCATACAAACAAATGCCGGTCGCTACTGACACATTCAGACTGGAGACCACTCCTTGCATCGGCAGTTTTACCAAATAGTCACATTTTTGCTGGGTTAATTGACGCATACCACTACCTTCAGCGCCCATAACTAATGCCAGTGGGCCTGAAAGATCATTAGCGTATAAGGTACTCGATGCCTGGTCAGAGGTTCCAGCTATCCAAATACCTTGCTGTTTCAGTTTATCAATGGTTCTGGCTATATTGCTGACTCTGAAAATGGTTGCACTTTCAGCAGCACCGCTGGCAATTTTGCTGACAGTCGCATTAATAGGAGCTGTGTTATTATTGCTGACAATCACTGCATCAACACCAGCGGCATCGGCTGTGCGTAAAATTGCCCCTAAATTATGCGGATCTTGTATTTGATCCAGAACCAGCAATAAGGGAGTTTTTTCTGTTTCAATTATATTTGTCAGCCAAGCATCTAACTCGGCATCCCGTAGAACTTTTGGAGCCTTGGTTTGCGCGGCCACACCTTGATGGGCTCCTGAAAATTTCTGAAAGAATGCTTTACCATGACGGGAGATAGCTATGTGGTGTTGCATGGCTAACCGTTCGATCTCTTGCAAACGTGAATTAAGTTTCTCACTGTCATGCAAGAACAGTTGCAGGCAACGGTCTGGATTCTGTTGCAATAAATTGCTGATTGGGTTGATACCAATCAGATAGTGTTTGTTTGTTTCCTTTGCCATTACAGTTTACTTTTTTGCTCCTTTATTGGAGCCTTTTTTCTTTGACTTACGTTTAGTTTTCGGTTTTTTCTTGTTGGTTTCTTTGCCTTTTTTAGAAAATGCCCCACCGGATTTACCTGACCGGTTATGCTTACCATTGCGACTTGATTTGCGTGCCTGTCTGGATTCAACTAACTCAAAATCAATTCGTCGTTGTTCCAAATCGACCCGGACAATTTGAATTTGTACTCGTTGCCCTGCTTTATAGGTCTTACCAGAGGTTTCACCTTGAAGTACTCTGCGTTCCTGATCAAAACGGTAGTAGTCCTGACCCAGAGAAGCTATATGCACTAACCCCTCAACATATACATCATCCAATTCAACGAACAGTCCAAAGTCCACAACAGTGTTGATGATACCCCAGACAGATTCACCTACTTTATGTTGAATGAACTCACATTTAAGCCACTGAATAACAGCCCTGCTGGCTTTTTCAGCGCGGCGTTCTGTCATAGATGTCTGTTCTGCCGTTGCTAATGCTCTGGCGAAAGCAGCATCATCGTCTTTTGCCGCAGGGTCTTTTAATAAACGTTTGATTTGTCGATGAACATGCAAATCGGCATATCGTCGAATCGGTGAAGTAAAATGTGTATATGAATCAAAACTCAAGGCAAAATGCCCTTGGTTTTCTTCTGAGTATATGGCTTGTTTGAAACTTCGCAATAAAGCTTGATGTACAACACGAATTGTGACCGGGTCTTCAAGCCGTTCAATTAGTTTACTGTAATCTTTAGGTTGTGGTTCATCGCCACCAGTCATCATCAGATCAAACTGACGAATAAACTGACGCATTTCTGCCACTTTCTCTTCATCTGGTTGTTCGTGAGAACGGTAAATCCCAGCCAATTCAGAGTTTTCCAACTTGTCAGCCGCGCTGATATTGGCAACTAGCATGCACTCTTCAATAAGTTTATGTGCAACGTTACGCTCTCTGGCAATAACCGTTTCTATTTTTCTATTTTCATTGAAAATGATAACCGGTTCTGCAATTTCCAAATCAATGGAACCGGCTTTGCGCCTGTTTTTGCCTAATATATCTGCAAGTTCAGCCAGATTAGTCAATGGTGTATGCAGCGTTGGGTCAATCTCAGGGCTGGGTGTTTTTTCAGAAGTAGTTTCCGTAGAACTGTCATTGTTTGATTGATTTTCTGGTTCAAGAAAATCAGCCACTTGAGTGTAAGTCAAACGAGCATGAGAGTGCATTACTGCTTGGTAAAATTCATAGTTCTGACGAATGCCAGCACTGGAGAATTGCATATCACAAACCATACACAAACGATCTACTTGTGGGTTTAATGAGCACAAACCATTAGAAAGAACCGTTGGTAACATCGGGATGACCTGTCGAGGGAAATAGACCGAATTACCACGCTGCCAGGCTTCTGCATCAATTGCTGAGTGTGTTTTGACATAATGCGACACATCTGCAATTGCTACTACCAAGCGGTAGCCTCCATTATCCAGAGGTTCACAGTAAACGGCATCATCAAAATCACGCGCATCCTCACCATCAATAGTAACTAGAGGCAAGTCACGCAGGTCTTTGCGTTCAGGGAATTGGTTACCATCAACACTCTCAGGAAATTTGTCGGATTCAAGCGCTATTGCATCGGGCCACTCATTGGGAATTTGATGTTCATTAATAGCAATTTCAATTTCCATACCAGGAGCAAGATAATCCCCCAATACTTCAATAACATCACCGACAGGTTGAAAGTGTTTTGAGGGTTGTCGGCTGATTTCACAGATGACTACCTGGCCGTTCTCAGGTGTTTCTTTGGGCAGGTTCTCTGCTGTGATAAATATGTCCTGAGAAATGCGTTGATCTTGTGGTACAACGAAGTATAAACCTTGTTCATGGTAAAAACGGCCTATGATTTTGCTGTTACCGCGTTTGACCACATCAAGGATCTGGCCAAACCGTTTGTTGTGTTTTTTATCCTTGCCAGAGCCCCTTCCAGTGATTTTGACTTTGACAGTGTCATTGTGCAGAACTTCACGCATGTCATGTGCTCGAAGAAATATCTTCTCACCGCCCTGCTCTGGCAGCACAAAACCATGACCATCAAAGTGGCCGACTACGGTGCCGATAACTTCAAGTGAGGCATCCGGTATTACCCAGCGATGCCGACGAACTTGTGTTATTTTGTTTTGATTATGTAATTGCTCCAGTAATTTTTCGGTATCTGCGACACCCTGTTTACTGGAACGACCCAGCACTTGTGCAATTGCTCTTGTCGTAACTGGTTCTTTTTTACTGTTTAAATAATTAAGAATTACCTCGCTTTTCAGGCGTTTATGTTTACTGTTTCTTTCCTTTTTTGTCATTTATTTATATGGATCTCTCAACACCATGGTCTCAGCTCGATCTGGACCGGTAGAAACAATGTCTATCGGTACATCAATCAAGGCTTCCAGGCGTTTGATATAGTCAATTGCCGCTTGGGGCAATTGGTTAAATTCTTCAATGCCGTTGGTCGGTTCAGACCACCCTGGCATACTTTCATAAATTGGCGTACATTTCGCCAACATCTCTGCGCCTACTGGCGCCACATCTAACTGCTGACCTTCATAGTCATAAGCAGTACATATTTTTATTTCTTCCATGCCATCAAGCACATCAAGTTTGGTTAAGCACAATGATGTCAGGCCGTTAACTTGTCGTGAACGACGTAACAATACAGCATCAAACCAACCACAACGGCGCTGACGGCCTGTAGTGGCTCCAAATTCATGGCCTTTGACGCCAAGGTGTTCGCCTGCGGCATCGTCCAGCTCAGTAGGGAACGGACCAGCCCCGACACGAGTTGTGTAGGCTTTGACGATACCAAGGATATCGCTAAAGCAATTTGGACCCACACCAGAACCACTTGCTGCTGCGGCGGCTGTAGTATTTGATGAAGTTACAAATGGATAAGTTCCATGATCTATGTCCAACATCATGCCTTGTGCGCCTTCAAACATCATTGGTTTGCCAGCTTTACGATAATCATCAAGTAACTGTATAGCATCAACCATCATTGGAGCCAGGCGTTCACGGTAGCTTAATGCTTGTTCCGTAACCTCTTTGATATCAAGTGGCTCCACACCATAATAGTGTTCAAGCGCAAAATTATGATACTCCATTACAGTCGCTACTTTGTCACTGAAACGGTCACTGTTGACCAAATCGCCAAGACGTAATCCACGACGAGCGACTTTATCCTCATAAGCCGGGCCTATACCACGGCCTGTGGTACCAATGGCTTTGTTGCCACGTTTTTTCTCACGAGCAACATCCAGAGCGATATGATACGGCATAATCAACGGACATGCATTACTTAATGCTAAACGTTGCTCAACTGGCACGCCACTGGCAATAAGTTTATCCATTTCAGTCAATAAAGCCTCTGGGGAAACAACTACACCATTGCCAATAATACATTGAACATTTTCATGCAGAATTCCTGAAGGAATCAGATGAAGAACGGTCTTTTCGCCATTGATAACCAAGGTATGGCCAGCATTGTGACCACCTTGAAAGCGAACAACAACTTCGGCTTTTTCAGTCAATAAATCGACAATCTTACCTTTACCTTCGTCGCCCCACTGTGTGCCGACTACAATGACATTTTTACTCATAATGTTTTTTTTGATTACGCTGGAAATAAATGGTGAATAATAATTAGACAATCTATCTGGCTGTGCCAGATAGTCGTTTTAAGCGACGAATTGTGCCAATACTTTTAAATCGGCACTGAAGCCAGTTGCCGGACGTGTGGTATCAGCGTCTGAGCTGATGCCATTATATCGACCGCCTTTAGCTATTGCTCGGCCTTCACCGGCAACAAATGCTTGAAACGTCAGGCCGGTATGATACCGGTAACCATGCAATTCTGCCAAATCAATATGGACATCTATCGTACTGTTCTGTAGATAAGAAGCTAATTGCTGCAATTCAGTCAGCGCATTAATGATGATGTTATTGTCTGCCAGATTTGGGTATTGTTTCAATAGATCAAGAAAGACGTTCAAAACGTCTGCTGAACCTCTACAACTGAGCAATCCTTGAAATATGCTCAGATCCTGCTTATTTTGACTGTCTATCAAAGCAATATCCGGTGCGGATTTACGTAAAATAGCATCAAATAATAATGAGGATAATGATTCTGGTAATTCCAGAACATCAACCAAGGTTGAAAAGATAGCAACATGGCTTAAACTGAGTGTGGTTGACTCAATGCCACTTAGTTTTAAAACTTGAAGCATCGCATCAATAATTGCCTGGTCAGCTTCCAAAGAGGCATCACCAAATATTTCAGCCCCTAGTTGCAATAATTCTCTGGAGCCACCTAATGTCATCGGTCTGGTACGTAATACTGTTCCAATGTAACACAGCCGGTTTATCGCGTTATTGTGTAAACGATGTGCATCAATTTGAGCCAGTTGCGGCGTCATATCTGCCCGAATCCCCAATGTTTTGTGGCTATCGTAGTCGGGCACTTTAAAGGTTTGTGTCGTTAAATTGGCCCCTGCACCCTGTATCAATGAATCCAGAAACTCCATCATTGGCGGGAATACCAACTGAAAATCATGAGCTTGTAATTCATCAAGAACATCTCTGCGCAGGTTTTCTAGAACACGAGCTTCAACCGGAAGTATTTCGTTAACGCCTTGCGGCAATAGCCAGGTTGAATTCAAGGGAGGGTTTATGGAGTTTGACATAAGTTTTTTATCTGACCCAATAAAGTAGCGCAATGCCCGAGATAATGACAATTGCACCAAAAAAGCGCAGTTGGCTTGAAGGCGTCACCAGCACCAGGGCCAGGGTTCTTTTGAAACCTTCCGGGTTAAGCAGTGGCATTAACCCTTCCAGAATCAGATAAAATGCAAACCCAGCACCTAATGCTTCCCAATCGAACATCGCAACTTCCTAATCGGTTATCAGCCTATTGGCCGGATTTAAAGTATCTGAAGAAATCAGAGTTTGGATCAATAACCATCAGGTCATTACCACCGCTGAATGTGTTTTTATAAGCATCTAGACTTTTATAGAGTTCATAGAACTCCTGGTCTTTGCCATAGATGTCAGCATAAATCTTAGTTGCTGTAGCATCACCTTCACCTCTGAGGATTTCAGACTTTTTAACCGCTTCTGCGATGGTAACTTTCGTTTCGCGATCTGCTGCAGCGCGAGTTCGTTCTGCTTCCTCAGAACCGGTAGCTCGTTTGTTCTTGGCAATACGTTCTCGCTCTGACTGCATACGGTTAAACACGTTTCCTCGAATTGAATCTGCCAAATCAACACGTTTGAGTCGAACATCAACCACTTCTATCCCAATGCTCACTGCTTCAGCAGATACCGCGTTTTGCACGTTTTCCATGATTTTCTTGCGTTCACCAGCAACCACTTCGCTGATAGTACGTTTCGCAATTTGCTCTTTTATGCTGTTAATCGCTTTTTGCTGCAATCGATTTTCAGCACGAATCTTATTCTTGACTGATTTATAATACTGTTGCAAATCACTTATGCGCCATTTAACAAAACTATCAATAAACAGTTCTTCTTTGTTTACGGTAATGAATTTTTCAGGTTCTTTATCCATTGTCTGGATACGCACATCGTATTTTTCAATAGTGTTTACCCAGGGCATTTTGAAATGCAGACCTGGTTGTATCTCTTCACCAGAGAATTCACCAAATTGAAATTTTAATGCCCGTTCCCATTCATTTACTGTGAAAACCGCACTCTTAATAACTAATAAACTAATGCCTACTATGAGCAATAATGCCGTTATTTTTTTATCCATTGTTAACGCCCCTCTCTAATGGAACTATTGCGCCTGTTGTTCGAAGTAGTCAAACCACCTACATTTTCCTGCGTCGTTCTAGGGTTGATATTATTGTTCAAGGTCTGTGGACGGGATTTGTTGTTTTCTATGATTTTATCAATAGGCAAATACATCAAACTATTGCCTCCACTTTGTTGGTCAACCAACACTTTATTGGTGTTGCTCAAGACCTGTTCCATTGTTTCCAGATATAAACGTTTTCGAGTAATTTCAGGCGCTTTGAGGTATTCAGTTAAAATCTGGTTAAAACGTTCCGCTTCACCAGTGGCCTGAGCTACTGTAGTTTCTTTATAGGCTTCAGCATTTTGCAGAATTCGCGCGGCGCGACCACGAGCCTTAGGAATTATGTCATTAGCATAAGCTTCAGCTTGGTTGACTAGAGTCACTTTATCCTGATCAGCTTTAACTACATCATCAAAGGCATCACGTACCTCGCGAGGTGGTTTAGCATCTTGAATTTCAATAGATTCAATTTGAATGCCTGTCTGATAACGATCTAAGATAGTTTGCAGGAGATCTTTGGTATTCGAGTCAATAATACTTCGACCAGCTGTGAGCAAATCATCCATTTTAGTTCCACCAACGACTTCTCGCAATGCACTTTCGGTAGCACCACGAACCACATCGTCCATAACCCCTTGATACTCAACATTACCGACATTGAAGATCAAATCTTTGACTTCTTTAATAGTGTATTGAACAGCCATCGTAACATCGACTATGTTTTCATCATTGGTCAACATCAGAGCTTCGTTCAGCTGCGGGCCAGAATCACGATAACCGACTTCAACTGTTCGAATGGTTTGAGTATTAACTGGGATTTTTCTTTCTATAGGCCAGATTATAAAATTCAGACCTGGACCTTCAGTTTGAGTGTATTTACCCAAGCGTAGTTCAACGCTTTCAGAACCCTCATTAACGATGTAAAAACTGTTGTAAGCCCAAAATAGAAACCCACCGATTAATATCAGAGGGAATAATGAAAAGCCGGGGCCTGATGATTTATTACCACCACTACCGCCAAAATTGTCTTTTATATTATTAATAATGTCTTCTATATCCGGCCCTTTCCCTCTATTCGGGTTAGGTGATTTGCCAGAACCTGGTTCATTCCAAGGCATTGATAGTCTCCAAGGGTTACTGTGACTTTGAGAATGGGGATATTACCATGGACTTTCAAGAAAAACCGCAGAACATTGACGAAAATATAAGGTCAATGAGGTTTTCCCTGTGTCAGTAATTACCTTTATTTTCTCATGATTAATGATTTAGTTGTTAATTTGGTGTTGTTTCAAATGTTACCGCATCGCCCTGCTGCTGTAACCAACCATACTCTGCAGGTGATAACCTTACTTGCATTGCGCTGGAGCCATCTTCGAGTGTCGTTTCACTCTGTACCACATTTCGTTCATACAGATCTGCTCTTAGCTTTGCTGCTGCTGGAAGCAAGGTAATATTAAGATATTGATGCTTAAGCGTTAACTGTTCATCTATCGCTTTCAACAACAAGGGTATTCCTTCTCCACTGTGAGCCGATAACCAGATGCGCTCACCACCCTGTTCAGTGGATAAACGCTTAGCTTGTGCTTCGTATAGGTCTATTTTATTAAAAACAGTAATGACAGGAATATCACTGGCCTCTATTTCTCTTAAAACAGCATCAACTTCATCTATGCGTTGCTGCTTGTCCAGCGCTGCAGAATCAACTACGTGCACCAATAATTGGGCATTCGTGACCTCTTCCAGTGTCGAGTGAAATGCTTTAACCAGCGAATGGGGTAAATCTTGAATGAAACCAACGGTGTCGGACAGAATTATCGGTCCGTAATCCGGCAGTTCCAAACGCCTCATAGTGGTATCCAGGGTCGCAAACAGCTGATCTTCGACATAAACGCTCGAATTTGTCAGCGCATTGAATAAGGAGGATTTCCCGGCATTGGTATAACCTACCAGTGAAATCGTTGGCACTGGTACTTTTTTGCGTGACTTTCGTCGCAGTTCTCGTTGTGCTGACACTTTTTTCAAGCGTTGGTGGAGGTGTTTGATGCGTTGACCAATTAAACGCCGGTCAGTCTCCAACTGGGTTTCACCGGGGCCTCGTAAACCAATACCACCTTTTTGACGTTCCAAGTGAGTCCAACCCCTGACCAATCGTGTCGACAGGTGCTGTAGTTGTGCCAGCTCAACCTGTAATTTACCGTCATGGGTGCGTGCGCGTTGTGCAAAAATATCAAGAATCAATCCCGTTCGATCTAATACCCGACACTTTATGTGCCTTTCAACATTACGTTCCTGAATGGATGAAATAGTATGATTAAATATCACCAACTCAATGTCATTCGCGGCAACGTATTGTCGAATCTCATCCGCCTTACCGCTGCCAACATAAGTCGCTTTATCCGGTGAGTTTTTATAGGAAGTTATGCAATCAAACACCTGACAGCCAGCAGATTCAGCCAACAAACGAATCTCTTCAAGTGCAGAGTCGTCGTTTTTGGTCGAGTCTCGCTGATAGACAATCAGGGTTTTAGGATTTAAATGCTGTGGTGCAGGTTCAAACACAAATATAATAATAAGCCAATTCGTTTGGCATGAAATAGATAGATCCAGTCAAAAAAGAAGTTGTTAAAACGTCCAAGATAATTAGAGTTACTAACTACGGCTAATAACTCTTACAATAACAATGAATTTCCCAATAAGCACGCTTATTCTTCAATATCCGGAAGGTATTTAATTGCTTTAGCAGGAACTACTGTTGAAACTGCATGTTTATAAATCATCTGATTGACAGTTGGATTTTTTAATACAATAACAAACTGATCAAATGACTCTACTTGTCCTTGCAGTTTGATTCCATTAACCAGGTAAATTGCAACCGGAGTTCTTTCTTTACGTAATGTATTAAGAAATGGGTCTTGTAACATTTGCCCTTTTTGTTGTGCCATTTTTATTCTCGAATTTTATTATTGTTTTTAACTATTTATAGTATTTAGAATCAAGTACTTCCTAAATTATACAACAGAATAAGTAATTTAACTCAAGTTCTATTGCACAGTGACTTTTCTTTAAAGTTTTTGTACTCATTCAACGCTAAAAAGAAAGCCTTTTTTCTTTACCTGTTCTTACCTATAAAGAGTTATAACTAATTGTTGTATATAAGCCAATAAACTTTGAAAACGTTTGTCTATTAGCTCTTGATCACTGACCCACCACATAACATTACTTTGGTTTCGCAACCAAGTCAGCTGACGTTTAGCTAACTGGCGAGTAGCAATCACCCCACTCTCCACCATTTTATCTAAATTTATCTTTTCTTCAAGGAATTCTATCGTCTGACGATAACCTATCATTCTGAAAGCAGGAAGATTTCTGTCGTATTTGTCATCAATTAGTGTCTTGACTTCAGCAACTAGGCCAGCCTCGAGCATTATATCGAAACGTTGTTGCACTCTTTTGTGTAAAACAGCACGATCAGAAAAACTCATGGCGATTTTGCAAATTGGGTTGGGAATCGGACATTTGGAATCAGTATAGAGTCCAACAGGCTTTCCTGTTAACTCATTTATTTCCAGTGCGCGTTGTATTCTCTGCGGGTCGTTAATATCGATCCTGGCTGCACTTTTGGGATCTATATCCTGTAAATGAGCGTGCAAAGCAGCCCAACCCTGCGTCTCTGCCTGTTCATTTATCCTGTTACGGACATCAGGACACGCAGGAGGCAAGTCCGGCAAGCCACGTTCCAGTGCAGAAAAATAAAATGAGGTACCTCCTACTAATAAAGGAATGTTCCCTCTAGCCGTTATCTCTTTAATCAAACGTGTGCTGTCCGCAACGAAGTCAGCTGCAGAATAGGTCTCATCGGGGTTGCGAATATCGACTAAATGATGAGGGTAAGATTGTAAAAACGCTGGATCTGGCTTAGCAGTTCCTATATCCATTCCTCGATAAACCAAAGATGAATCTACACTGACGATTTCAACGGGTAAATAATGCGTCAAGTAAGCTGCAGCATCAGTTTTCCCCGTTGCAGTTGGTCCCATTAAAAAAATAACGGGGATATTATCTGGCGCACTGGCCAGTTGAGGCAATATAGAGTTACTGGCCACGCTTGAACCAGCTATCCATCAAGCTTAAATCCATTTGTACCCAGGTTGGCCGACCATGATTGCATTGCCCGCTGCGCTCAGTTTTCTCCATATCACGAAGCAAGGCGTTCATCTCAGCAATACTTAAAGCGCGATTGGCTCTGACAGAGCCATGACAGGCCATGCTGGAGAGTATTTCATGCATGGTTGACTCAATGCGCTGACTTTGACCCAAAGTGACTATATCCGCCAAAACATCACGCACCAGCTGTGCGATATCAGCTTGTGCCAACATATCTGGAACAGCTCTCACAACCAAAGTGTCATCAGCTAATTGTTCAATATCCAGTTTTAAATCAACAAACAGCTCGGGTTGTTGTTGCCAGGTTTGCATTTCATCAGCGCTGACTACAATTGATACCGGGACCAATAAAGGTTGCTGTTGCAAAGTCTGCCCATCGAGTTGCTGTTTGAATTTTTCATAAGTAATTCGTTCGTGAGCGGCATGCATATCTACGACAATCAAACCCTCTTGATTTTGTGCCAGTATATAAATGCCATGCAATTGAGCAACGGCATAACCCAATGGCAGCACAATATCATCAGTGGCAACATCTTCCCGTTCCTTATCAGGCTCAGCATTACGCATAAAATCCGGTTTTACAGCATATGAAGAGGATGTCTGATTAACCATTGATGGCTGCTGAAACTGTTGGCTTGCCGCAAATTGCTGAGGGCTATTATTATGTTGATCCTGCCCTGTTCTATATGTGTTTTGTGCAGGTGTTGAATGCAGTGGGAATTGAGTCTGTTGTGTCGGGGCGACAACGTCAGGTTGTGGTTGAGCCATTCGTTGGTTCGTTTCCAACGTCAAACTAGGCTGTTCACCGGCGCTTTGTTGAACATGGGGTTTTATAGTCCTGTAAATAAAATTATGCACATCTCGACTATCACGAAAACGTACTTCGTGCTTAGTCGGATGCACATTGACATCGACAGCACTTGGGTCCATCTGCAACATCAAGACATAGACAGGGTGACGTCCATGAAACAGAACATCCTGATAGGCCAGACGCACAGCATGAATGACGGTTTTATCTCGAATCAGCCTCCCATTTAAAAAGAAATACTGCATGTCTGCCTGACTGCGAGAAAAGCTGGGCAAACCTACCCAACCAGATAAGGTTATAGATTGATGTGTTTCAGACAAATAACGGCTGTTTTCCGTCATATTCTTGCCGCATATATCACGCACTCGACGCCCATCTTCTAAAGTACATGCGGGCAAATGCATTACCAATTTGCCATTATGGGTAAATTTAAACGTCGTTGAATTGCTGGACAGAGCCATCCGCCGAACTAACTGTGTGAGGTGCTTATATTCAGTTGTTTCTGCTTTAAGGAATTTACGACGTGCTGGTGTATTATAAAATAAATCCCGGGTTTCGATGCTGGTGCCAACAGGATGAGCAACAGGCACTGGCGTTGATGTTGTATTATTACCTTCACTGGATACTTGCCATGCCTGTTCGTCTTCGCTGGTACGCGAGGTTAACGTCAAACGGGTAACAGAAGCGATACTTGGCAAAGCCTCACCACGAAATCCCAAAGTGGCAATAGTCTCAAGGTCACCCATGCTATTGATCTTGCTGGTAGCATGACGTGATAAAGCCAGAGCCAAATCATGGCGCCCAACACCATGGCCATCATCGACCACTTTCAGTCGTTTTACACCACCATTGTCAGCTTCTATCTGGATCAACTTGGCACCTGCATCAAGTGAGTTTTCAATTAACTCTTTTAATATCGATGCTGGTCTTTCTATGATTTCGCCAGCAGCGATCTGATTGACCAGCTTTGCATCAAGCGCATGAATTCTGTGTGTTGGCGACAATCCCGGTGTTGTTGACATAGTTCGCTTAAATAATTCGCTTATATTGTTGGTATCTTCAGTTTCTGGCCAATCGATAATCGGTTTGAACTGATTTGATTGGCCGCTTTAATTTTGCTAGTGCTCGATTTATAACGTTGTGCAATCCCAGACAAGGTTTCACCTCGTTTGACTTTGTGTACTATTGTTTTTGGTTGTGCCGTTTTAGTGATTATGGTCAGTCGCTGTCCTATTTGCAGCCGAGATGAGCGTAAATTGCTGGCTTTTTTAATGGAAGCCTGGCTAACACCATATTTATCAGCTATACCAGACAGCGTCTGCCCTCGTTTAACTCTATGAACAATTTTTTTACTTGTTGTTGATGCTTTGCTGGCAGTTGTCGAACTTGAGGACACCTTGGTATCAATTTTTAATTTTTGTCCGACATACAGCTTATTGCTTTTTAATTTATTGCGTTTTTTGATTGATCGAATTGAAACACGATAACGCTCTGCAATGACAGACAGACTTTGACCACTGCGTACTTTATGAATGATTGTCTTCGTCTTGCTGGCTGTTTGTGAACTTGCTGCAACCTGATTGCTATTGGATGTTTTAGAGCCAACACGTAACTTTTGACCGACAAAGATTTTTGATGAACGCAAGTTATTCCATTGGCGGATTTTTTTGCTGGAAGTTTTATAGCGTTGAGCAATTGAAGAAAGGTTATCCCCTGATTTAACTCGATGAAACTGCGCCTGCGTCCCCGCTTCCGGCGTTCCTCTACTGGCACTGACCTTGGGGTCAGAAGCGCTTGCAGTATAAGTTGTTTGTGGGACATACAGCGGGTTTTTATTGCTGTATTTGAGAATTGCATTGTAAATGCCCTCGGCTATGCGACGCTGATATTTTTTATTACTGAGTTTTTTTGCTTCACTGGGGTTAGTTACAAACCCTGTTTCCACCAGAATTGAAGGAATATCCGGTGACTTTAGGACAGCAAAACCGGCCTGTTCAACTCGTTTACTATGCAACTTTCCAATTTTTGACAACTCTTTCAGCACATAGGAACCAAACTCTACACCTTCAGAGATATTGTTGGTCATTGACAAATCGAGCAGCACTTGGGCAAGCAAGTCATCTTTGTCTTTTAAACTGACTCCACCAATTAAATCCGCCGCGTTTTCTTTTTTCGCCAGAGTACGAGCCATTTCACTTGATGCGCCGCGCTGCGATAATGCAAACACAGAAAAACCACTGGCTGATTTTTTAGTGAAGGCATCGGCATGAATGGAGATAAACATATCCGCTTTTTGTTTGCGTGCTTTTCGCGTGCGATCCCTTAAACGGATAAAATAGTCGCCATTGCGAATAAGCACTGCTTGCATATTCGGATGTTTATTGACAATGCTGTACAGTTGTTTGGCAATAGCCAGAGTCAGGTGTTTTTCTCGAATCTTGCGGTAGCCAATGGCTCCCGGGTCTTCACCACCGTGGCCTGCATCAATGGCTACTAATAACTTTTTCCTCTTTAATGGGGCGGTGGTTTGACTTGATGCTGCTTTTGTTTGCTTTGAATTCGCTGATTCAGTTGTAACCGTTGTGGTGATCAATCCCGGCACAGGTTCGATAGGGGTTGGTTTTGTTGTATTAACCTCGCTTTGTTCGGCAGATGATGGCTCTGTATCTGATTGAGCTGTTGTGTTGCTAAGTGGTGATTCAGCTCCATCCAGATCAAATAAATCTATGACCAATCTATGACCATAAATATCGTTAGGACTTAATTGAAAATGGTTAGGTTTCTTCAGAGCTCGCTTTACTTCTATGACATAGCGATAAACTCCCTCCTCCATAGTTCCATGGCGAATAGTTTCTATTCTGGGATTGTTCGTCAAGACTGGTAAATCAGCCTGATGTTTGCCTTGTTTTATATCAATGACCAGACGGCGAGGATTATTCAGCGTAAATGCTTGATAACTCGCGTTTTCAGACAAATCAAAGACGACTCTTGAATGATCAGGTGCATCCCAGACACGAATACCATTTATATCAGCGGCTAATGTTGATACATTTATTACCATCGAGGTAATGAACAACAGCAACAGCATTACCATCTTGATTCCCGCACGGTTTCCAATGTTGAAAAAGGAGTTTCTGACGGTTTGGAATTTGATTGGGAGTGACATTAATATCATGCGGAAAAACTATTAAATCCAATAAGTAGAGAAGTTATTAACAAACAGCATTACATCAGTTTTTGTCGATGAATACCATTACCGATAGTTACTAATGTGGTTCTCTTGGAATCGATTAAATCACCCTTTACGTAATTCTACGGTACGCACCCCGTCTTGTTTGTTAATTTGAATATAGTAGTCTGGCTCTGGCAACACCGCTTCTGCTTTCTGAGGCCATTCTACCAGCAACACGCTGGAGTCTGAAAATAAGTCACGAAATCCCAATGCCTCAAGCTCTTCATCTGTTTGCAGCCGATAAAGATCCAGATGATAAACCGTTTTGTCCTCTAATGGGTATTCATGCACAAGGTTATAAGTCGGGCTAGTAACAGCTCCGGCATAACCATAACCCTTCAGAAGGCCTTGAATTAATGTTGTTTTACCGGCCCCTAGATCGCCACTGAAATAACACAGTATGGGGGTTGATAACTCTTGGGATAGAGCCATTCCAAGCTCTTGCATCTCATCAACAGTATGGGCTAAGTACTTTGTTTTCATTAAAATTTTAGCTTAGTAAAGATTGCAACTCTGTGGTTAATGTCGTTATGCCGTGCTTTTGCACTTATATTATCTGATTATAACTCTTCCTAACGGACTAAATACAATGCTATTGTTCAGCTATCCATACTTCCTTATTATGTGTACTTAGCACTTTCAATAAGAACCAGAGTCTTACATGCCCATCGCAACAAACACAGAACCAGTACTAACCTCTGATGCCCAACAGCAGATCAGACAGTTTGGCTTGGATCTCGGGTTTGATGAGTTAGGGTTCAGCAACATTGATCTCAGTGAGCATGAAAAGCGCCTGAACCAATGGTTGGCCAAGAACTTTCATGGTGAGATGGATTATATGCAACGCCATGGAACTAAACGCTCTCGTCCACAAGAATTGATTGAAGGTACCTGCACTGTGATCTCTGCTCGAATGGGGTATTTGCCAGAAAACATGTCTGATGCAGAGGCCATTTTGCAACAAGCTGACACAGCTTATATCTCACGCTACGCTCTGGGACGTGATTATCACAAATTAATGCGTAATCGTTTGCAAAAGCTAAGCATTAAAATTGCTGATTTTTTAGGCGAATTTGGTTATCGAGTGTTTACTGACAGCGCCCCCGTATTGGAAAAAGCACTAGCTGAAAAAGCGGGGCTTGGCTGGATTGGCAAGCATACGAATCTCATACAGGAACAAACTGGTTCCTGGTTTTTTCTGGGGGAAATTTATACAGATTTGCCTCTGGTTGAGTCTCAGCCAGCGACTAATCATTGTGGTTCGTGCCAGAAATGTATAGATATCTGCCCAACTAAGGCTATTGTGGCTCCCTATCAACTCGATGCCCGTCTGTGTATCTCATATTTAACCATTGAACTCAAAGAGGCCATACCTGAGAACCTGAGAGCGCAGATAGGCAACAGGGTTTATGGTTGTGATGATTGTCAATTGGTCTGTCCTTGGAATAAGTTTGCTCAATTGACTCAGGAACCGGATTTTGCTCCGCGTCAGCATTTGACCAACCGAAAACTGCTGGAATTGTTTGATTGGTCGGAAGAAGAATTTTTACGATATACAGAAGGCTCAGCCATTCGCCGCATTGGGTATGAACGCTGGCAACGCAATCTGGCTGTTGGCCTAGGCAATGCACAAACGTCACCTGACATTCTTGCAGGTCTGCATAACAAGCTTGCAAGTTCGACACCTATGGTAAAAGAGCATATTGAATGGGCAATAGCACAACATCAGAATAACCATACAGAGACAACTCTACTGAACGAGATTTTAAATGATTAAACTCTATACTGCAGGCACTCCAAATGGCCGCAAAGTTTCCATAATGTTGGAAGAAATGGGCCACAATTATAATTATCAATCAATCGATCTCGGGCAGCTTGAACAGAAGCAAGACTGGTATTTGGCCATGAACCCTAACGGGCGAATCCCTGTGATTGTTGATCAGGCCAATGATGATTTTGTGGTTTTCGAGTCTGGAGCTATTTTGCTCTATCTGGCCGAAACGTATGGTCAGTTCTTACCCGACGACCCGAAGAAACGCTCTGAAGTCATACAGTGGCTGATGTTTCAGATGGGTGGACTTGGCCCAATGCAGGGCCAGGCGCATGTTTTTGTGCGCTATGCGCCGGAAAAAATTCCCTTTGCTATCGAGCGATATCAAAAAGAAACTCGCCGACTTTATGAGGTTTATAATAACCGCCTGGCTGATCACGAGTTTTTGTGTGGAGATTTAAGCATTGCTGATTTTGCTACGTTCCCATGGGTACGTAGCCACGAATGGGCCGAAGTGAGTATTGAAGACCTACCACATTTAAAACGCTGGTTTGAACAGTTAGAAGCTCGTCCAGCGGTTCAACGGGGTTTAGTCATCCCACAAACGAACCCAGATAAGAATAGCGCCGCACAGGAAAAGGAACAATCAGGAAAGAAGATGTTGGTTTAACTTTTAACTTTAAGTCATTGAATTTTATCTAAATAACTTTTGCAGCGCTATATACCAATGCTGTTATCGTCCAAAATACGATCCAACTTAAATGACGCCCCCGGGTAAAGCCAAACGAGAAAACCCCACTGATAAAAAACACAACAGCAATCGTGAGCAAAACAATCTTGGCCAGATTGTCAGGGTTTTGTCCTATCATCCACAAAAGATAAGCAAACCCCCAACAGGCAATTGTTGTGATGTGCCAGGCAAAGCGCAGCGTTCTTTTCGTAAAAAAATCGCTGCCGAATAAATGAGGGATATTATCTCGACGAAATAAACGAACTAGAATATATCGTTCTCCCAGCACTGAATGTATGGCACCAATAAGAAAACAGAGTACCGCTGCTATTGTTAACATGGTAACACCTCTGTGGGTTCGAATGCCCTACTCTTCGAACATATATTGTCGATAAAACCGGAGTTCCTCAATGGATTCACGTATATCGTCCAAGGCTTTGTGAGTTGAGCGTTTCGTGTGATTTTGCAGAATTTCTGGACGCCAACTGCGCACCAACTCTTTGACGGAACTAACGTCAATATTTCGATAGTGCAACCACTCCGACAATTCAGGCATATACTTATATAAAAAACGTCGATCCTGACAAATACTATTACCGCATAAAGGAACACGGTTTTTTGGCACATGACGCTGTATGAAATCCAAGGTTTCAATCTCAGCCTGCCTTTCTGTGATACGAGAACGTTTTACTTGGTCAACTAAACCGGTTCGCGTATGCGTGCGGGTATTCCATTCATCCATACCATCAAGCATTTCGTCACTTTGTTTGATCACTATAACCGGGCCTTCGGCAATAATGCGTAAGTCCCGATCTGTAATGATCGTTGCCATTTCAATAATACGATCGTGTTCAGGGTAAAGACCAGTCATTTCCAAGTCCATCCAAACTAAAGCATCACGATTTTGCGCCACACACAACTCCTTATAAAGAAAGGTTATAAATTGTTAAGCCTACCTGATTTATGATAAAAATGATAACAATAAGCATTGATATAGAAGGTAAGGCTTGATTCTTAAGCGGTATTAAATGACTTTTCTGTCACGGAAAGCTTGGGCTACAGTGCCTTGATCCATATATTCAAGCTCTCCTCCAACCGGAACTCCACGAGCCAGACGTGACGTAGTCACTTCGTATTGCTGCAAACTGGCAAATAGATAATCAGCCGTGGTCTCGCCTTCTACGGTCAGATTGGTTGCGATTATAATTTCACTGATGGGCTCTCGCTGCAGCACACTGTGAAGTTTATCCAAGGCCAATGTTTCTGGCCCAACCCCATCCAAAGGCGACAAAACCCCCATCAGAACAAAATACAAGCCGCTATAAGCCCCAACCTGCTCTATCGCCTCCAAATCTGCTGGCGTTTCCACAATACATAACAAGGCCTTATCACGTTTTACGGAGGAACAAATATCACAAAGAGTTTGCTCTGAGAAGGTATTGCACCGTTCACAATGACCGATATTGTGCAATGCATTTTGCAAAGCATCAGCGATAGATTGTGCGCCTTCCCGATCACGTTCCAACAAGTGAAAGGCCATGCGTTGGGCATTTTTTGGACCTACGCCAGGCAAACAACGTAGCGCCTCTTTCAAAGCCTCGATAGCTTTAGCATTCGACATGGAAATTTGCGAATAATATTGCTGAATTAGAAAGGCAGGTTCATACCAGGAATATTCATTCCTCCTGTCAGACCAGACATTTTGTCTTGTGTAGTCTGCTCAACCTTTTTAACCGCATCATTCATCGCCGCAGCAACTAAATCTTCGATGATTTCTTTGTCATCGGACATCAGTTCTGGATCAATACTGACTTTGCGAACATCATGACGGCAGGTCATTGTCAAGGTAACCATACCACCACCAGCACTGCCCGTAACTTCCAGTTGAGCCAATTCTTCCTGTGCTTTTTTCATATTTTCCTGCATCATTTGCGCCTGCTTCATGATGTTGCCTAAACCGCCTTTCATAGTATCACCTTCATTATGTTGTATATTATCGAATCAATCAGCACTGCCGCCTGTTCAATATGTTGATTAATGCATTTAAGTCCCGTGAGGCTTAATGCTTGCTTCGTTCATTGACAGGTCGAAAGAGTTCATCAAATCCTGAACGCCCTGATCTTCTGTTAACCCTGTTTTTGTCGCTTGCATTCGTTCAGATTGCAGGCGAGCCAATCTCTCAGACGGTGTTTCTGAAATTGTTTTTTCAAACTCTACTTTCACATCACAGCCATCTCCTCGAACTTTTTGGATCTCTTTCACAATAGAGTCCTCACGAGGTTGGTTATGCAAATACTGAAAATCAGGGTCCAATTTCAACACCATAGGATTGCCCTGTATGTCATCACAGGACATATTCATCGCTAACTCTCTGATTAAGCCATTGAGATTCAATGTTTCAATCATACCAGCCCATTGTGCAGGAGATGCGGCTGGCAGACCAGCAGTTATGGATGGCTCAGATGACTCTGCCGGTGCTTCATGTTGTGTAAATGCGGGAGGTTGAGGTGCATTATCAGCAACAAAAGTATCTTCAGTTACGACAGGTTGAGCGGTCGTTGGTGCCAACTGTGGTTCTTGGCGGGAATCTCTTTGATAGCTTTCAGCGGGCGGTGCATTATAGCTCGGATCTGCATCAAGGTGTGTTGGTTCAGAAAAGCTTGGAGCTACCCTGTCGGTATTTTCAACAATATTCGAGTATTGATCAGGTGCCATTTGTTGAGGTTGACCTGGTGATGACACTTGAGAAGGTGCATGTTGAGAAACGTTATTGCCAGCATAAGGTTCTGCAACTGGTAAAGGTTCCGATGGTTTTTGAATGTCATTTTGATGAGTAACTGGAGTTACAGCATTAGCATCATTCATTGTTGTTGTTCCCATGGGCGTCTGTCTTGCAGGATTCATCTCTGCATGATTATGACCGAGTGGCTCACTAGACTCTATGGGTTGTTGATCTATTGTTGGGGGGGCAATTGCATTGTCCTGGGGGGTGTATGATGGCTCTTGCTCTTTATAGGCTGAAGGCTCTCTATAGGCTGAAGGCACTACACCAGTCGAAGGCTCTACACCAGTCGAAGGCTCTACACCAGTCGAAGGCTCTACACCAGCTGAAGACTGTTCATATGCTGATGGTTGTTGCTCTTGGGAGGCTGGAGTTGAAGGCTCAACTGTATTGTGAGCCGGTGGCATTGAAGTTGGTTCACTGACAGTTTGCTCTGTCGGCGTGTTGTCAGTGCTGGCTTGCGTTAATGTTGTTTGCGGAGCGAAATGTTCCTTCTCGATGGAAGGTTCTTTATCAGTTAAAGGCTCTTTATACGCTGAAGGCTCTTTACTGGCTAAAGGCTCTTTATCAGCGGATGGGTTTTTGTGGTTGGCCGATGTATTGTCATTGCTTTGCGGTGTTTGCTTGTCACTTATTTCGGGTGTCGTTTGTGTTTGCAATGCTGGCTTGGAAACTGACTTTGCTGGCGCTGCCGTTGGCTTGAAGGCCAGCATACGCATCAACGCCATTTCAAACCCACTGCGATGATCTGGTGCTAATGCCAGGTCACGCTTGCTGATCAAACCAATTTGGTATAACAGTTGAACATCTTCAACCGACAGTTGCCCAGCATAATCCATAAACTTCTGAATATCATCCACCTTGTTGTTCAAGGCTTTCGGAGCCATATGAGCCAGGCTTGTGTGGTGTAAATCTATCAACAATTGATCCAAAGCCGCAGTAAAATCAACCGCGTAAGTTGCCATGTCATGTACGGTTGCCAATAAATTATCTGCATCATGAGAAATCAAAGCTTGCAGAAGTGCATTCAAATGCTCTGCCTTGATCGTTCCCAACATGGCACGTACTGCCTCTTCCTGAACACCATTTGCACTTTGCGCTATGGCTTGCTCAAGCAGGCTGAGAGAGTCACGCATGCTGCCATCTGCAGCTCTAGATAATAAGTCAATTGCCTTAGGTTCAAAGTGTATTTGTTCTGTTTGCAGAATTTTGCTGATTTGTTCAGTGATCTGTGCTGGTTGCATTGCCTGTAAATTAAATTGCAGGCAGCGTGACAGTACCGTGACAGGTAATTTTTGGGGATCAGTCGTAGCGAACAGAAACTTGATGTGTTCAGGTGGTTCTTCCAGGGTTTTCAATAAAGCATTGAAGCTGCTTTTGGAGAGCATATGTATCTCATCGATCAGATACACTTTGTAACTACCTGACGTTGGCGCATATTGCACGTTATCCAACAGTTCACGCATATCATCAATACCAGTGCGTGAGGCGGCATCGACTTCGATTAAATCGACATAATTACCTTGATCAACAGATAGACATACAGAACATTGTTGACAAGGTTGTGAACTCATACCTTGTTCACAATTTAAAGATTTGGCAAAAATCCTTGCCAGTGTCGTTTTACCAACACCTCGAGTTCCAGTAAATAGGTAAGCATGGTGGACTCTATTGCTATCAAGTGCGTTAGACAGTGCTTTGATTACATGTGTCTGCCCCATGACTTCCGAAAATTGTTTTGGTCGCCATTTTCTGGCTAACGCCATATAAGTCATAGTTTACCTACTCTTTTGTTCTTTTATTCTCAGATAATATTTTCAACAGCCCTATTCTTGACGTTCAACACTCTTGTTGTGCGTTGAAAAAACGCGAGAAAAATACATTAAAAATAGAGCGATGACAGCTAGCCAGAACCTAGTACCCGAAGCAGTTGCTGCGGCTGCTTCCTTCCGGACCTGACCGAGTTCACAACGTATCGTCACTGAGGAGACCAACTGCCATCGCCGCGAAGGATTATAATCTATCTGCTGACATTATTGGGCATTTTTTTGCGTTGTTATGCAATAAAATATTCACAAGGACAAAAGTCTGGCTATACCAGTGTTCTTTAACGGTCTAAGTCTTATCTGAACGCAATAATATCAAAGATAATATGGTTACTATCACCATAATCATAGCCACCAAGTAGAATAAGTTTTGCCTACCATACTCCGCCCAGATAAATCCACTGGCGAAGCTGCCAATAGCTCCCCCTAGACCAAATGTCAGACTGCTATACAGAGCTTGTCCACGAACCTGGTAGTTGCCAGTAAAATGCTGGTTAATCAATTGTGCTACGGTGGCATGATACAATCCAAAGGTAATAGCGTGCAGTGCTTGCGCACCCGATAAAACCCAAACAAACTGAGGATAACGAGCCAATAAAAACCAACGCACCGCACCAACAGCAAAACACGCAATCAGCAGATGAATCAGATTGAACCGTTGCAGAAAACGATGTGCAAAAATAAAAATAACGACTTCGCAGACAACGCCCAAAGCCCATAACAAACCAATAGCGGTTTTAGTGTAACCAAAGTCCTGCAGGTACACACTCAAAAAGGTGTACATAGGTGCGTGACTCATTTGGCTGAGCAGGCACAAGCTCAATAAGATGATAACTCTGGGGGGTAGTAACTGACGAAATTGGGTGGTATCGATTGCCGTTACTGGCTTTTGAACAGATTTAACAAACAAACTGTTACACCAAAGCATAATAAACAGGATACTGATTGCAGGAATCAATAAATTTACACCAAAACGCTCTAACAAACTTCCCATCAGCACAACCAGTACAATAAAACCAATTGAGCCCCAGACACGAACCCGACCATAGCGATGTCTGTTATCACCCAAATGATTAAAAACAGCAGCTTCTATCTGTGGCAGAACAGCACTCCAAAAAAAACTGTAGCCCAACATGAGAGCGCTGATAGCCCAAAAACTCTCGGTGAAATTTAAGGCAATAAATAGAATGCAGCCACATCCTAGAGCCCAAGGAAGTAGACGTCCAGTACCTGTGTGCTGTTTGTTATGAGCATCCACTATATAGCCCCAGAAATTTGGCGCTATTATTTTGCTGACCATCAACAGGCCCATCATTGACCCTATTTGCTGCGGGGAAAAGCCCAGAGATTCAAAATACAGCGATAAATACGGTATGGTGCTGCCTACAATGGCGAAGTAAACACCATAAAAAGAGGCTAAAGACCAGTATTGCACGACCGAATCAAGTTGTCAGATATAACAGAACTATGATTCGGAACGGCTAGCAGGTACTACAGGTATACCTGAATCAACATCCGCATTTTGCGCTCTATGCCGCAGAGCATGATCCATTAAAGTAATTGCCAACATTGCTTCTGCTATTGGCACAGCGCGTATGCCAACACAAGGATCATGCCGACCTTTGGTAATGACTTCGCTATGCTCACCATCAACCGTAATTGAGTGGCCTGGCTTGGTGATGCTGGATGTTGGTTTCAATGCAATACTGACTTCAATGTCTTGCCCAGAAGATATTCCACCGAGAATCCCGCCTGCATTATTAGAAGCAAAGCCATCAGGGTAGATTTCATCGCGGTGCTCAGAACCTTTTTGGCTAACAGCAGCAAAACCAGCGCCAACTTCAACGCCTTTAACCGCATTTATACTCATCATTGCTTTGGCAATATCAGCATCAAGTTCATTGAAAATCGGCGCTCCCCAGCCTACAGGCATATGACGGGCAGATACATTCACTCGAGCTCCACAGGAATCACCTGCTTTACGAAGAGAATTAATCAGCTCTTCCATTGCAGGAACCACGCTGGCATCAGGAGTGTTAAACGGATTATTAGCGATTTCTTGGCGGTCGACCTGAGTAATTTTGACGCTTCCGATCTGAGCTATATAAGCAAAAATATCGACACCATACTCTGTCTTTAAATACTTCTTCGCTATTCCACCAGCAGCAACAATCATTGCCGTTGTGCGAGCAGACGAACGACCACCACCGCGATAATCACGAATGCCATATTTTTGTGCATAAGTATAATCAGCATGTCCAGGACGAAACGTCTGCATGATGTTGCTGTAGTCTTTGGATTTCTGGTCTGTGTTTTGAATGAGCATACCGATAGAAGTTCCGGTCGTTTTTCCTTCAAACACGCCCGACAGAATTTCCACTTCATCAGGCTCTTTGCGTTGAGTTGTATAGCGTGACTGGCCAGGTTTACGCCGGTCAAGGTCTGGTTGCAGGTCCTGCTCTGACAACTCCAATCCTGGAGGGCAACCATCGACAATGCAGCCAATCGCTTTACCATGGCTTTCGCCAAAGGTACTGACTCGAAATAATTTGCCTAAACTGCTATCACTCATAATGCTTTGCTCTGATTAGCCTGGTTATATTTTGAATTAAACTTGGTTTGAAAACCTATCGCCGCTATCACGTGTTTGAAATTTCAATATTTGGAAATAAACTTTTATAGTTCTTTTTGCGTGCTGCCAGGCGGCCAGCAGTGAATAGAGCAATCTCATGATAGCGCTGGGTAGTTGCACTTTCAGGTTCAGCAACCACAGTGGGTTTGCCAGCATCTGCATTTTGCCTGATACCCATCTCAAGCGGAATTGATCCCAGAAATGGCAGTTTATACTCATCAGCCATGGTTTGTCCGCCACCCGTTCCAAAAATAGCTTCTTCATGCTGGCAATTACTGCAAATATGCGTACTCATATTCTCAATCACACCCAGCAAAGGCACTTCAACCTTTTCGAACATTTTAACTGCTTTACGAGCATCAATTAACGACATATCTTGAGGCGTGCTGACAATTACTGCACCCGCAATAGGTATTTTTTGCGCCAGTGTCAGCTGTATGTCGCCAGTACCAGGTGGTAAATCGATAAACAGATAATCAAGGGAGTCCCATTTCGATTGACGCAACATTTGTTCAAGAGCTTGAGTCACCATGGGGCCACGCCAGATTACTGGAGTTTCGTCATCGATCATAAAACCAATCGACATCACTTGCAGTTCATAATTATTTAAGGGAATCATTTGATTGCCAACCATTTCAGGTTTGCCTGACAGTCCCATCATTTTAGGTTGGCTTGGTCCATAGATGTCTGCATCCAACACCCCAACTCTGGCACCTTGCTTGGCTAGAGATAAAGCCAGATTGGCAGTAACTGTGGATTTGCCAACTCCTCCTTTACCTGAAGCAACGGCAATTATGTTTTTTACATTATCAACCGTTTGTGCGGTTTGCTGCATTGAGTGAGCGGTTATATTGCTCTTCACGGTTAATTGAATACTGTCTTCACTGATAGCATTTTCGCCAAAGTGTTTTTGTAATGTACTGGCAATCAGTTCAAGTAATTGTGGCTGAACTAACTCGGTTGGATAGCTTTTTTCCAACACAAGGCTTAATCGCTCATCAGTGATCTCTAAGGTTTGCAGAGCTTTGTTTGCCAGCAAACTTTGACCAGTATACGGATCGGTAATTTCTTCCAGTATTGACTGAATTTGTTCAGCAGAAAGTTTATGATATTGGCCCATGGAAATGCTCATTTTGTCAGGGCGTTAATCCTAACATTGCACCGTTTTCGATGCTACGCACTTTTACGATCTTTTACTGGCAAAAAAGCCTATGATCCAGAGCATTAGCGGTATACTTGCTATTATCAACTTCTCGGACAAATACTTTGAATACATCCAGCCCCAAAAACCATTCCCAACCAATTTATCAAGTTTCAGAATTGGTTGGTGAAATACGTCAACTCCTCGAAGCCAGTTATCGAGAGTGCTGGATTGAAGCCGAAATTTCCAGTTTGAGCAAACCAGCCTCTGGACACCTGTACTTTTCTTTAAAAGATGATTCAGCTCAAGTCCGGTGTGCCATGTTTCGTAATCGAGCTAGTATTATGTCTTATCAACCCAAGGAAGGTGATCTGGTTCGAGTTCGTGCTCGAGTTTCGGTCTATGCTCCCCGAGGAGATATGCAGGTCATTGTGCAACATATAGCACCTGCCGGTGAAGGCGTTTTGAAAAAACGCTTTGAAGAACTCAAGCAAAAACTCACTCAAGAAGGCCTGTTTGATCAAAGCCGTAAACAGTTGATACCCAGCCTACCGAAACGTATCGGCTTAATCACCTCACCTTCAGGTGCTGCCATTACCGACGTTCTAACCACGCTGCAACGACGCTTTTCAGGGATACCTGTCAGTGTCTACCCCAGCCTGGTTCAGGGTGACAGCGCTGCAGAGCAATTGGTTGCAGCTATAAAATTAGCTCAAACAGATCAACGCTGTGATGTATTGCTTGTGACTCGTGGCGGTGGTTCTTTAGAAGATTTATGGTGCTTCAATGACGAAAATCTGGCCCGAGCTATTGCAGCATGCCCTATTCCCATTGTCAGTGCAGTTGGGCACGAAGTCGATGTGAGCATTTGTGATTTTGCTGCTGATGTGCGTGCAGCCACCCCGACAGCAGCAGCTGAGTTGGTCACGCCAGACCAGGAACATTTCCTGCAACAGCTATCCAGCTGGTCACAACGATTGCAACAGGCTCAACACAAAACACTACAGCAACTTGCTCAACAAACTGACTGGCTGGCAGCAAGACTCACGCACCCCAAACAAACACTTTTGGAAAGAAAAAAACGCTTAAATGAACTAGGTTTGCGCCTGAAACAAATCAAAACACACCGACTGAGCATTGAGCAACAACAATTGCGACATTTGGAACAACGCTTACGAGCTCGCCTGCCACAGCAGCAAATACGAGCGTGGCAGCAAGGTATAGCTAGAATGTCAACATCCCTACACCAGCAAACACAGTTGCTACTTAACAATAGACAAAACCAATTAACTCAGTTATCTAACCACCTGAATGCTGTCAGCCCACTGGCAACACTAGATCGCGGTTATGCTATTGCCGCTACTTCCCCACACATGGACACTGTGATTAAAAATGCGCAAAACATCAAACCCCAGGATAAGCTATACATTAAACTCTCTAAAGGAGCAGCCACCTGTTTAGTCCAAGATATTCATGGTGATGACTAACCGAATGACCCACTCAAAAGCCAAAGTTCTTTTATTCGCATATATGCTGTTATTTAGCACATATGCTTTATCTATTGAGAATGAGAAAAGCGCTGATAAAACACTTGAAAATGCAGACCATATTGATAATGAAACGGTTAAAAACAGCGATATAACTGTCATCGACTCCTATCTACCACAAACGATTCCTGGCGGTACTGTCGAGCTAAATCTCAGGAAATTAATGACTGAATCAGAGCAAGCAGCAATGCCTCAAGTGTATTTTGGTCGACATCAAACAATAGTGCTCGACAATGATGATTATTGGAAAGTCATTATCGGTGTAAATTTACAAAGCATCCCCGGACGCTATGTGGCCTCTGTGGTTGAAGCCGACAAATCAAATGGTAAGCTTGATTTTACGGTTATCCCACACCACTATAGTCTGGCTTCAGATATCGGGAAAACGGTAAAAAACCGCCTTATTGGCCGCCTACTATCCCGCAAACCACAAACAACAACGCAGTTCAAAATACTCAAGGATTTACCTTGGAGCAACTTATCACCTCAATTGCCACTCAATTATCCGGCTAAAGGTAGCTGGAGCGACCAGTTCGGTCATGTTTATCAAAACAGTGATCAGCAAATGGTGCAAACCGAATCGATTCAGCTAACAACGACTCAGCCTCAGCTTATTACCTCACCTGCAGATGCTATTTGCTTGCAAATCGACGAGGAAGATGGACGTTTTTCTGTCTGGCTGGATCATGGCATGGGATTATTCAGCCACATCTCCGGTCTACCTGACATTGCCATTGAAGAACAAGATAAAATTATCCAGGGATCTATGATCAGCAATATAACTGATAATGCGTCTAATCGCCGCCCCACCAAGGTTGTCTGGCGTGTAGTGATGAATAACGCATTAATTAATCCACATATAATGACGCACATGAATGTTGAAAAAACATTATGATCACTTTCAGAAATTTTCTCCCTATACTATTGCTTGCACTTGGTGCTTGCTCACCTCCAGTGTTTAAAAGTAATTACGAAACGCAATACTCTCCAGAGACCTTGGACAGTAATTTGCAGGAATATACACTGACAACAGAACAGTTTGAATTGCGCTATATGGCGATTGGGCAACAAGACTTGAGTCCTGTTGTATTTATTCATGGAACGCCAGGTGGCTGGGATACCTTTAAATACATACTGGGCAACCCAAGACTACAAGAACGCTTTCGTATGATTTCTATTGACCGTTTAGGTTGGGGGAAATCGCAAAAAATCGTGGCTGACACTGACAAGGAACAAAGTAATGTCGAAACATCATTTGAACAACAGGCCGCAGCGATAGCTGAAATCATACGTCACGAAACCAAGGACCAACCAGTCATTTTAGTGGGACATTCACTTGGAGCATCCATTGCACCGCGTGTGGCTATGGATTTTCCAGAATTAGTTAAAGGTCTAATGCTTATTTCTGGCACACTGGAACCCAAACTGGGAAAACCCCGTTGGTACAATAATGTTGCTGATTACTGGCCAGTTTCCAGTTTCCTTTCATCACAAATGGCTCAAGCCAATATTGAAATTATGGCATTACGTACAGAATTGACCACAATGCAACAAGCATGGGCCAAGCTACAGATGCCAGTCACTGTTATTCAAGGAACTAAGGATCGATTGGTCAGCCCGAAAAATGTTCATTTTCTACGCCAGGAACTACAGCACTTA
The DNA here is from genome assembly GCA_050633785.1 of Arenicella sp. Classification (GTDB taxonomy): domain Bacteria; phylum Pseudomonadota; class Gammaproteobacteria; order Arenicellales; family Arenicellaceae; genus CALKZN01. Next base: position 34,322 of record JBOEHE010000011.1, read on the forward strand.
GGGCCTCAATTGCGCATGCTTGAATTGGAGAAAGTGGGTCACTTTATTCCATGGGAACAGACACATGTCATAGAAAAAGAACTATTTGACCTGCAACAGCGCATCAATCAACCCATAGCCAGTCGATAGACAAAGATAAAAGGTCCAATTGCACAGCTTTCACCGAAATAAAGCGTAAATTACTCAGGAAATGCCTTAAATTCCTTTGCTGATGCACCATCGTTGAACCAACAGACTTTTTCAGTACTGAAGATGTTAGCATCTGGCACCGCCTCATGATCCTGCAGCAGTGAGCCGGAAGGTACAATTAAGGATTTACCGCTTTTGTTTATCGCGGGCACTGCTGATCCACAACTGGAACAAAAGGACTGAGTAAATTCACGCGTCGGATGCACATAGGCAGTCACTTTATCCTGCCCTTTCAACCAAACAATATTATCTGGCTCTGTGAACAGGTTTGCCGCAAAAGCAGAGCCTGTCAATTGCTGACACTGTTTGCAATGACAAAGATAGAATGCTTTGAACTCAGGTTTTACTTCAAACGTAACGTCACCGCACAGACATCCACCAGTCAAAACACCGTTCATATCCAAGCACTCCAATTTCTATAGAATGACCCTATTATATCAAGGTCGAGGTATTTCGCTATTTGTGTTTTTTGCGTTTATTTTCGCGTTCTTTGTCATATGGATTTTCACTCACCTTAAATGACAAACGGACACGGGTGCCAACCAATTTAAACGCAGATTCAATTGAATTAGTCAGATAGCGAGTATAAGTTTGCGGCAACTTATCCAACATATTGCCGTGGATAATGACATGAGGAGGATTGACTCCCCCCTGGTGAGCATATTTCAGCTTAATGCTGCGCATACCAACCATTGGTGGCGTGCGCTTAATAGCGGCCTCCTCAATAATGCGGTTCAGCTCTCCAGTTCCCATATCAATCATAGCGCTGGCAATTGCTTTTTCCACTAAAAGAGGAACTTCCTTTAAGCCTGCTCCATATTTTGCTGAGACGAATAAAATCGGTGCATTACCCAGGTAGCGTAAACGCTTATCAATTGACGCTTTGGTTTGGGCTCGCTCATATTCAGACATCCCATCCCACTTATTCACCAGCAAAATCAAGGAACGCCCGCTGTTAAGTACCAGACTGATCAAGCGACTGTCTTGCTCTACTACTCCCATACGGGCATCGATGAGCAATAGAACCAACTGCGAACGTTCAATAGCTCGCACACTTTTCATAACTGAGAAACGTTCAATTCGATCATCAATACGAGCTTTGCGTCTCATTCCTGCAGTATCGACCAATAAATACTGCTTATCATTCAACTTAACCGGCACATCAATACTATCTCGAGTTGTTCCCGGTTCATCAAAAACCACGACCCGTTGCTCACCGACCAGAGTATTGACCAAGGTTGACTTACCAACATTAGGTCGACCAATGATAGAAATTGCAGGCACTCCTTTGGGCAGACCAACCTGCTCTCTCGCAATTGCTGCATCTGGCATTTGCACTTCGTCGAGTATACGGTCCATCATGACCCTAACGCCATCACCATTTTTGCCAGATACAACCTGTGGTTCACCAAGGCCCAACTTATAAAAATCAGAAGCAGTGATTGCTTTATCCAACCCTTCTGCTTTATTGACTGCCAGATACACCTTTCTACCGGTATCAGCCCGTAGTTGTTTGGCAATTTCAAAATCTACCGGCGTAGCGCCATCACGGCCATCAACTATAAAGATAACCGCATCACAGTCTTCCAGAGCAGCATCGACCTGTAAACGCATCAAAGCGTGTATCTCTTCGTTGTCTGCCTCAATTCCACCAGTATCAACTATCCAATAAGGGACTGCTCCCATACGCCCGATACCAACCATCCTGTCTCTGGTAACACCGGGTTGATCATCAACAATAGCATCACGACTTCGAGTCAGGCGATTGTAAAGCGTGGATTTACCTACATTAGGTCGTCCAACTATAGCAATAAACGGCTTAGGGTCGGGCGATGCTATATCAGCTTCTGACTCTTGTCTGGAAGAGTTGGGTTCATCAATGATATCCATCAGGCTTATTAAATCCTACTGTCCAAGCTCGAAGGCTTGCAAATCACCTTTCGACGTTAATATATAAAATCGATTGCCATCGACAACAGGATTTCCCAACACTCGGCCTGCTGAGAATGGATAGCTGCCAGCCAACTCGCCGGCACTTTTATCAATTAAATACAGGTCTTTATCATTACCAAACACCAATAGATAAGAGCCAATAATGGATGGGTTCGATACAGAGCGATAGCGCAGATAATCTTTGCTCCAGACTTCATTGCCAGTCGTCGCATCCAACGCCGTTATATTGGCATTTTCGTCAGTTAAGTAGACAAGCAGCCGATCTGAGCTGAGATTTTGATACGATGACATTTCTGTTCTCCAACGCAATTGACGAGTTGGTATGTCCAGAGCAATGATATTGCCTTGAAAAGTATTCGCTATTAGCAGTTGATCAATCAGAAGTGGTTGGCTGAAAACATCCACCAAACGTTCTATCTCATTGGAGCCTTGAGGCGTCGACACGGGTACATCCCAGATGACACCACCATCTTCAAGCCTGACTGCCAGCAAATTGCCTGAAGGAAAACCAACGACAGCAACATTTTGGACAAGCAATGGTTGAGACTCCCCTCGTAATGACAAACGTGGCAAATCACGCTGTATAGTCCAACGTATATCACCTGTCTTAGCTTCGAGTGCAGCCACCTTACCATCGACACTACGAACCACAACTACACCATTAGAAATGGCTGGCGCAGTTAACACCTCGCTACTGACTTGTTGTTGCCAAAAAAGTTTACCATCTTCCATCAGATACGCATGCACTTTACCATTTACATCAGCAACCAGAACCAGACCTTCGCCTATTCCGACACCTGCTGATAATGGCGTTTTACTCTTTACTTTCCACAACTGTTTACCTGAAGTGTCAATAGCACTGATGATTCCATTCTGGCTTGCCACATATAAGATATCGTCCTGGGTTTTGATAACAAAGCCCTCGCTATCATCATTGAATTTTTTCCCAATGCTACGAGACCATACTTTTTTCAATGATAGCGCATTTGTCACTTTCGGCTTATCAGCCGGAATATTCTCCGGGATCAGCGACTTCTTGCCTGAACCACAGGCGAACAAACTAATACTTAATAAAAGAATAAACAGTAATCGCATAATATAGGCGTTTCTTTATTTGTCAGTTGGGTTTTCGCTAGAACTATCGTTCGCTTGAGAGTCGCTAGAGCCTGGTATTTCATTATTCGCACTACCACCTTCCGCTACAGCTGTATCAGTGGCTTCAACCTCTGTCGTTACCGTCGCCGGAGCAGCTTCTATAAGCTTGGAAGGTCCCGCCGCCAATGATGCTACCTGGTTTATTCTTAACTTCAGAATTTCCGAATAAGGACCATTTTCCGCATCATCTAAAGCACTCTGATAAAACTGTTTTGCTTCGGTATAATTTTCCTGCAAACGAGCTATATCCCCTTTGAGTTCTGCAAAATTAGATTTAAAACCGCTAGTGTCTGCAATATCCAGAGTTTCACTGGCTTGTGGCAATTTATTTTGCTCAATTTGAATAGTCGCCAAGCGTAAACGCGCTAAGTTTTTAGTGACGTTTTCGCTACTGTTGTCTATAACCCAGCGCAGCTCCTGAGCCGCTTCGTCGTACTTGTTTGCTTCAGCTAATGACTTGGCATTGATCAAAATTGCTTTCGAAGCATAAGGGGTTTTGGCAAAATCACTCTTAAAACGCTGACTCAGTTCAGAAACTTTCGCTGGATCAGGTTCACCTTCAGTAGCGCTGATGATTTCAAAATACATGGCTGAAGCTTCACCAGCCAAACTCTTCTTGCTGTCCTGCCAATACTTATACGCAAAAACCAGGGACAAACCAACAACGACACCGACAACAATCGGTAACCAACTTTTCTTCCACCATTGCTTGATACGTTCGACCTGTTCTTCTTCGGTCAAAATAATATCATCTGCCATAATTTACTCTCGTTTTGATCTAATTGTTATTTAATTACAGGTATTCCCTATCCAGGTACTTTCCCGACACTGAAACTTTAAGTGCATTTATTGTTTTTAATAAAACGCCGCATATTAGCCTAGTTTAAGGTTTGTTGCATGATTTTTATAAAATCGTCAAGTGGGATTGCTTGCTGTTCAGTATTGCTCCGCAATGCCTTGAGAGTAACAACCTGCTGTTGTAATTCATCATCAGCGATAATTGCCGCATATTCAGCCCTACTTTTATCAGCACGTTTCATTTGATTTTTCAGCGAACCATCACCACAATGCAATTGCACTTTAATGCCTTGTTGACGCAATTGCTTAGATAAAACCAGTGCTTTTTCACGTGCCGCGTCACCCAAGGACATAAAATAGACATCTGGGACGCAAGGTTCAACATCAACTTGTTGGTCCTTGATAATTTCAATCAACCGCTCTATCCCCATAGCAAAACCGATAGCAGGAGTTGGTTTGCCACCAAGCTGTTCAACTAAACCGTCATAACGGCCACCTGCACATACCGTAGCCTGTGCACCCAGACCAGGATAAACCCATTCAAACACGGTTTTATTATAATAATCCAGACCTCTGACCAAACGCGGATTAACGTCAAAATCAATACCTAATGACGTCAAATAACGCTGCAAAGTCGTGAGATCTTCCAGACAAGTATCACTCAAATAATCGAGCAAAACAGGTGCATCGGCCAATAGTTCCTGCGTTCTAACGTTCTTACTGTCTAAAATTCTCAATGGATTGCTGGTTAAACGGCGTTGGCTATCTTCATCCAGTTCATTAGTGTATTTCTCCAGATAAGCTACAAGCTCATTACGATAGCGTTGCCGGTCCTGAGTATCTCCCAGAGAATTGATCTGCAGCTGAGGTGATTTAATACCCAACGCTTGCCACATCTGTTGACTCAAAGATATAACTTCTGCATCAATATCAGGAGTTGCCCAGCCATAGGCTTCTGCCCCAAGCTGATGAAATTGGCGATAACGTCCTTTTTGTGGGTTTTCACGACGAAACATTGGACCGGTATACCAAATCCGTTGCTGCTGATTATAAAACAAACCATTTTCGATGCCTGCGCGAGCACAGCTGGCAGTCCCTTCTGGACGCAAGGTCAGGCTGTCATCATTGCGATCAGCAAAGCTGTACATTTCCTTGCCAACTATGTCGGTTTCGGCCCCAATGGTACGTGCAAACAACTCTGTTTTTTCAAGTAATGGAGTGGCGATTTTACGATATTGGTTGCGTTGAAGAACCTGCAGGCAGGTATCCTCGATATACTGCCACCAATGTGCAGCGTCAGGCAAAATATCGTTCATGCCTTTAATGGCGTTTATTTGTTTCATACAGCTAGTAGCTAATACTGGTTATTGTTAATAGAACGGTTAATAGTTGGACTATTGGAAGCGACTTAAAGATCAATAAGTGAGCGGCGAACTACTCACTCAATGCAAATTTCGCATAAACCTCTTCCTTGTGCGCCTGCAAATCGATAGTTTGTCCCTGATAGGACATATTAACGGCATCCGCATTACCAATAAACACATTAATGGGCAATTTTGTCATGACTTTAACACTTTCCCCTGGCGGGAAGCTTTTATAAATCAGTTTTTCACCGTCCTGATCTCGAATATCAACCCAAGACGTGCCAACAAAGGTCAATTCAAGCAATTCCACCTTGTCAGCGGCTACTTCCGTTGAGGCATCAGCGCCTAGGGCTACTCGTTTGCCATTATCAATCGCGGATGGTTCTTCAGAAATTTCATCAGTTGAAACCGCCTGTGTAGATGAGTTATTGCCATCAGCAGCAGGAACGGAATTATTATCCAAAGTAATTCTCTCGACTGGTTCTGCGTTTTTATTTAACAAATCAGTAATAGAATCCGATAACAAATAAACAACAAAACCTCCAAAAACCAGAGTGCAGAGACTGATTTTTACCCAGCGAGGCATTGCAGCCAGCCCTATTGCCGGCTCCTCCAGACCACGAGGCATAGTATCAAGACTGATACTCTGATCNNGATCTGAGTGCTTATGCTTGAATCCCATTAATACATCTGCTGAGTCTATGCCTAACAAACTCGCATAAGAGCGTATATATCCTCTGACATAGGTTACTTCAGGCAAACGCTCCCATACATCATTCTCAATAGCTTCAACCATACTGGTCGATAAATTGAGTTTTTCACTGACCTCTTCAATATTAATGCCTACTTCTAACCGTTTTTTCTTCAACATTAAGCCTGATGTCTGAGGCTCGGCATTAAAAATACCTGAATCACGGCTCTGGTTGGTTAGTTGACTCTCTTCAGAGTCATTATTTATTTCACTTGTTGTTTGCATGTCTAGCCTCGCAATCCGATTAATTTGCGTAACGTGCTTGCCTCTTTTGACCCGGGGTACTTCTGTAACAACTCTGTTCTATACTGATCTGCAACATTGGTAGAATTTGCTTGCATTTCAATACGATAACCCAACAATAAACTCTGCGGTGAGGTACCTGCTACCGCAACATAGCGCTCAAAGTAAGCTCTAGCTTGCAAGGTATTTTTTTCCAGATACAAAATCTCTGCCATTCGATATAAAGCGGGTGTTAAACCAGGGGTTTCTTTAAGACCACTCAATAAATATTGTTTGGCCTTTTCACGATCACTCGAAGCAATACACTCACCTGCGCGCAGATAACTTATTGGTTTATTGATAAATAACGGATCGGCAATAGCTATATCAAAGTAAGATATTGACTCCAGTGCACGCCCTGACCGGCATAAGTAGACGCCATAATCATGGGCAGCTGCCGAATTTCTTTCATCTTTTTTGATCGCTTTTTCGAAGTGTTTTTCAGCCTCTGTGAACCGTTCTAGCTTCAATGACAATAAAGCAGCAACATAGTTTGCTCGAGAATTACCTGGATCGATCTCAAGTGCCTTCGTCACCTCTTGTTCTGCCACTATATATTGTTCTAACTGCATATAGCTGGCAGCTAATTGAGTGTGATTATCCGCTTTAGTTTCATTATCAACAGCGGGCTTGGCGCTACTCAAACGGCCATTAGTCACCTTCGTCTCTGTAACACAAGCACTCATTAGTAATGAAATCACCAATAATAGCCCAAGCTTATAAAATACTTTCGATATCTCACTTAAGTTTTTGATTATCATAAAAAATACACCTTAATCTTGCGCTTTCGTTACACTATGAGTCAGAATTTTGTCGCTGTTTTATTTTTTCCGAGCGGCGGGTACGATCGATAATATCCCCCGCCAGTTGACCACAAGCAGCCTCGATATCATCACCACGGGTTTTTCGAACAGTTGTCATAATATCTGCTTGCATTAATCTATCACGAAAACGGTTGATTCGGTTGTTTGAAGATCGTTTGTAATGAATTTTAGAAAAAGGATTAAAAGGGATCAGATTTACCTTGCAGGGATAATCACGCAACAAAGCAACTAATTGCTGTGCGTGTTCTTCAGTATCATTAACTTCCTGCAACATAACATATTCAAAGGTAATGCGCGCACGCGGTGAGTCAGCGACATAATCCCGGCAGGCTGCCAGCAATTGAGCTATTGGGTATTTTTTATTAATAGGTACCAGCTCATTACGCAATTCATCATTGGGTGCGTGCAGAGAAACTGCCAGACTGACTGGACACTCTTCGTATAAGCGTGCAATAGCAGGTACCACTCCAGAAGTGCTTAAAGTAATCCTTCTCTTTGACAGACCAAAGCTGAAATCATCCTGCATAATACGCATTGCCGTCACTACATTATCAAAGTTGAGCATAGGCTCACCCATGCCCATCATAACAACATTAGAAACAATGCGTTTATCCGTTTTATACTGCTCTGCCAACAAGTGCTTGGCGAGCCAGAGTTGTCCAACAATTTCAGCTACAGTGAGATTTCGGTTATAACCCTGCATACCAGTGGCACAGAATGAACAATTAAGCGAGCATCCTACTTGCGATGATATACATAAAGTCCCGCGTGTTTCTTCTGGAATGAACACAGTTTCTATCGCATTGCCTCCCTGCACATTCAAGAGCCATTTCCGAGTGCCATCAACCGACAACCGGTCAGACAGGATTTCCGGAACTGCAATTTCACATGTTTGCGCAAGCTGTTCACGCAAGGCTTTGCTCAAGTTATTCATCTGCGTAAAGTCACGCGCCCCAGTTTGATGAATCCATTTCATTACCTGATCAGCTCGAAATGGTTTTTCACCAAGTGATAAGAAGTAATCGGCCATTTGGGCTCGATCCATCCCCATCAGATTAACTAAAGGAGTTTGTGACTCTACAGACATCATAGCTTGCTACTTAATTAAGATTAACGGGTGCGAGGGCAAACGCCATCATCACCAAAAAAGAAAGCAATTTCCTGGGCAGCAGTTTCAGCAGCGTCAGAACCATGCACAGCATTTTCGTCAATGCTGCTGGCAAAATCTGCACGGATAGTACCAGCATCAGCTTCAGCCGGATTAGTTGCTCCCATAACTTCGCGGTGCTTGGCGATAGCATTTTCACCTTCCAATGTTTGCACTTGCACAGGACCAGAAGTCATGAATGACACCAAGTCAGCATAAAATGGACGTTCTTTGTGCACAGCATAAAACTCACCAGCCTGCTCTTCGCTTAAGTGCATCATACGTGCAGCAACGATTTGCAAACCAGCTTTTTCAAAACGTGAGTAGATCTCACCAATAACATTTTTGGCAACAGCATCAGGTTTAATGATGGATAAAGTGCGTTCAACAGCCATTTCAATTCTCCAAAGAGTGGTAACAAATAAGGTTAAATTCAAGCCAAGCTGGCTTGAGGAGGCGTATTCTAACCCAAGCGACTCATTTCACAAAGGTGGACAGACAAATGAATGTCAGTAGTTACCTTAAATATTATTTAACTACCTTAAAATCACTTGTATCAAGAGTAAATACAGTGGTACTTTCCCAACTATAGCAAAATGATATATTATATCATTTTGCCCGATTACACTGAAAGTATTGGAAAGCACTGACTGGCAGACCACTTTTAAGATTCGAAAGCATTACCGGTAATAAGCTGCATGTACGACAAAACCACTCTTTCAGAACCCGCCTTAATCAATAGGATTGAGCAACAATGCCAGCTCAATGGCATTCGTTTGACGAGTAAACGCCGCAGAATCATGATGGTTTTATTACAGGTAAATAGAGCACTTTCCGCTTACGATATCGCTGAACAGTATAAACGGCAGTACAAGGAATCCATTCCAGTAATGTCGGCCTATCGCATGCTCGACTTTTTGACCCATTATGAATTAGCTCACAAGCTAGTCTCCATTAATCGCTATATCGCCTGCAGTCATGCTGCGTGCAAACATGACCACCAACAAACGCAATTTTTAATTTGCAACATTTGTGAAGCTGTTCAAGAAATCAATGCTTCAAACAACGCAGTCCAAGCTATAAGTGACGCTAGCAAAAAAGTCCTGTTTTCTGTTGCTCAAGCCCATATTGAGTTGCATGGAACTTGTCAAACATGCAAACACACTCAAGCCGCCATAGTCTGAAGCTGATTCACAATGCCGTTCTCAACAAAGACATATCAACAATTCGCTTTATGGGCACTCTTTATCTGCCTGTTTTGCGCACAGACAAGTAATTATCAACATTCAATCGAACATCATTTTCATGAGCATGAACATGAAATAAGTTGCGACTATTTTGCGACCGTCGATAATTCTCCGCTGACTTTTTTCCAGCTGACAGCATTAGCCCCTCAACAGTTAGAACTGAGTAAAATGCTGTTTCAACTGGCGACTAATACCGTACAAATATCAACACAAGCAAGCATTCGAGCACCTCCTAACATCAATATTTCATAAAGAATTCATCATCACTAACGCTGTAGATGACAACTATTCCAAACTTTTAATTAACAGTTGCAAGAAATCCTCCGTTTTCTGTGTCTGTTAACACTATTGAATGAGCTTAAAATGAAATTTATATCGACAAATAACTGCCCTGCTACTCTCACTATTGCAGCAGGGCTTCTTTGCAGTCTAGCAACAACAAATTCTCTTGCCAGTGACGAACCGCATCGCCACCATGATGCTCACGAACATGGTGCTGCAACGATGAACATCAGTTGGGTAAACTCCGAGCTTGAGATTGAGTTAAAAACTCCTGCCTACAACATTCTCGGTTTTGAATACCAACCTCGCACTGCTGATGAAAAAAAGTTGCTAACATCATCAATCACACTTCTTGAGCAGCCTGACTCTCTATTAGCGATCAAAGGTGCAAACTGCTCTTTGAAAGACAGCACATTGGAGTCTAAGTTAACTGGCAACGACCACAAAGACGGCCATGATGATCACAAAGATGGTCATGACGATCATAAAGACAGCCATGATGATCATAAAGACAGCCATGATGACCACAAAGATGGCCATGATGACCACAAAGAAGGCCATGAGGATCACAAAGATGAACACAGCGACTTTTCCATGTCGTATCATTACACATGCGATCAACAATCAAGTGAGGTGACCATCGATAGCTCTGCATTATTCAACCGCTTCAGCAATATGCAGGAGATTGATGTGCAGTGGATTTCAGCCTCAAAGCAATCTTCAGTTGAAATCAATGCTCAAAACCCATTGGTTACGGTGAAATAGTGCCACCTGTTCAACCAAAACATGAAATACTGGTTGAGCCGGCCATCGAAATGAAAAATCTTTCATTTCGATGGCCAAGCCAAACTGAAGACACCTTAAAGATTGATGCACTCAGCGTTCAACCCAAGGAACATATTTTCATCAAAGGCGCCAGTGGCAGTGGTAAATCAACCCTGCTTAGTCTGATTGCAGGCATAAATCTTGTCTCTCAGGGTGAATTGAATGTCCTTGGGAAGTCGTTGTCTGAGATGAGTTCTTTTCAACGAGATCAATTTAGAGCTAATCATTTAGGCATCATCTTCCAACAATTCAATTTGTTATCCTATCTATCTGTGCAGGACAATATAACCCTGCCCAGCTGGTTTTCCAGAAAGCGAGGTCAGGCAATCAACGAAAAACAAGCTATGGTACAACTCCTGTTGGAGAAACTTGATTTACCAAAAAAAATTGCCACACAACCAGTATCAGAACTGAGCACAGGCCAACAACAACGTGTTGCAGTTGCCAGAGCATTGATTGGTTCACCTGAAATAATTATTGCAGATGAACCTACATCCTCCTTAGACACAGATAACCGAGACCGTTTTTTGCAGTTACTTTTTGAACAGGCTGACACTAATAACAGCTCACTGGTATTTGTCAGCCATGACTCTGCCATAGCCAGTCATTTTGATAAGCAGATCGACCTAGCATCAATTAACCACGCCGACCATGAGTTCGGTAGAGGCGCTCTATGACCGTTGTCTTTCACTTGGCATGGAAAAGCGCCTGGAACCGTCGCTTCAGCGTCTTACTGGCCATGAGCTCCATTGCTATCAGCATGACTTTGTTGCTGGGTGTGGACAAAATCCGTAAAGAAGCGAAAAATAGTTTCCTAAACACCATCTCACAAACCGATTTAATAGTCGGAGCTCGCAGTGGACCTATAAACCTATTACTCTACAGTGTATTTCGTATTGGCAATGCCACAAACAATGTCTCTTATCAATCTTACCAAGACATAATAAACGACCGTAAAGTGAAATGGGCCATCCCTTTATCATTAGGAGATTCTCATCGTGGGTTTCGTGTTCTGGGAACGAGTCAAGCCTATTTCAAGCACTATCGTTATGCCGATAAGCAAACACTTCAGTTTGACAAAGGACAAGCATTTGACGATCTCTATGATACAGTAGTAGGTGCTGAAGTTGCCCATAAACTGGGCTATCAACTCGGTGACAACATCACACTATCACATGGGGCGGGAAAATCAATTTCAGCCGGCCATGATGATAAACCATTCCGAATTTCTGGCATTCTTGAAGCAACAGGAACTCCTGTCGATCACACAGTACATGTTTCACTGGAAGCTATAGAGGCGATTCATATAGATTGGCAGGCAGGTGCACGTTCACGCCTGCAGATCAACGCCGAACAAGCGCGTAATATGGGATTGAAACCCAAAACAGTAACTGCATTCATGCTTGGGCTGAACAAACGCATTCACACTTTTCACTTGCAACGTCAAATCAACAATTATTCCGAAGAAGCACTACTGGCGATTATACCAGGAGCAACGCTCGCTGATTTATGGCGAACTCTCGGTAAGTTTGAAGTAGTATTGCTAGCGGTTTCTACGTTGGTTTTAGTCGCAGGAATGCTTGGCATGTTAACAACTCTACTATCAACACTTAACGAACGCCGGCGTGAAATGGCCGTATTAAGATCTGTTGGTGCACATTCGTATCAAATTCTATTGTTATTGATGGCTGAAGCCTTATTGATCGTTTTTCTGGGCTGTGTGACTGCGATTTTCATGCTCTACACAAGCATGCTGGCGTTGAAACCCTTTTTAATTAACAATTATGGTTTTAATCTGACTATTACCCCTCTGGATGCAGGGCAATGGCTATTGCTATTACTTGCCCTACTCTTGAGCTTGCTATTCAGTTTGATTCCAGGCTTTATCGCTTATCGCCGCTCCCTGCAAGACGGCTTGACTATTCGTACCTGAAGTTCAACCAATACTATGTTATCCATGAAAAAACGAAAAACATTCACTAACATTGTCAACTTTAAGCTGATTCTACTTTCTTGCGCCTTAGTTTTGTTAAGCGCTTGTGAAAAAGCAGAATCTCTGAACAACACGCTTAAAGCGGATGAAGTCACCCTCACTTCGGACACCGACTTGTCTCCTGAAGAATTATTAGGCAAAACCGTTGAAGAATATACCCAGCAGCAAAACAAAACAGCTGCTGACGCACCACAACAAAAGACTGAAACCGATCAATCTGTGGTAAAGAATGGCTATTTACAGCTGAGCTGGGATGATCTGATTGCTCCAGGCTATGACCCCGAAAGCATCCTGGCAAAATATGATACGTCCATCGAAAAACTTCAGCATGGCGGTGAAGAAGCATTTATTCTCTATAAAAAGATGCAGGAGGAATTGAACAATGCACCTGCCAATCCTGAATTAGCCAATGAAAAAGTCAGCCTGCCCGGTTTTATTGCACCATTGGAGCAGAATAATGGAATGATCACTGAGTTTCTATTAGTACCTTACTTTGGAGCTTGCATTCACTCACCACCACCGCCTGCCAACCAGACCTTATATGTCAAAGTGGCAGCCGATTATGCTATTCGCAGCGAGGATGTTTACAACCCCATCTGGGTCTCAGGTGCCTTGCAAATTGATACCAATGACACTGAAATAGGTTCTGCCAGCTATAGTATTGAAGAAGCTCTTATTTCGCCTTACATCTTTGAAGAAAACTAAACAGTTTCTGTTTATTGAGCTCTGATATCAGCCCAGACAATGCTTTGTATTGTCTGTAGAACACCCTGCACTCATGTCTTTAAACGAAAATTATAGCAAGCTTCGACTTTTTAGTAGCAACAGAAAACAGTAACGATCAAATCTGCTGCTCGAAGCATGAGACATTTCAAACTATTTTTGGATTAGAAATGTCTCGTAAAGCGATAAATGCTATCAGCCTATATAAGCCCATTAGAAACCAAGTTAAAGTTCTGCCCCCTCTATTAAAGCGACTTTACGTATCACACGGGGAATAAAACGCTTCCTTCAAGACGAAGGAAATAGAATAGGATACAGCGACACCAATAGTAGAACTGCCATACAAATATTGAATATTCGCATTTTAATGGGGTCAGTAAGCCAGCGTCGAATCTGTTTTCCAATGAAAATCCAGATGCTGCAAGACGGTAAGTTGATTAAGCCGAAAATCAACGCTGTTACAATGATGGCAACGGCGTTTTGTGAAGGTGAATAGACAGTGACTGCCGTCAACGCCATTGCCCAGGCTTTGGGGTTGACCCACTGAAATGCTGCTGCTTGAAAAAAGGTAATTGGAACTCCACCAGTCTGCGTTTCTTGCAATGGCGCAGCATTGGCAATTTTCCACGCAAGGTAGATCAAAAATACGATACTCAAGATTTTCAGAATTGAATAAATTACCGGATAGGTTTCAAATAAGCCAATCAAACCAAGGCCAACCAACACAATCATCACGGTAAATCCAACGCCAATTCCCAACCAATGTGGAATGGTTTGTTTAACCCCAAAGTTAGCACCAGAAGCCATGAGCATCAAATTGTTTGGTCCAGGTGTAGCTGAGGAAACAAAACAGAAGGTAGCAAAAGCGATAAAAATGTCGTAGTTCATAATGGTAGTTTATACCGCTTTCGATGGATATAGCTTGCATTATAAGGATATTTTGGTGTATTTTCGGAATCAATGACCACTATTGACAGAAATAATGACAGAATATTGCACGAGCTATCTCATGATGGCAGGATCAGCAATGCTGACTTGGCTGAGCGTGTAGGCATATCTGCATCAACATGCTTGCGTCGGGTACAGGAATTAGAGAAAAAAGGCGTTATCAAAGGCTATCGTGCGATTCTGGATCGTGAATCCATGGGCACTAGTTTTGTGGCCTATATCACAGTTGGCTTATCTGATCACTCAAAGGCGTCGCAGGAGGCTTTCGAACGTTCAATATCCTTATCTCCCCAGGTTCGCGAATGTCACAACGTTACCGGCTCTGTTGAATATATTCTCCGCATTGAGGTTTCCGATCTGACTGCTTATAAACATTTTCATACGGAGATTCTGGGCACTTTAGCCCAAGTTAATTCAATCACTTCCTATATCGTCATGGATTCACCGAAAGATGATCGTCAGTAGCATGATTAATCTCAATAGAACACTTACTTCTTTACCTCTCAGTCATCAAGAAAAGCTTAGTCAATAAAAAAGAAAATATTAAGCTCGGTTATTACGGTATGAATATCTAAATATCCTTTTGAGAGGGATATGTGTTGTGGCTTTCAACGTTTATACATTGAACACAGAAGACATCTCCCCCCTACTATCCCATCAAACAATTATTAAAACGATTTAGTCGAACTACTGAAATAATCACTCAGGTAGCAAAGCACGCCATGTAAATGGATTCGGCGTATCTGCCCCACACCCTTAATATCATTTCGCTTTACTGCTTCAATCATTGAAGAGAGCTCTTTTTCCTGAAAACTCACCATCTCCTTCCAATTCAAATTCGGCAAAAAGGTAAACCAGATACGTGATACACGATAATAAAGCGTGTCAGTAATTTCACGTAATGGAGTACTACCAATCATAGTAAGAATCACTTCTTCAAGACGGTTACACAACCGGGCATAAGCTTCGTAATCATAAGCTTCCCGTAATTCCCTAGTTTCTAGCAGCAGTTTTTCCAACTGAGCCAGTTGTTCGTCGGTAAATTCCACAGGAGACAGTTCTCCCATAAGTTCAGCTAGATGCATACGCAGATCATAAATCTCTTTCAACGTTTTGAGATCAATGTCCTTAACAATAGTACCAATACCATTACGTACCTCAACTAAGCCATCGTAATGCAACCTCTGCAGAACTCGTCGGATTGGTGACCGGCTGACACTGAATTCATTTGCCAATTCTGTCTCACTGAGCACTGTTCCAGGTTCATACTGCAACAACGAAATACGCTCACGTATAGCTTTATATATACGCATATGCCGTTGCTCCGTGTTTTCCTGGTGATGTTTGGTATTTGCTTTAGTCTTTTTAACAAGCTTTGGCACCTTGCCCTCTCTACAACGAAATTATTTGACAGCATTATAACCTAGATGATTATAATGCTAAAAACCACCTGTATACAGGTGAATATTATTTAAAGGTATTAAAATGCACCCTGAAGAAATTTTGCAAGCCCCGGCGATAACACTGCAACAAGCGCAACGGGAATTTTATTTTGAGCATGGCTATCTAGCTATGCCAGGATTGATCTCAGCAACAACATTGGCACCTCTTAAGACTTCATTGGATAAAGTTCTTACTCTGAGCAAAGATGTGACAAGATCTAACCATCAATTTGATTTGGAGAAAGGACATAGTTCAGAAAATCCTCGTCTTCGTCGTGTAGCCTACGTAGATGATCTTGATAAAACTTGCTGGCAACTGTGCTGTAATTCAATCGTGACCGATATAGCCGTAGATATACTGGGGCCTAATGTCCGCTTCCGGGATTTATTTATAAACTTTAAATGGAGTGGCGGCGGCGCTGCAGTAAAATGGCACCAGGATATAGCTTTTTATCCCCATACCAATACCGGTACCTGCCAATTTCTGCTGGCACTTGAGGATATTCAGTCAATTCAAGGACCTCTTAAGGTGATTCCTGCAAGCCATAAAGGCCCCATATACTCACACTATGACGCTAACAACAAATGGACAGGCTCGATTGCCGATGAGACCCTGTCACAGGCAGGCATTGATGACGCAATAGAATTGACTGGTCCAGCAGGTTCATTATCTGTTCATCACAGTTGCACCATTCATGGTTCAGAACAAAACAAGAGCCACCTTGGACGTCCAACTCTAGTGATTACCTATAGCGCAGCTGATGCAATTCCATACACAACAGCCCCCTATCCAAG
Organism: Arenicella sp.; assembly: GCA_050633785.1. Taxonomy (GTDB): domain Bacteria; phylum Pseudomonadota; class Gammaproteobacteria; order Arenicellales; family Arenicellaceae; genus CALKZN01. The sequence continues at coordinate 51,040 of JBOEHE010000011.1, forward strand.
CTCCCATTACGGAACTTTGGTTCGCGGCACTCAGCCCAGAAACGCCCACCACCAGGAATTAAGTATGCCATTACCTCCGGATTGGTCGGGTGGCTATACCTCTATTTTTAGCCACCAGGACGATCTAAACGCATAACAACTCCATTCAATAAGAGAAATCACCATGCCAGCAGCTTTTAATAAACACGAGTATCAAAGCCGTTTAAAGACCGTTCAAGCCTCTATGGCCGAGAAAAACCTTGATGCACTATTGCTGGGTGACCCTGCC
>JBOEHE010000012.1:0-7071 GCA_050633785.1 Arenicella sp.
TCTCAGGCATTGATTTGAATGAGCAGTACATGATGCTTTCCGGGGCTATCCCAACGGCCATACTGGCAATGCTGGTGGATGCAGCTATTGCCTTTATTGCTTTTCTGGTTATTCCCAAAGGTGTTAATCCCTTGAGACGTTAATGTTTCAGGCGCTGAATAATGAGTGAAACGACTGTATTTTCAAACTTTAAACAGGTGCATATATGGCCAAAGGTTGAATCTGGATTGAAGGTGAGTTTTTCTCATAAGCGATCTCTTTTTTATCAATTGTCAGCGTATTCCGTATCACCTTAAATAGACGAACGACAGATTTTGAATAGACAGACATAATTGTGAAAAATAATTACCGCACAGAATATGATTTGATTGGCGAACTTCAAGTTCCTGCTGATGCATTATATGGTGTGCAGACTCAGAGAGCGATTGAGCTTTATCCTCTCAATGGGGAGAAACCTCTATCTGCTTACCCTCAATTGGTTCATGCTTTATTGCAGGTAAAGAAAATCGCTGTTCGGACGAATGTTGAAACAGCAGAGTTGGACCCTTCCTTGGGTCAGGCAATTCTGCATGCCATTGAACAATTACAAGCTGACTTTTCAGCTGAACATTATCCCATTCATGCGTTTCATGGCGGTGGCGGTATATCCAGCAATATGAATATCAATGAAGTCATTGCGAATAAAGCCAATCGAGATAGTTTCGGTCAAGCTTTGGGGGTTTATAAGCCAATTCACCCCAACGACCATGTCAATCTGAATAACTCAACTAGCGATGCTTTAACGACCGCTTGTCACTTTGCAATTATCCAGCAATGGCGGGCAGTGAAATCGATTATTGAGCAGTTGCAGGCAACTTTTGAAACACAGGCCAAGCAGTGGCAACACGTCCAGAAACTTTCCCGTACTTGTTTGCAGGATGCCGTTGAAATCAGCTTTGCAGATTTGTTTACTGCTTATGCAACACTGGTTAAACGCAACCAACAACGCATATCCAGAGATGTTGATGCACTCTATCAAATCAATCTTGGAGGCAATGTGGTTGGTCGAAAAGGGGATAGTTCTGATGCTTTTTTTAACAAGGTGATCAGGTCTGTGAATCATGAGATGGGCTGCACTGATTTTACACACAGTGCAAACTTGTTTGATTGTTCACAAAACCATGATGATTTGATCGCTATAGCAAACAGGTTGGACTTGTTTGCCCGAGGCCTGATTAAGATTGCCAAAGATTTTCGTTTGATGGCATCTGGTCCTGAAACCGGTTTCGGCGAGTTGCGCTTGCCAGCCGTTCAACCTGGGTCCTCAGCGTTTCCCGGCAAGGTTAATCCAACCATACCTGAATATTTAATCCAGTGTTGCATGCAGGTCTGCGGGCGTTGTTATGCAGTGCAGATGACACAGGACCACGGGGAATTGGACCTTAACGTCTGGCAGGCAATAGTGATCCACAATGTGTTGGATGCCATGACCTGCCTGGAAAATGGTTTAAATGCTTTTATTACTCATTGTCTTGAGGGTGTGGAGCCAGATATGGAACGCAACCAACAGAATATTAATACCTTGATCCCAACATTGATGCGCTTGAAGCAACAGCGTGGTTACTCGTTCGCTACGCGTGTTTATAAAGACAGTGGTGGTGATATAGAGCAGATACGTCGTTACCTAAAAGAACAATGACGGCAGAATATTTTTTTAACTTAAGTCGGATAAGGCTTTGCTCAGTAGATGAGGAAAACTTCCACGACAATACCTTAATACCAGATGGTAGTAACAGGAGTTTATGATGGTAGCAAATACTATCCCCTTGGCCTGGGCTGAACAATGGCTGAAGACACCTAAACAACAATATATCAATGGTCAATGGATCGAAGGCACTGGCCCTGAAAGCTGGACAGTAAAAAACCCTGCTAATGGGCAGGATCTGTGTGTTTTCTCTATGGCCAGTGTTGAACAGGTTGAGATGGCTGCGCAGCTTGCACACCAATGCCATGCAAGCAAAATTTGGAGTAAGGTTAGCCGAACTGAACGTGCAAATATCTTACGCGGTATTGCAAATCTGATTCGCGACAATACTGAAAAACTGGCATTGCTGGAAACTCTGCCCAATGGCAAGTTGTTCAGTGAATCAATGGTTGATGATATTCCAACCTGTGCAGATATATTTGATTACTACGCTGGCTGGACAGATAAATTGTATGGCGAGACCTCACCGGTTGATGACGGGTTTCTTAACTATACCTTGAAAGAACCTGTTGGAGTTTGCGGTTTAATTGCTCCATGGAATTTTCCACTTTATCAGGCAAGTTTGAAGATCGCGCCTGCTCTAGCCATGGGCAATACTGCGATTATCAAGCCTTCAGAATACACGCCATTGACAATGATCTACCTAATGGAACTGATAGACAGTCAATTGGATATTCCAGCCGGTGTTATCAATGTGTTGTTGGCCAGTGGTCAAGCTGCTAACCAATTAACCCTGAGTGACAATGTGCATAAAATTTCTTTCACTGGCAGTACTCAGGTTGGACAGAAAATTGTTCAGAACTCAGGCGCCTCCAATTTAAAGGCAGCAACCTTGGAATTGGGTGGAAAGTCACCGTGTATTTTCTTTGGAGACACCCCTGATTTGGATGGGGCGACTGATAGAGCCTTCTCAGTTATGTTTTCGCATAAGGGTGAAAAATGCTCTGAACCAACACGTTTTCTAATTCACGATAGTATCTATGATGCTGTCTTGACTAAGCTGATTGAAAAAGCCAATGCCGTCAAATGTGGAAACCCTTTGGAAGAGGGAGTCGATCAGGGGCCGCAGTGCAATCAGGCCCAATTCGACAAAATTCTTGAATACATCGAGATTGGTAAAACCGAGGCTGAATTGGTAGCCGGAGGACATGCCGACACAGAAGGGGATAATGCCAATGGCTATTTTATCCGCCCCACCATTTTCTCTGAAGTCTCTCCAGATGCCCGTATTGCTCAAGAAGAAATATTTGGTCCAGTGCTGAGTTGCATTCGGTTTCACACTACCGAAGAGGCGGTAGCTATAGCCAATAACACGCAATACGGTCTGGCCGCGGGCCTGTATACGGCAGATGTTTCCAGAGCACACCGAGTTGCAGAACAGTTGGATGCTGGCATGTTATTTATCAATCGATACGGTTGTTATGGCTTATCTGCTCCATTCGGGGGCTTTAAAAACAGTGGCTGGGGCAAAGAAATGGCTATCCATTCATTGAGTTCTTATACCAAAACAAAAGGAGTCTGGGTCTACTTTGGCGAAGAGTAGTCAGCAGGTTTCCGATTTAATTTAAACACATAATAGGTTTTTAAAATGCAATATGTACAACTGGGTCATTCAGGTTTACACGTATCACGCCTTTGTTTAGGCACCATGAATATCGGTTCAAAAGACTGGAAACCATGGATATTCGATGAACGGGAAAGTGAACCAATTATTCGACATGCCTTGGATAATGGCGTCAATTTTATTGATTTAGCTGACTTTTATTCAACGGGAATAGGAGAAGAGGTGGTCTGTAATGTATTGCGCCGTATTGGTGGTCGTGAGCAGCAGGTGATTACCACTAAAGTAGGTTATCCAATGAGCGATGATATTAACAACCGAGGGCATTCTCGCAAGCATATTTTTGATGCTATTGATGCTTCGCTGAAACGTATGAAAACGGATTATGTGGATATCTATATGCTGCACTTCTTCGATGTAAATACACCCATTGAAGAAACTATGTCAGCTATGAACGATATTGTTCAAAGTGGCAAGGCGCGTTACATCGCTGTTTCGACCATGTATACCTGGCAATTGGCAAAAATTCTCTGGGCTTGTGATAGTAATGGCTGGGCCAGACCTATTAATATGCAGTTGCAGCTTAATTGTGCTTACCGTGAAGAACAGAGGGAGATGATTCCTTTTTGTCTTGATCAAGGCATTGGAGTGTCGGTATTCAGTCCATTGGCCAGGGGTATTCTGACGGGAGATTTACAGTCTACGCGTAATCAGACAGATAACTTTACCACTGAAATGTATAACGATGATGCGTCAAGACAGGTCGCACACTCTGTTGCCAAGGTGGCGGATGCCAGAGGCGTGAGACCCTCCCAGGTAGCTCAGGCATGGGTTCTGAATAAACCTGAGGTGGCATCAATGTTGGTTGGTGCGGATACCACGGCTCAATTTGATGATGCTTTGGCAGCATTGGAGATCAAGCTTACTGATGAAGAGTTGTTTGAGTTGGAGCGTAACTACACGCCCTGCGATATTATCAATGATTATACTTCTGGGAAACGTATTCCCAGGCATTCACGTCCAGCTAAAACGCCATTTGTATAGGGTATTATGTGGTAGTAATGAACCGATGATCATGCTGCCAATAATGCTGACTTCACTGTCTGCCTGAATTTGCAGCTGTTTGTTGTTGGGTTGTCAGCAATTGGCCTGTTGCAACAGCCATTGTGTGAAATGAGTGACTTTGGAAACGCCTTGATGCTCAGCTGAGATATCCAGCCAGTAGCCATAAGGACCATTGACTTCTGTCTGGTTGAATTGAACTAATGTACCCTGTTGCAACTCGTGTCTGATCATGTTTTTATCAATCACCGCAAACCCTGTTCCTGCTTTAATCGAATTGATAACCTGGTCAAGAGTACTAAACTCTAAGCCTTTCTCAACATCAAATGCCCCATCGAGTTTGGCAGCTTTCAACCAACTTTCCCAGATGGGCAATTTCTTGCCCTGATGAAGGATGTGCAGAAGGTTGCCGTTCTCGTTTATCAGGTCTTTGCTTCGTTCAAGTAGTTGAGGAGCACAAACAGGAATGTGTTGTTCTATAAAAAGTAACTTGCTGAAGTGTTTCGGTTTTTTGGCTCGGCCAAAACGAATCTCACAGTCAAATCTTATCTGCTCACTATAGTGATTGTGGACTGATAATTCCAGTTTTGGGAACCGATGATGCAAATCAGTCAATCTGGATGCCAGCCAACGGGTAGCAAAGGTTGGAGGCGCTAAAATGCTCAATTTTTGCCGTTGGTTGGGGTCACGCACCTTACTCACGGCAGCTTCCATCAGGTTGAAAGATTGTTCCAGGCTTTGCAGTAATTCCTGCCCAGCTTCTGTTAACTCCAGTTTGTGATGCAAGCGTACGAAAAGAGGAATTCCCAGGTAATCTTCCAGCTGTTTTATTTGTTTACTGACAGCGCCAGGTGTGATCGATAACTGCTTTGCAGCCACTGTAAAACTCTGCTGTTTTCCAGCAACTTCGAAGATCCGCAACGCGCTAAGGGGAGGTAATAATCGCATAAATATATGATGGTTTTGAGCGAGTCTATCAGTTTTTCAAGATGTTTAGCAAACTAATGCAAAGTGGATGTGGCATACCCTTTTAGGCGTATTTGGCATACCCTCAAGGGTATATAGACATCGACTTTGCTCCGCGAGAAAATCCCTCATCAATGATGCGAGTAAAGCGATAGTTGGAATGTTTTTGTCGCTGATCGCCTGAACAAAGTCTTTTGAGATGGTGGTTTTATACAAGTGAGTTTTTCTCATACAGGGTTTATTTTTTATCCATTGTACCTGATATCCATCTCTTCTTTAATGGTTGCTTAAACAACCTATTTGCAATCTGCGTTACTAAATTATGGGGCTTTTTATGCTGTTTCATATAGAGGAGCAAAATAACTGTCATAAATATTTTAGTGTCTTAGGGTGTTTTTATGTTGTTTTTAGTTTTGCCAGATATCCTTTATAAATAAAGTATCTGATTGTATTTGTGATTGATGGTTTCTTTTCACTGCAAATTAGGCAGTGGCAAGAAAGTGATATTCAGTGCCGAGTTTAGCTGGTTTTGATCATGAATGTGTCAGTTAATAATAAAACCAATATAGATAAATTTTTAATTGAGAGAGGAGTAAGTTCTATGAACTATAAAATGAAAACAAGTATCGCCGCAGTAGCGCTGGCCAGTTCTGGCCTGATGGCGAGTTCTGTCCAAGCAGCTGATAGTCTTGATGGCTTTTACGCACAGGTGCGTATCGGTGTTCAGTATCAGGACAATGGCGATGGCGCTGAAAGCGATGCCACCATTGAAAGCTTTGCAACACGCATTGGTTACAATACCGAAAAAGACCTTGGCAATGGTTTGACTGGCTTTGGTCGTTTGGAATTCCAAATCGATGCAGAAGACAGCGATGCTGACCCTGATACCGGTGTCAGAGATACGACTAGAATTCGTTTAGGCTATGCTGGTATCAAAGGTGGTTTCGGTAGCATCCGTATTGGTCAGGATTATCACACTTTTTATAACTACACAGTGGCACCTATCGATCTTCCATGGTGGTTCTCAGGTATTGGTCTGATTCAATATGTAGGTCGAACAGGCGACGGTTTGACCTATACCAACACTGCAGGCGGTTTCAGCTTTGGTGCAACAGCCTATCTTGAAGCTGATGATGCTGATGACGGTTTTGAATTTGGTGCATCCTATGACTTCGGTCCAGTTAAGTTAGGTGTCGGTACACGCGATCTTGATGGTTTCACCGATGCGCTTAACGCTGTCACTGTATCAGGCAATGCTGGCGGTGTTAGTATGGGTATAACCTTTCAGGACCAAGGCGATAATGACGGCTATGAAGGCAATATCAGTTATGGCCCAGCTTATATCCAATTTGGCGAAACCAATGACCAGAGTGCATTCACATTGGGTTACACGTTGAATATCGGCCCAAAAACATTGATGTGGTTTGAGCTGTATCGTCAAGAAGCCGGTGCTGATGAAGTTGATGACAATGTCACAGCAATCGCAACACTTAGATACGATATTTTCTAAGTTGGAATAGTTCTCTATATAGCATATGGCCTTTAAGGGAGTGAAGGCCCTCTATGTTTATATATTTATATACGAATAAACATTATTGATTTAGAAGCAATGCAAAAATAAGAAAAATAGTCTAATACTAGTTACTAATTGGGTAACTCTACTATTAGGGGGCAAAATGAATAACAATAAGAAAAAAAGCAAACCGATTAAGATATTTCAAATCCTGTTGATCACAGC
>JBOEHE010000013.1:0-32525 GCA_050633785.1 Arenicella sp.
TTGCTTGCTCTACTCTAGATTGTCGTAAATCGTCGTTTTACATTGATTTTTTTTAATAAACAATCTAAATTCTATTTATTAAAAAAGAACCTTTAATAAAAACTAATATGTACCGGGGAAATCATGACAGATAAAAATGTAAGTTCTAGACGTAAAATGCTTAAATCAGTTGCTGTAGGCGGTGGTGCTATCGCGACGGCTCATGCTTTACCCAACAAATGGACTTCACCAGTTGTGAATATGGTAGTGACTCCAGCGCATGCCCAAACATCTGTAACTGCACCATCGATTGTGCCTGGTGTTTACAGTACTGCATCACCATTGGCAATTGCGCCTGCGTCAAGTACCTCTGGACCACAGTTTGCTTTACTGGATATGTTGATTTCATCTGCTAATGCACAAACCGTCGCAAGAGGTCACCTGATCGATGATATTTGCGCAACAGATGATGATGCGACCACTCCAGGAATGTCTAACCTGCATATTCGAGTCAATGCCGATATGACGGTTGATATTGCGGTTGATTCTCTGAATGATGCTGGAATTGCCTGCGGTAATTTCGGTGGTATCGTTTCCGTACTTAACGGAACGTCTATCCCTGATACACAAATACAATTGGACGACGATGAATTTGTTCGCTTGACGAATATGATGATCGTAGCAGATGGTCAGATCAGCGGTAATTATTCAGCTGATAATGATAATGATTCAGAGTGTAGTGGTTCTTTTACTGTACAGATTGGTGGCACTTACCCTTCTGCTCTTGATTGCAGAGATGATTAATTCATAACCTGAACGAACAAAACAACTATGAATTTAAACGGACGGCCTCGCCATGCGCCATGGGTTGAGGCCGAGCCGATTGAGAATGACTGTATTCGATTCTCAATCGAGTTTGGACGAAAGAAAATAGAACTCAATCAAACTTCAAGCCTGATATGGTCATTGTGTGACGGTCAGAAGACGGTCAATGAGCTATTGGAATTCTTTGCTGATGCCTATCCTGAACATACTAAAATCAAGCAAGAAGTGTCGGACCTTATTGATGACTTGAGTGAGAACAGACTTATTGTGTTTGATGGCGGTGCTGATGCACTCGAATACCAGGGTGAGGTTGTCAGAAAACTGAATCCCGATACAGAATTACAATGGCAGCTGGAGCAAATCAGGCAATTCCTATTTGGGGTATTAAGGGTTGAAGAGGCCGAAGGTCTGGACAGTGATCTTGATGTATTATTAGGGGACGAAGCCTTAAAAAATGCTATGAATCTGGATGTTGACTCAGCGAGTATGATTAATGATTCGTGCGTCATTCCGTATCGGGGGGCCATGCAGTCTCCGTCATTTAAAGCGTGTCTGGATAATATTACTGAGTCTCTTAGAAATATGATTCCCGAAGTAGAATCAAATATTGAAGTCAGTGGCCATGCTATCTACCTTAAAGGAGCTCATATGGGCTGGCACAGCAACCATTCGCGTTCTGATGGCCGTGTCTATTGCAGTTGGGCGCAGAGACCTAATTCTAATTTCTTTCGTTATCAACACCCGATAAGTGGTGAAATTGTCACTGAATGGGAAGAACCTGGTTGGAATATAAAGTCATTTACTATTCCGCCTAATACCAGTCGTTTTTGGCATTGTATAGGCGCTGGAAGTTTACGGTTATCATTGGGGTTCAGGTACAACCTGCCGGAATAACTTTTAGAATAGGCTTTTTGTTTGGCAGCTTGGTAGCTTGTCTGGTTTGATGATTTCAGAATGTATAAGCTGGGTTAGGAATAATGCAACATGGAGCTTCTGGTACAGCTATTTTTGATCGAATTTTGCCGGATTTTTTGTCGATATAGTTAACATTTGCCAGCATCTTGTCTCGAACTTTGTGGCCATAATAACGTCCATAAAGGCCATTGCCCACTATCCAGCATTCTTCTGATTCTGAAAGTCCTCGTGTCGTATTGTTCAATTCATGCTCTGGCTCGACATACACTGAGCTGCCACTGGGGTAATGCCGAATATGATTATGATTTGAGTCGCAATACCAGAAACTAACTGAACTATTATCCTCAGCAGAAGTGAGTAAAAAATCATGAGCTCTTTCAGCTTGCAGGCTTATTGCTTCTATTGGCTTCCAATCATGATCAAAAACACCAAAGCCTGAGGTTAAATCAGCTGGCGATTCAATGGATTTGAGTACCAACCAATATTCAGGCGTTTTGACTATTGAGTTGATATGGTGATAGCTCTCTTTTTCAAATAATGCGTGGAACTGCTTTTCACCAGACGGTTTAATAACAAAAACTCCCTGGCGTTCAGTGTCAACGCCGACTAGATCTCCTTGGTCATAAACAAGGTGATGGCAATTATTTGTTAATTCGGTATGCAGCAGTTCCGGTTGATTAAAACAACCATCGTCAGTTAAGGTAAAACGTCGGATAACGCCTTCATTGCTATCAAGGTTCTTTTTTGCATCACCAAAAGAACGTTTCCACAATGATGTCATAAGGTGCGGGAACTCATAAGCGATTAATGATCCTGCTTCATCAATGCAGACCCCGAAGTACATTCCGCTAGCCAGTCTTTTCATGCCTTTTTCACTGACGCCAAACAAACCCCCACGGCTGGAAATAATATGACTGAAGCTGGATAAATCAACAGGATAGTCAACAGAGTCGGATCCGATTAGCTGCAATAACTTTTTTTCGGCAAACGTATTTATGCAATTCAGCACAAAAGCGTCATCTTTGTTCTGGTTTATGGACTCTGGCAGGGTTGAAAATTGGAATTGTATCTGTGCGATGCTCGAAATATTGGCTTTACACAAGGCCCAGATAATACTTTCTGTCTGAGAGCACTGGGTGGTGTCAGAGTTTAAGGATAAGTGCAGTATGTTGTTTTCGAACGTTTCTGAGACAAGAGGGCTGATTTCAGGGTGGATATTATTCAGGTTCATACAGGCTTTGTCGTATTCTATGAGGCGGATCAGAAAGACAATACCAAGAACGGAGAGTCTTTGCTATATGCTTTGTTGCACTGGTTCGATCATAGACCAGACAGTTTACAGTTCCTAGTTTATACTTGCCCCTCATAAGACTGATTAGTTCCTTCTAAATGAGTGGTTTTGCCGTTTGTTTCAATAAACGTGGTCACATGATCACCAAAGAGTGCTTTTTGCCTATGCATGAAAAGCTTGCTCCCTATGGCGTGAATTACGAACAAACACTTATCAAAGACAATGTCGCATGTTCTTATCATGGCTTCTGGACTACGCCTGAAGAGCTGGGAGAACGTCAGCCTTTGGAGATTGAAGCTGGGGTATATTTGCTCTGGGATGGTCGCATTGATAACCGAGATGAAATCTACCATCTGCTGTCTAACCGACATCGACCTTTAAAAGAGCTGTCAGATGCGCGCTTATTTTCTGCACTTTATCAACAATACGAAACCCGGCATTTAGATAAAATCATTGGGCCTTTTGCCTGGGCTATTGTAGACCATAAGCGTCATCGCTTTACGGCTGCCAGAGATTCCATGGGTGCACGTTATTTAGTGTATGCCGAAAGTGACGAATGGCTGTGTATTGCAACTGCAGCAATTGCTGTGACAGCACACCCTGAATTTAGTTTTAAGCTCAACAAGCAGAAGCTTGCTCAACAATTTGGACTGTTGTACTTTAATAATGATGCTACATTTGTTGAAGGAGTTCACAAAGTTTTGCCGGGGCATTATGTATCATTGGAAAAGTGCGGTATTGTGCAGCAGGCATTTTACCTGCCGAACCCTAGAAACCGGCTTTACTATGCTGACAAACGGCAATATCAGGAACAGTTTAAAGAGGTGTTTACCAAGAGCGTGGAAGCTCGCTTACGTGCAATCAAACCGGTATCAAGCATGATGAGTGGTGGTTTGGACTCAGCGCCAATCACATTGGCGGCAGCCAATTCAAACTTAAGCAAAGAACCTATTCATGCGGTTTCCTGGGTCTTTGATGCATTGAAAAAATGCGATGAACGGGAATACTTATCGACAATCTGTCAGCATCAGAATATCGAGCCTTCATGGGTTAATTGCGATGATGCCTACCCCTTGAACGAGAAGGATTCTTGGGCTGTGAATCCAGAACAACCTTTTGATATTCCTTATCGTGCAAAACACTTACGTGCGTATAAAACTGTTCAACAACTGGGTTCCAATGTTGTTCTGTCAGGAATGGCTGGAGATGAATTGTATGCTTATACCGAATTGATTGCCTATGAACTGCTTAAGGCTGGCCGACCCGGACAAGCTTTCTCAGAACTCAAACTTCGTGCTCAGTTTGGAGTTTCTAAAGATCGTTTTTTCAAAGCTCACTTTGTCTGGTATACGCGATTATGGTATTGGCTAAGGAGATCACCGCAATATTCTCCGCCTCATTTAACAGAGCAGGCGAAGAGAATATTAGGCCAGGAATCCAGTTTTTTAGACAATCATAATTATAGGGCATTAAGACCAAAGCAGTATGATCGTTTGTTAGGTACTTATTGGTCAGATGCATTATCCACAGAGAAATTTTTTAGTACACCGTATCAGGTTGAAATGCGCTATCCATTGCGTGATCGGCGTTTGGTTGAGTTTATGTTACAGATTCCCAGTGAGTACTTGTGTTCAAAAGGAGTGAACCGACCTATTGTGCGTGATGCGTTCAAGAGCGAATTGCCAGACAATATTATTGCCAGAAGCCAAAAAACATCCTTTGTTTCTTTATTGGAGAAGAGCCTAAGTGTTGAGAACCCAGTAGTCCAGAAATTACTGAGTCAAAATAGATGGTCATATTTTGTTAAACCTGATTTCATCGCCTCTAATAACAGTGAATATTCTCATTATCTTATGATATTATGGCAATGCATTTATTTCGAGTACTGGAGCCAGCATAAAGGTTGGTAATCTAATTGTGAACGAGTTTTTTGCCGGGTGTTTTTTTTGGGAAGGTGGTTATTATCATGAGAGAAAATCAAAAGAGTGTGGATATGCAAAGAAACGAATCTGCAGCAGCAGTTCGTGAGACCGGGTATCAAAAGCCTGAGTTGATTTGTTATGGCGATGTTAGAGATATAACCTTGGGAGGATCAGTTTTGGCTGGTGAATCTCTGGGAGGATGTATTGACGGGGTGAATTGCCCTTAATTATTATCTGAATTACTAATAAAAGAGCCTGCTTTTGCAGGCTTTTTTATTGGTTTTTGCTAACATAAGGAAGCATGTATCTTTTTAGTACAGTTGTATAATTGAACTAACAGAGTTTCAGCGAATTTATGCCTGATTTGTTTTGAGGCTGATTTGGATTTTATCTGTCTAACATTAGGAGCTATCGTTTGCGATATATTGGTCTTGTCGATGATCATGCCTTGTTTACTAAAGGTTTGACCTTATTATTAGGGGAATTACCTGATAATGACCTGGTTGTAGAAGCTTATACAGATATCCATGATTTTATTAAAGCCTCAGAAAAATCACAGGTAGAGTATTCCCTGGTACTGTTAGATTATTACCTGCCTAAATCCACTTTCACTGATAATATTGCTCAATTAAAAGAGCGCTTTCCAAATTGCCCTGTCATAGTTGTTTCAGCTTCAGCAGCTCTGTCAGATAGTCAAATAGCCATTAAGTATGGTGCTTGTGCATTTTTGAAAAAAGATGCAGCTCCTGAGCAATTATTGGAAACCATAGCCAGTTTGCTCCAAGGGCAGACTTTGAATGAGACGTATATTCATGGAACCGATAGCTTGACCGATTTTGATCTGACTTCGAGGCAAGTTGAGATTTTAACTTTGATTGCGAAAGGTTATGCCAATAAGACTGTTGCGCAAAGTTTATCTATATCTCCTGAAACAGTGAAGTCGCACCTTAAGGAGATATTTCGACGCATTGGAGTCGATAATAGAATTGAGGCGATTGATTTTGCCAGGCAACATGGTTTGATGTAAAGCTTGTGTTTTATGCTTGGAAAAATTAATGAGTTGTTATGAACAGTTCTATAAGCAAAGAACGTATGGTGTCAGTTTCAGCAGGTTTTTGTTTAAATTGAATATTACTTTGTTTTGCAGCACTTAATATTTCGGGGCGTAAGTATTGAGATACCAGGAGCATCTGTTGTGTGTTGTCAGCATGTCTGATGATATCCAAACCAGAAACTGCATCGCTAAGCTCAAGGTCAATGATATATCGATCATAATCAGGCAAACCATTATGTAGCAGGCTAGAGAAGTTCAGATCTTCTGAAAGGATGTCACAATGTATCTGCATACCTTGTGCTACCGTCTTAATGCGTGCTGCATAGATGGGATCATCATCGACTATCAATAAACTTTTGTTTTGATAATCTTGATGGTCAGCCGATGATTTTTCTTGCTGTATCGGTTGCTTATCAGGTTTATAGCGGGGCAGTAGAATACCAAAACAAGAACCTTTGCCAGGCTGGCTAGAAAGAGTGATTTTTGCCTGCAACGACGCTGCGATTGTATTCACGATTGACAAGCCAAGCCCTAGGTGGCCTGAATGGCTATCAGTTGCCGTGTCTAAACGTTCATATTCAATAAAAATTTTTTCCCAGTCGCTGCGTTTAATTCCTGAACCGGTGTCAATAACTTGAACTTCAACTTGTTGCGTACTGGTCCGGTTACGTACCCCTAACAATATATCTCCTTGTTGGGTGTTTTGAATAGCGTTCTGCAGCAGGTTTCTAATCATCCTTTGTAGATACTGTGCTTCACTCAGGCAGTATTGGCTGCTTGGTACATAGCGCAAAACCAGCCCCTTTTCTTCAATAATCGGTTTTGCTTCAGCCACTATAGATGAAAGAACTGTATCCAATGCGACAGGCACCAGTTCTGGTTGCGGCAGCTTATCATTGATCCAGGCTAAATGGGTAACGCTGTCAAGAATGTCGGTGGCTGAGTTCAGGCAGGAACGAATAGCTTTGAATTCTGTTGTTCGTGCAGGAACATTCTTGGAAAGGTGGCGCACGAACAAACCAATAGATGCGATAGGTTGGCGTAAATCATGTGTTATTGATTTTAAAAAACGTNNCCGAAACTCTGCATCCTGAACTATTTTTTGCTGTGTTTCTCGAAGCTCAACAACCAATGCCGCTTCTCTTAATAGTTGAATGTGTATGAAATAACCAACTCCTATGGAAATAGCGATGCCGAGAATCAAGGATCCAGAGTACAGTCCCCAGAACGGTGGCTGCTGCCATAAGAAATAAATTATTGATGGGCTGAAAACTAATAATCGTCCCGACACAAGTACCCTGACCAGTTTGGCTGAAAGCGCCGCAGAGGCAACACCAGCTGCAATGAGCAAAGCTATCAGTGTATCTGTATTGGTGAACTGGTTTGAAGCTAAAAACAAGATCATGGAACTGCCCCAGCCCAATGAGATAATAGCATCGCCAATAGATAAAATATTCATTGTACGAATTGGGTTAAGTTGAAGTGATTCTTCAGAAAGGCGTAATAAATAAAAAAACAATGCTGTAGCGAATAAAGTACAGCTGATATGGATTGTCAAAAAGATAATGGAAATGTTTTCGGCATAACCAGAACTGAGCAGTAGCACACCGAAAAATATAGACATGTGCAAATTCACTAGAACCACGATCCAACTTTCGCGAACTGCTGTTATCAACAACACGCCCAATATTTGTTCGGGTCTGGTTGATTGTGAGCGAGATAACAGGCTTAAAGACGTTTTTTCCACAATAGTCGTGTTTTATAGTATTCAGATAAAATGTATCCGGTTCATTCTTTTATGATAAATGTACCAGAAAGCAACTATGTAAACAGGGAAAAGCACGGCCGATCGTGCTATGCGTAAATAGATAGTAGCGGCCCAGGATTGGCTGGTATTGTTGACGTTCATTCCTGAAATTTCGATTAAAATAGGTTCAAAAAAATAAATACCAATCAAAGACAGAAGGGTGGCAGGTATGAAAAGAGTAATAGCACCAAGCATATACTGTGGAATAGTAACTAAACCCAGTCGCCATAAAACCAAAAGTAAAGGTGCCGCAAACACAATGCCCGCAAGTGACGAGGCTAAAGCTTCTTTCCATGGGTGAATATCAATGCCAAATTGGCGCATCAAATTATCTGTCAACAATGCACATAGCAACAAGCTGAGCCCTGCACCTAAATGAGCCAGAAGATAGGCGTGCCATGGTTTGTTTTTCGGTCCAGCGTTGTAACCTTCCTTGTTGTCTTGGTTTTGCATGCTTGTTTTGCTTTAGCTGTGAATTCAATTATTTAATGTAGCCTCTTTATGACAGGTTTGCAAAGCAGCAACACAACTCCAGAGCAGTCGCTTCCTGCATTGAATGTTCAGGCCTGCCTGATTTTGTGTGACTGGCGCAGATGGTAGTTGTTTATTCAGTTTATAGAGAGCATTACGTTGAGCAATTTTTTTCGAAGAACCCTGACCAGCGGCTAATAATGTTGACTTGGATTGGCAGTTAGTCTGGCTGTCCTCTGAATGTACTAGAGGGCATATCAGTGGTGAGATTAGCAGAATTGTACCCAATTTCAGTAAATATTTTACAAGAACGGTAGTTGGCATTTTACTGGCTCATTTCTATTAATACGCTCTGCCTGTTACAGGTCAGAATCTGTCCTCAAAGGTAGATTCTTTAGCTATTAATAAGGTTATTTAATTTGCACAGATGGTTAAGATTGCCCTGAGATTGACAGTGGTCTTCAACCATTACGCTATTATCTATTGCTTATAGCGAAGATAGGATGCCACGAGTTGCAGCTCTGTTAATATCCCCCAAATGGGGGATGCTGTTCACCGGATAACAATTCAATTTATCGAAGAAATGCACTGACTTTCTGTTTGAAGGTTTCTAAAAACAAATATAAATCAAAGGTCTGGATAACAAAAAAGCCGTACTGGCTTACATCCAGTGCGACTTTGAAATAACCAAATTGGAGGAGTGTGTTTTTATTATTGTTCTTAATCTTAGTATAGCCAACCTTCTTGATTGCGCCAGTTAATCTCTATTGGATCATGGTTTTAGAAAAAAATATTTCCCTGATGTGACTAGTTTGAAATTTTTGTTGTTTTTGAGATTTGCAGAGCAATTGAAAAAAAGCCACCGAGGGCATTTTTTTGACCTTTCATTGTATAAATGGCTCAAGTTGGAAAATTCTGCTAGTTATTCAATAAAAAACAGCTACATTAGGCTTTGTAGCTTTAGTTTTAGACCCATACGATAGACTGCTCCCAACAGTCTTAGTGTAAGGCTACAAATAAAGAAGTAATCAAAATAATAATAAGTTTTAAATTGAAGGCTTTATAACCTTGTCGCTAAAACACCCTACTAACCCTAGGTTATCCCCCCACACTATGATTCTAGCGACAGGGTTTTTTATTTCAGACAACTTTACATCGTCTTATCCTTACAAATAGTGTTCCAGACAGTTTGTTTTATCTCTGATTTTTTTCCTGACAATCGTGTTGCCACGATGAACAAATGGCAAGAAGGTAACTCTTCGGATAGGTCTGTTAACTTACCTTGGTCAATTTCTTCATTTACCAGTGACCGTGGAACCCAGGCAATGCCTATTCCCGCCATGGATAACTGGAGTGCTGCGAGTGTGAGAGCTGTTTCAGTGCGTTTACGGACATACGCTGTTGGCTGAATATTAGGCAATAGTTCGGTATTCATAACCTTGCCTAGAAAGACGTCAACAGGGTAAGCGATTATGGGTAGCTCGCCATTTTCCTGGCTTGTTTTTAGCCGAGATAGATGGCTTGTTGCATAGACAGGTATGAGTTGTTCATGGCCAACGACAAGTTCTTCAATAAAATCTTCTTCGGTTGAAGGAAGTTCAGAAGGGCCACGATAAGTAATCATGATATCGGCTTGTTTAGTGATCAACAGCCCATGACATTCGTCTCGATTGGCTGAACGCAACCTGATATTAATGTCCATTGAATCGGAGAGTCTGGTGATCAAGCCTGGGGCGATTGATGTCACAATGGCATGTTGACTGGCAATAATAACCCGGTTAAGTGCTTCACGGTCCTGCCTGTTCAACTCGTGTACCAATTCGTTCACATTACCAACAATTTCTCGCATGCGGTCCTGCTGTTTTTTCACAAAAGGGTGCAATACCGCTGGTTTACGTGAACGATTCAATAATTCGACCCCAATTGAATCCTCAATCACTTTAATTCGACGTGAAAAAGCGGGTTGGGTTACAAAACGTTTTTCGGCCGCCTTAATTAAGGAACCGCTATCTAGTATTGCCAGTAAATCTTCCATCCATTCAATACGCATTATTTATACCTAATATGCAAATAAGGCATTTTAAAGAGGTTTATTTGCATTTGCAATGCAGTTTTTACCTAAATATTATAATTAAATGTTATTTATTGGGTGTTGTAAATATATCTGTGTCAACTCGTTTGGTAATGTAGAGCTTTGGTCAAATCAATAAAAAATAAAACAACCCCGCATTTGAAATGCACATGACAGGTATCGAGTCATACCATCCCTCCAAAGCCCTTACCGCCGTATTACAGCAGGCAACACAGATCGTTTAATAAGTTGTATAAAAAAGAGAGGTGTTAGTCGTATGAAAAGTAAAAAAGACATGAAATCAGGTTTTTTAAGGAGCATCCAGAGCAAGGTTATTTTCTTCCTCGTATTGTTTACCACGGTAATTCTGGTCTATTTTGGCTTGTATCAAATTTTTAAAATTAATGAGGAGCTGGATGTTCAGTTGAGAATAACGAATCAAAATACCGCTGAACGTTTAAGCAATCACATTGAGTTGGGGATGTGGACCTTGGATCGCGAATCAGTTATCAAGTCTGTTCAATCGGAGTTTCTCAATCAGGACATATATGCAATAGCCGTCAGTTCCAAGGCAGAGGGTCTTTATGTTGGACTGGTTCGAGATGGTGATCAAAATTTGCTTGAAATATCTGATGCGGAAATGGTGGAATCATTGCGGTCTCGCGATGATCTAATCGCTTCGACTAAAAGGGTGTCGCACAAAGGAGGTGGGATACTTGGAGATGTCGTCTCATTTTCGACTAAAAAATATAATGAACAGCGAATTGAACAACAATATAAAAACCAGGCCTATATTATTCTGGCCATTGGTTTGATCTTGATTCTTGTTACTTTCATTGTGTTGCAATTCTTTGTCGTTAAACGTTTAAAAACATTGAGTGAAATTGCGCTGCAAATGAGTCAAGGCAATTACTTTGACAATTTGGAGTCAAAAACGGACGATGAAATTGGCGAATTATCCAATGCATTGAACATGCTTAACAAAAGTTATCAGGTCGCCAGAGAACAGGTCAAAGTTAGTTAAGTCTGGTATTTTAACGCGATATAGAGTTTGTCCAAGGCTTTACACGTTTGAAAGCTCCACGGCGGTCGTTTTAGCTCTTTCGTTTCATGTTGTGAACACGGAGCTGCTTTTTCTGATATTTGTTTTCCTGGTACTGGGAGCTTCAGTCTGAAACATAATTCCTAAATAAAGCAATAGTGAGGCGATAGGTTGGCTATATTTAAATGTAGTATAAATATTCGCAGTGCAACCATAACATGCATTTAGTGCATATTATGGTTGCTAATTTGCATTTGAAATGCTGTTTTTACTTTACTACTATAAATAAAACTTATTTAAGAGGATTTTTTAATGCACCTAGCTCGATTCCCTAGAGTTCATCTGGCTCACTTACCCACTGCACTTGAGCCTATGGAGGCTCTTTCACGAGAACTTGGAGGACCTGAAATATGGATCAAACGAGATGATTGTACTGGCTTGTCTACGGGTGGAAATAAAACTAGAAAGTTGGAGTTCCTGATGGGAGAGGCTCTAGAACAGGGCGCTGATATGGTTATGACGCAAGGTGCTACGCAATCCAATCATGCCAGACAGACCGCTGCTTTTGCTGCTCGTCTAGGGTTGAAATGCCATATCCTTCTTGAAGACAGGCGAGGTGTTGATGATGAAAATTACAATAATAACGGCAATGTATTTTTAGACTATCTTCATGGAGCTACGTCGGAGAAACGAGAGTTAACCCCTGATATGAACGCTGAAATGGAAGCGGTAGCACAAGACTATCGGGCCAAAGGCCATAAGGTTTATACTATTCCAGGAGGGGGATCTAACCCAACAGGAGCATTAGGTTATGCCAATTGTGCTTATGAACTCGTTCAACAGGCCAATGATCGCAGTCTGCATATTGACCATATCGTGCACGCCACTGGCAGTGCTGGAACTCAGGCGGGTTTGATTGTTGGTTTGAAAGCGATTAATGCGAACATTCCCTTGCTGGGCGTTGGTGTTAGAGCGCCAAAAGAAAAACAGGAAGACAATGTGTATAAACTGGCTGTGGCAACGGCCGAAAAAATAGGTTGTCCAGGTGTTGTGTCGCGAGAAGATGTTATAGCCAACACGGACTACGTCGGAGATGGTTATGGTGTTCCTACCGCTGCTGGAATTGAAGCTATAGAACTATTTGCACGTTTAGAAGGAATTCTGCTGGACCCGGTTTATTCTGGTAAAGGAGCAGCAGGTCTGATTGACTTAATTCGCAAAGGCCATTTTCGCAAAGATGAACGTCTTGTATTCATTCATACGGGCGGAGCCGCAGCCTTGTTTGGCTATACTGATGCGTTCCAATATTCATCTAAATAACAAACAGAACACTCATTCTAATTTATCCATAAAAAAATATTATTCAATCGAGGAAGAGGTACACTATGAAAATATCGAATACTCTGGTCAAACTGACCTGTATGACGGCGATAGCATCTGCAGCTTTTGTTGCCACCACAGTTAATGCTGCAACCACACTGCGTTTATCAACGTATGTCAATGAAGTGGATATACGCTACGAAGGGTTCAAAAAATTTGCTGAATTGGTTGAAGCGAAAACCAAAGGTAATGTTAAGGTACAAATCTTTCCATCGGCGACTTTACATGGTTGGAGTGAGGGTGTTGATGCCGTTCAAGGTGGTGTGTCTGATATCAGTTGGATTCCCGCAGATGAGCGTTTGGCATGTTATCGTGTGACTTCTCTGTATCCAGTGGCTATTGATCTGGAAAAACAAATTGAATTGGATGCTGCTTATGCGGCCCTTGTTAAAGATGAGGCTGCAAAAGCAGGCTTGATGCCATTGATTAGTTCAAACTATTCCTACGACCAGGAATGGTGGTTTGAGGAACGGGTCGAAGACCTTGGTAAACTCGACGGAAAATTGGTTCGATCTATTGGGCCGTTGGTATCAATGATGATTGAGTCCTGGGGAGGAAAACCTGTTTTTGTCGCACCTAAGGAAGTTTTTCAGTCGGCTGAACGTGGTGTTGTTGATGGTATTAATATGGGAGTCGCAACCTATAGTTCCTGGAAGCTTTGGGGAGTTATGCCATATATGGTTAATGCTAACCTGTTCTATGGCAATATCTCTTACATGATCAACAAGAAGAAGTTCGATAAATTATCTGCCGAAGACCAAGCTTCTGTTTTGGCGGCTGCCAGCGAATCGGAAGTGTGGTTGAAGCCTCGTTATGAGGATTGGGTTGATCAACGGGTTGGCAACGCTGTTATGAAAGGTGGTGGCGCAGCTGTGTCTATTTCCGAAGAAAAGCGCATGGCTTTAATTAATGGTGTTCAAGGCGAGTGGGATAAAGAAGTTGATAAGGCCTGTGGTGTTGAAATGGCATCAAAAGTACGGTCTTTATTCGCCAAGTACGCGCCTTAACCTATACTTTGCACAAAACATCTGGGCTTTGTGCTCAGATGTTTTGTGCAAATACTTTCGCTTTTTTCAGGAGGGGCTATGATTCAAAGACTAACTTTTCAAGTTGAAAAATTAGCAACATTATGTGCGTACCTTGGGGCCGCAATAATATTTTTACAGATGGTATGGATTTCATATGGCGTGATGATGCGTTATGTTTTCTCAAGCCCGGATGGGACCGTGACTGAAGCGACTGCATTATTGCTGTTTCCAGTGGCATTTCTAGGACTGGCATTCGCTTTAAAAGAAGATGCTTACCCTAAAGTGTCTTACTTGATTGATGCGACCAAGGGCAAAGCTCGTTTGTTTGTGTTAGCGCTGAATTACATGATCATGATTGCTGTTGGGTCGTTTTTCTCTATAGCAGCAGTGAGGGCTACGATCAGAGCATTTAGTTCGGGTTCTTCTTCTGAAATCCTGCTATGGCCAAAGTATTTTTTCTGGGCTCCAGGAGCTATGGCGTTAATTCTTTTTACTTTTTATACAGTGCTTCGATTGTTGGGGCTGTTTCAAAATAATAACACTTTGACCGGTCGAGGAACTGAATAATGGAGTGGTATCACGTAGGCTTGGGCCTGTTATTTCTTTTAATCTTTTTTATTGGTATAGGTCTGCCAATACCTTTTGCACTCGCTGCCGCGTCAATTCCTTTTCTGCTGCAGATACAGGGCTTTTCCACTTCTCTAGTCAGCAGTGAACTCAAGCTTTGGGGAGTCTGGATAGACTATATTCTGTTGGCGGTGCCCTTATTTGTATTTCTTGGGGAATTGATCGGTCGTTCAAATATCGGGCCAAATTTATACCGATTTATGCATCAGGGATTTAAGCTCCGAGGCTCTGCTGCCTATGGCAGTATTGGTGCTTGTGCGGGTTTTGGCGCTGTTTGTGGTTCATCGATGGTGGGTTCGCTGACGATTGGTGGTGTGGCTTTGCCTGAAATGATCAAGCTGGGCTATGACCGGCGCCTTTCCAGCGGGGTGCTGGCAGCAGGCGGAACTCTGAGTGTTTTAATTCCACCAAGCTTGATTTTACTGTTTTATGGAATTGTCACGGATCAATCAATCGGCGAGCTTTTCATTGCGGGTATTGTTCCGGGTATTATTCTGGTTTCTATGTTTGTGATTGTTGTTCTTGTTTGGGGAAAATTATATCCCTCTCATATTCCTGAATCTGAAGACGCGGGCAAGTGGAAAGCCATCGACTTATTGGTCACAGTAGGGCCAATTATGTTGATAGGTTTAGTGATTACCTTATCCATTTACTTAGGTATTGCAACTCCAACGGAAGCGGGAGGTGTAGCTGCACTCTTGACGCTGATTCTGGCTTTTGCTGTGGGTGGACTGACATTTGATGGTTTTCGAATGTCCTTGCTGGCAACCATGCGAACCATGGGGTATCTTGGTTTATTACTCTCTGCAGGTGTTTTATTTGGCTTTGTTTTAACTTACTACCGAGTGCCGCAGGAGTTAACCGAGATCTTTCTGACTATGGAACTTTCTCCCTATACGGTTCTGGCTATTGTTATTGCCTTTTATATTCTTCTGGGAATGTTTCTGGAGCCTGTTTCCATGACATTCATAACCTTACCGACCATCTTCCCTTTGATGAGTGCAGCAGGTTTTGACATGATCTGGTTTGGCGTTGTTTATACGATCACCATGGAGATAGCAGTGCTCACGCCTCCTGTAGGTCTGAACCTGTTCGTTATTCAAGGTATTGGACGAGGAAAAGTGTCCATTTCAGATGTGATTATTGGTTGTCTGCCATTTCTTGTGGCTTTGGCAACATTGATTGTTGTCTTGATTTCATTTCCACAAACGGCGCTCTGGTTGCCAGATGTGATGAGGTAGGTGAATGTCGCAGCATCAACAGTTAGCGTATAAAAGAAGTGGCACAGGCCCGGCATTGGTCCTGGTTCATGGGTATTTCGGTGGTTCGGACCAATGGCTTAATGAAATTGACTATTTTCAGAGTCGTTTTGATGTGATCGCTGTTGATCTGCCCGGTTTTGGCGGTAGTGCTCATATTCAAGCCAAACAGAGCATCCAGGGGTTTGCAGAGGCTGTTATTGATTTGCTGGATGATTTGAATGTCGAATATTTTGCTCTGTTGGGTCACTCCATGGGAGGCATGATAGCTCAGGAGATTACTTTTCTGGCTCAAGAGCGAGTTGCAAAATTGATTTTGTATGGAACTGGTCCTATCGGAGCTATGCCGAATCGTTTTGAAACTCATGAGACTTCAAGACAGAGGTTAAAACAGGATGGCCTGCAGGCAACCGTTGAACGAATCAGCGCACAATGGTTCTTGCAGGGCTCACGCTCCCAGCGATATCGTGATTGCATCGAAATAGGATTTCTGGCCAGTGATGAGGCTGGCCAGGCTGGCCTGAAAGCAATGGAAACCTGGGATGGCCGTGGCCATATCTCATTGTTGAAAACCCCGGTTCAAATTATCTGGGGAGAATATGATCGATCCTATGGGTTCTCTGAACAGGAACAATTGTGGCAAGGCTTGCCCCACTGTTCGATAGCCATTGTCCCACGAGCCTCTCACCTCGTGCATTTTGAGCAGCCGGAGATATTTTTGGCTGTTCTTAATGATTTTTTAATATGTCCCGACGAGAAGTCAGGTATGACTTAGCTGCTCTAAAGCTCTTGTAATTTATTGTTTTAAAATTTGAAGCACGTTCTTAGTGCTTCGGGATAGTCTCACGCTTAATTTTGGAGGTTACCTTATGAAAAGGTTTATCATTATTCTATGTATCTATTGTTTTTCAGGCTCTGATGCTATGTCGCAGCAGTCGGTTGAAATATACACATACGACGTTCTACCGCCGTTTGCGTTCAGAGATGAAAGCGGAGCTTTAACTGGAGTTTATATAGAGACAGTCAGAGAAGTGGTTTCCAGAATGAAGGACTATGACGTGACCTTCAAAGTTGTTCCCTGGTCAAGGGCTAAAAAAGAAACCGAAAGAGGTAAAGCGTTTGCTATTCTGCCTCCGTATTTTCATGCGCATGATTGGCTGACTGAAACAGAGCCAAAACGCCCTTATATCTGGCCTTATTCTCTGGCACTGGCGACACAATATGATGTTGTCATTTGTAATGAAAAAGTGGCCAGAGAAACCCGGACAAATTATCCGGATGATTATCTTGGTTTGAGGTTTGTGATGTTTCGTGGCGATGGTCGAGCGGGTGCAAGGTTTGATGAAATGGTTAAGAACAAGAGAATCAAATTACAATTGATCAAAAATGTAGAAGATTCTATTAAGTTTTTGCTCTTGGGCAGGGCCGATTGTACGATCACCTCAAGACTGCCATTTGCCTGGTATATCAAGCAGTTGAAAAAGTCAGGGGATTACGCAAAACTTAACGATAAAAACACTCGCTTTAAAGAAATGCACATTATCTCCAGCAACGAAGGATATCTTGGGTATACCGATATTGATGATGAAAAGAATTTTCCTTTTAAAAAAGATTTTGCGATTAAATTCGACAGTGAATTTTATAAAATGAGAAAGCAGGGAGATGTTCAGACGATTATCAACCGCTTTATTGAATAACGGTGTACCCTTGTTTCAAGGTGTATGCCGCAGCATTGTTTCCATCAGTTAATCGGTTTTCAACAGGCGTTGGTTATTGTTGTTGGAAGAGTCTGTTAGTATGGGCATTGATTGGCAAACAATTTACCTGATTTTGTTTTTCAGTGACAAAATAGGCTGCCATATTTAGAGTATAAGTCTTCATTCGAGTTTTGGATAGACTGACAATATTTAATGAGGTTGGCACGTTAAATAAGGAAATATAACGATAGCATTGTGTTGGTGTTTGTTATATGACCGTTTGATAACACGCCCCAAAACCGACTGATTTTATTATTGTCAGTTTCACTGTATAGCGCTTTAATGGTATTCACAGAACAGTGTAAACCCAAGCCTTTGGTAATGCAGGTATGAGTTTTTTTCCTGTCAATTGAACTTTAAATGTGTTCTTTGCAACTATAGAATGAATTAGGCAGTTTTGTTCGATCTATCCCCTGTTTATGCGATTTCTAATATGAAAAATAGTGCTATGCCAGAGTTATTTACACCACTCAAGATAAACGATGTCCGTTTTAAAAATCGCATTGGTATGTCACCAATGTGCCAATACAGTTCTAACGATGGTGTGGCATCCAATTGGCACATGGTCCATCTTTGTTCAAAAGCCGTAGGTGGCGTTGGGTTTATCATGACAGAGTGCACTGCTGTATCACCTACGGGTCGTATTTCGCAAGGTTGTGCTGGTCTTTGGGATCAAAAGCATGCCGAAGCACTTGAACCGATAGTCGATTTTCAAAAATCATTCGGTGCTATTGCTGGCATCCAAATTTCACACTCTGGCCGGAAAGGCAGCGCCGCTACCGCGTTGGAGGGTGGTAGCCATTTAAATGCGGATAACACCAATGGCTGGGACACAGTTGGGCCTACAAACGATGCATTTGACCCAGATGGTACACGCCTCTGGAAATCACCACAGGCATTGTCGATTGAGGCAATCGAAGAAATCCAAGAACAATTTGTTCAGTCTGCCGTTTTGGCTTGTGACGTTGGTTACGATTTACTGGAAGTGCATTGTGCACATGGTTACTTATTGCATTCGTTCCTAACTCCGCTTGTTAATAAACGTAATGATAAGTATGGAGGGGATCTACGGGGCCGAGCCAGATTTTTACTCGAAACCGTAGCAAAAGTCCGCAAGGTCTGGCCTGAAAGGTTGGCCCTATCTGTTCGTCTATCGGTGCATGACTTTGTTGAGGGAGGGCTGACATTAGAGGATTCAACGCAAATTGGTCTTTGGCTGAAGGATCTGGGTGTTGATTTTCTTGATTGCTCTGGCGGTGGTGCTGTTCCTGAGGCACGTGGCGCTATAGGAAATAGAACTGCTGAGCAACCTGATATGGCAGGAATAATTCGTCAATCCACTGGGCTGGCCGTTATGGCTGTTGGCGGAATAACAGATCCTCATCAAGCTGAAAATTTGATTAGTTCCTCAAAAGCAGACATTGTATTACTTGGGCGTGAAATGATGCGAGACCCGCATTGGGCTTTTAATGCTGCCAAGACACTGGGGGCAGATACTCGTCATATTCTTGCAGAACAATATGGCTTTTTCGTAGGATAACCATGCAGGGATGATTGCCTGGTTTTGATTTTTCCCCTGCTGAACTTTCGATTATCTCGCCTTTATTATTCTCAGGTTGTGTGAACCTGCTAATTGCTGCCGCAAGGACTTTGTGGTGTCAGCTGTTTCAAGCTTTTTATTTTCTTCTGAGCAGTGTCTTAATGTTCTGAATCTGGAACTTGTTAGGTTTGCACTATCAGACTCACCATCTTAGTGACATGGTTAAATCTTGTTGTTTGACAGTCCATTGCTCTTATTCAAGGCATGAGTGCTGTAATGCTGTTGTGTCATTTCCTCCGCTGATTCTGAAGCACCAGGTGATAGGATATTGAGCAAGTATATTAAACAATGATATACGAAGCGATTTATTAATGGGTTATCAGTTTGGGGCTTGAGAAAGAACTGAGAAGCAGGTTTTTTAATTTTTGACCTGTGACATGGAAATACATATACTTGGATGTGGTTTAAGTCTTAAACTGGGTACGGAATCCCCGCAGAGTAATTATTGTCACAGGAGTCAAGTGAAATGGTTGCTGTTGTTATCAGTAAAATAAGGAAATAGTTGTAAAAGTTGTTGCAGTTCAGCAGTTCAGCGTCGTGCCTGCACTTATGTGTTGGCTGATGTCATTGTTTTTACAAAAAGCTATTGGATTTATTTAATCTGTGGCTATCCGGGGATGATTGAATGAAATTAATTGAAGAGCGAATTCAAGTATGTGAATTCGAGCGTGTGCTATTGGTGCTGTTGACATCAATTTATAGCGTAGAGAAATCACATATAAAATGACGAATAATTTATCAGTTGAATCACGCTTGATGTCTACATTCCAGTCTCCAGACTACCGTTTATTAGAAAAAGTTGGGGAAGGTGGTTTCGGGCAGGTTTATAAAGCGGAACATATAAAAACGGGTCAGATAGTGGCAATCAAATGCCTGATGATCAGTTCAGAGTCTGATGTCGAAAAAAGAACGCGTTATATAACCCGTTTTGAACGGGAAATGTTGTTATGCAGTAAATTGCAACAGCACCCGAATATCGTTAAATTATTAGATAAAGGTCAGAGTGAAGACGGTCTTATATATGCGGTCTTTGAGTTTGTTGAAGGTCAATCGCTCAAGGAGTATTTATTCAAAAAAGGCCCTCTTGTTCCAACAGAAGCAGTAGATATTATGTCGCAAGTGTTGGATGCTTTGGCGCATGCTCATGCGCAAGGCATTGTGCACCGGGATATTAAGCCGGCCAATATTATGTTGAACCAGACAGGCACTAAAGTGCATGCCAAAATACTCGACTTTGGTATTGGCGCACTATCCAATGAAGCTCGGCAGCTGGATTATAAAAGCCTTACGCTTACTCAAGAGACTTTAGGAACGCCATCCTATAGTGCTCCCGAACAATTACGCGGCGAACCACCCAGTCCGAAAACAGACCTTTATGTATGGGGCTTGGTCTTTATTGAATGCTTAACTGGAGTGCCTGCTGTTTCGGGCTCCAGCCTCGCTTCAATTTTTCAGAAACAATTGAATTCAACCAGTGTTCCGTTGCCGCCAGCATTAGCTGGTCACCCGGTAGCGACTGTGTTGCGGCGTGTATTAAATAAAAATATACATGAACGAGCTGATAGTGCTGCGACGATTTATGATGAGATTGGCAAATTAAATGTATCTAATCTGGTTGGTAAATTGGGTGGTGCGGAGCACGACAGTACTGCCGTTAACACTTATCACGTGCCAACTTCCCACGAACAACAGCTTGATGAGACTCTAATCAATCAGAACGATTTTTTATACTCAGGCTTGACCGAGCGTAAACAAATAACGGTTATGTGCATCCGTTTGAATGTGCAGGCAGTGGATGCAGACCATGGTGACAGTGAGATCATTCATGCCTTGCATCGGGATCAGAAAACTCAGTGCGTGGATATCGTGACTCGGTATGGGGCTATGCATGTAGGCACTCTTGGAGATACATTATTGTTTTACTTTGGTTTTCCCACGGTCAGCGATAATGATTGCAGATTATGTGCCAGAGCCTCTCTGGAATTTATCAGTCACTTAAATAAACGCAATGCCTTATTGAGAGACTCACAGGGGGTTATTAATAATGCTTATATTGGTATACATTCGGGCCTGATTACGGTTTACGCTGACAGTATTCCTGAAGGTGATACACCGAATATAGCAATGGATCTGTCACGCAAGGCCGAAGCAAACCAGATAGTATGCTCAGAGGCAACCCGCAAGCTTTTGGAAGGATATATCGAGTTTGAGGCTTATCAGGTGCAGGTATTAGGGGTTAATGCAAAAAAGATACCGTTATATACTGTTACCGGAGAACGTCTGGTCGAAGCCTTTGGTTTTTTGCGTGGTAATAGACGGCAGCACAATGCATTCATTGGTAGAAATGAGGAATTGAGCCAATTAGAACGTCTGTTGACTCAAAACAGCACAAAATCAGCTTCACTCAGGGCTGTTCATATATATGGTGAAGCCGGTATTGGCAAGTCGAGGTTGGTTTCGGAGTTTAGACGCAAGCTATCATCTTCTGCTCATCTTGTTGCACAATGCTTGCCAGAGCAAATCAATAATGCGCTTTTTCCTGTTCTTAATTTATTAAAATATCAATACTCTTTTAATGTTCTCAATGAACAAGAGATTATCGAATGCTTAGAAACCAGCCTGTCAAAGCAGACTGAAATCAACCAACAACAGGCTCTGTCAATATTGTGTAGCTGGTTGAATTTGAGTGATAATGCCGACAGCGCAGAGCTTAGTTCTCTGACACCTGAACAGCTGAAGTATCTTTTGTTTGATGCGCTGGCTTTTTTATTAAGTCATGGCGATAGCGCTGAATTATCCGAAAAAAACGAAAAACGCTTATTCATCTTCGAAGACATACACTGGTCTGACCCTACTAGTCTGGAGTTCATCGACCACTTCATTTCCAGCGACTATTTTAATGATGGTTTTATCAGTACATCGCGACAAGTATTGCCCGATAGACTTGATGTTTATGCACATCAAACGATAGAAATCCAAAAACTGACCCAAGAATATACTACGGAATTTATCCACTATTTATTTGATCAGCAGCAGGTGTCTCAAAAGGTTATTGAGCTCATCATTTCGAGAACAGATGGCATTCCTTTGTTTATTGAAGAGTTCACTAATATGCTTGAGCAAAAACAGTTTGTTCAGCATGTGAATGGCAAAATAGAACTGATGAGTACTGACCGTATCACGGAATTACCCAGGAGTTTGCGTGATTCTTTGCAGCAGAACCTGGATCAACTCAATAATGGTAAGGAGATTGCCCAGTTAGCCTCTGCAATCGGCAGAGAATTCAGCCATGAGTTTATTCTACAAAGTTGTCAGCGTGATGAAGCTTGGTTGCAAACGGAGTTAAACGAGCTATTACAGGCGGAGTTGATTTATGTGCAGCGCAGAACCAGTGGCGACAGCTACATCTTTAAGCACGCTTTGGTAAGGGATGCAGCGTACGACAGTATGCCGCTCAAACGCAAGCAGTATGCTCACCAACAAATTGCCGAGTCTCTGGAGCAACAAAAGGAAAGCATTAAAAATAACGCGGCTCTTCTGGCAACACATTGGGCCGAGGCTGCTGTTTACGAAAAGTCGGTTCACTATGGCAATATGGCGGCTAATGCTGCACTCAAACGTTCCTCATCAAATGAAGCCATCCTGCAAGCAGAAAAGGTTCAATTGTGGATATCCTATCTTGATAGAGACCAACAGACAGATCATTTGTTAGATAACTACAGTCTATTGACCTCGGCCTATATGGAAGCCAAAGGCTGGGGTTCAACCGAGGTGTTGCAGTATTCCCAAAAGTCTCTGGATTTGTTGGCATCCACCGAACGCTATGACGAATTGGTATCACATTTGTGGTGGAAAGTACTTAATGGAATTGTCGGTGGTCGCCGCAAGGGTTTAAGCAACTTATGCAGTGAAATGGAAAAAATTGTGGATTTAGTCAGTGACATGAATAGAGCCGCTATCAAATGTGCCCAGGGGTTTTACCATTTTACGCAGGGTGATCGAAATGCCTCGATTGAAGCATTGAATGCGTCAATTGAGTTTTATGATGACGAGGCTGATAAAAACCATCAGCAAACTTTTGGGTTTGATGTGGGTGTCTTTGCCAAAGCAACTATAGCCAGAGCCTATGCGGATCAAAATCAGGATAAAAAGTCATTGCACTATTCGGCATTGGCACTGGACGAGGCCAAAGATAGTGAACATGTGCCTTCTATTGGCATTGCACTTATGTATCACGGCCTAGTGCACCAGCATTATCAGAATAAGACAGAAGTTGAGCAATCGGCCAGTGAGTTGATTGCTCTTTCTGAACAGTATGACTTGCCTATTTATAAAGGTTTTGGCCAAATGTTGTTTGATTGGTCACAGGATGATGTGTCTCGTGCAGATCAAGTTTTGCAAACATTAAGTGAAGCCGGATCTAAGCATGGTCTGGGGCACTTCCAGTCGTTTTATGCAGACATCTATGCTCAGCAGCAGCAATACACCTTGGCAGTCAACAAAATTGATCAGTGTATCGAGATGGACAATGCCATTGATGAGCCTAATTATTTAACCTATCTGCTGTTTAAAAAAGCCGGGTACTTAATGCAGCTGCAGGTTCAAGACGGTTCTGATAACCATCAGGACACCATTAACCATCTAAACGGGAAGGCCAAGGCTATTGCCAGCCAGCAAGGTGTGCTTTTTATCACAGATGCCTTAAGTCATATCCCAATCAAACCAATTGATATAGCCCTTTAGGAGAAATTTATGCCAAAGCAACCTTCATCGCAAAACTTACTTATGGATCTCAGGTTGGTAATCCTGAGAACAATCTCAGATGTCTGGGCGGATGATAATTACACTGGTAGTGCAACAGGGTGGGATCGATTGCTTGAACTGGGAATTATCAATGAGCGTCAATACACGCTGCTTGAAGATAGCCGGTCGCTGACGTTTAATCAAACGCTACGGATAACCCTGGCGGGTGAAAAAAGAAATGATGATCATAATGCAGAAGAGGGCTTTGATGCTAAACAGCTTAAGAAATATTTCAAAATAGTCTTTGATTACCGTATGCCTCTGCCACACTTTGGGACCTATTTTATTCCAGGGACAGCTGAGTGGAACACCTTGGGCTTTGAAGCATGGGGAAAGCCCATGGGAGAAACTATTACTGTCTTCTTGCCAAAGACCAGCCGTAGGGAGAACCAAAATCAAAGAGCCATCGACTTGATGAAGTATTACAGCTACTTTCCTACCTTTTTTGGCCCATTGAAGGAAAAGAAAAAGCGTAAATCAAAACATGCTGAACCTGGAATGGATTATGAGGAAGAAACTGATGAAGTCAATCTGGCAGGAAATGACTTTGATCTTGGTGTTTCTCAGGATTCATTTTTTGGTTTTGGTGCTGTTGTCAATCAATTGATTGCCAGGGCTTGGGATGATCCTCATTTTATGAAAAAGGTTGATTTCTGGAATCCAGAAAATAGAAAAGACCCTGAAACATACTATGCTTCAATGTTGTTGGTTCTTGAGACTGTTTTTCAGTTTACATTACCTTGGGCATTTAATATTCAGTTTATCTTTGTGGATGATTTCTGGGAGAAAATGGAAAAACATAAAATAATTAACCTGGCCAGTCTGGAGATGCCAATAAATCCTAAGGAAACCTCGGATAACCATAATTACAGCATGGCTTTAGCCAAATACAATACGATTGGTCCAGCTTATCCATTTACCTGTTCCTGACCTCAATGATCAATTTTGAGTTGCAGTGGCATCCCAGGTTTGTTCAACAGCAGTTGGACCATCTCGGTGGTCTTTTTATCGGTGAAAACGATGAATTTTTTATAGAAAATGCGGAATACCAGGCATTGAATAGTGTCATTCAAAGTCAAGGAAGACTTTCTGATTATGCTCTGCAAAGTGATAGTGCAGTGTCGCAGATAGAGCGAATTAAACGTGTTGATACGTTCATCAATGACAGTATTCTGGTCTCGTCAGATGGTTCGGTAGAACAGTACTCAATCCCTGATTTTACCGTGCAACCAAAGAAAGTGATGTTGGCAGGTGGGGTTGTTGTTTACTGGCTCAGTCAGGTCGTGCAACAGGCTGGTGTTGTGGTGCCGATGCTCGAAACACTTATTCAAGAGCATGCTCTGCAAGACACTGCTATTGTCATTACAGATGATTATTTAGATCCACGTTTATTGCCCTTACATGTTCAACTGAAAGAGCAGCAGGATTGGTTATTGATCAAACTCAGCGGTAATAATGCGATGTTGGGTCCCTTTTTTTCTCAACACAGACCTTCCGCTGCCTGCTATCAATGTCTGTTAAATCGGCTGAAACAGAATGCCCCTGTCAGGGAATGGTATCGCAGATATACGGGCAGTGAACAATATTTACCAGTCCCTGTTGTGTTTAACCAGGACAAGATTTCGGCGGTGATACAGCAATTGCCAACGGTTCTGAAAAGGTTGCTTGATCACTCATCAGACTCAATAGAACTGTACCTGTACGATACAGTAGCAGAATCAGGGGACTATCATGGGCTTGATAAACGCCCGCAGTGTCAGTCTTGTGGTGATCCAGATGTCTTTAAAATAGCAAACCAACCACCTTTTCAGCTTGATTCTGTCATCCGGGAGTCGGATGTTGATGGGGGCTACCGTAAACTTAACCGGGAACAGACGCTTGAGAAAATTAAGCAACTGATTGATCCTGTTACTGGCATCATCAGTGACATTCAAAAAATTTCCCCAGAAGGAAAAGGTCAGATGTCGATCTATCGGGCAGCTTATTTTCAAAACAGTTACGATACTCGGCAGTTGTCGACGGATACTTTTGTGCAGCTATCGCTAGGAAAAGGTGTCTCCGATAATCAGGCGAAAAGCAGTGCCTTGGGTGAAACGCTGGAGCGTCAGGCTGCGCAATATACTGGTGAAGAGGAAACGTTGTTTGGATTTGCCACAACATTGCCGTATAGGGCTTATTTGCCTCAT
Source organism: Arenicella sp. (assembly GCA_050633785.1). Taxonomy (GTDB): domain Bacteria; phylum Pseudomonadota; class Gammaproteobacteria; order Arenicellales; family Arenicellaceae; genus CALKZN01. Next base: position 26,018 of record JBOEHE010000013.1, read on the forward strand.
CAACTTAACCCTTTCAGCGAGAGTCAATACCAGGAGTTTGAACAACATAGCGGTGTCAGCCTCAAACAACCCCAGTGGGTAAAAAAATATTACGAAACGACCCCTCTTCACTGGGTTGCTGGCTGGTCTTTCAGTCGGCAGGAAACGGTGTATTTCCCGGCAGCACATTGCTTTGCCAACACGCCATTTGAAGATCATGTTTACTCTTTATATACGCATAATGGCAATGCTGCTGGCAATACCATGGAAGAGGCAATATTGCAGGGTGCGTTTGAACTTATTGAGCGGGATGCTGTAGCCATCTGGTGGTATAACCAGATTCCCAGACCTGAAATTGATTTGGCGGTTATCCCTGTTTCACTGCGTAAGGTTATTGATGCGACACTTGGTCCGGACTGGCACTATTGGGTTCTGGATATCAGTAATGACATTGACGTGCTCAGCTGTGTTGCGGTGGGTCAACATAAGACCAGTGGGCAATTTGTTCTGGGTTTTGGCACACATTTTAGTCCGGCTATAGCCTGCGCAAGAGCCCTGACTGAGATGTATCAATTGATTGTCATCAAAGATGAAGTCACTGGTCCTTTTGATTTTAATGCTATAACTCCTCATCCTTTTTTGTTTCCCAAAAGAAAGACTCTGAAAAAAACACAAGGTGATTTTCATAGCGAAGGAACATTAGATATTAAAGATGACATAAACTCTCTAATGGCACTTTTGGACAAACGTGATCTTGAATTGTGTATCGTGAGCTATTCCAGGCCGGATATTTGTCTGAAAACAGTCAAAGTTATTATTCCTGGATTGTGCCATTTGTGGCCACAATTGGGCAATCAACGTCTATATAGCGTGCCTGCAGCGATTAACTGGTTATCAAAACCATTACCAGAAACCCTGTTAAACCCCATGGCGCTTTACTTATAATTTTAATAACAGCTGTAGTAGTAATTGAACAATGACTGATGATCAGAAAAAGCGAGTGCTATTGTGTGGTACACAATATGGTCAAATATACTTGCCTGCTATTGCCCAAGAGCAAGAGTTGGAGTTGGTTGGCATACTTGCCAGAGGGAGTGACCGCTCAGTTCGTTTGTCAGAACAACAAGGTGTAAGTCTTTATACCGATATTGAACAAATTGATGAAATTGTTGATATAGCCTGTGTTGCAATTAATGAAAATATCGGCACGCCACTCGCTGATAGGTTTTTACAACAGGGTATCGCAACGCTGGTTGAGCACCCTATGTCGATCAATAATATTCGACAGTTGTTAGATACAGCCCAGGAGTACAGCAGCAGGTGCCATATCAATACTCATTTCAGCACAATCGCGCCAGTTGCTGATTTTATTCAACACAGTCAGAAACTCAATCAACGAAGTCGGCCCAAGATTATCAATGTCAGTTGCAATAGCCGAACTTTATTTTCAAGTCTGGATATTCTCATGCGCTGTTTGGGTTGTTTTACACTGAAAGACTTAAGTGTGAATGCTGTTGGAGACTATCGCAACTGTACGATGTTGCTGGATGATATTCCCTGTACATTAACCTATCAGCAGTGGCGCTATAAGCAGGATAACAGTATGGACTCCCCGTTGGGCCATCAGATAACGGTTACTTATCCTGATGGTGTATTAAGTCTCGGGGGGACCTATGGCCCTAGTTTGTGGTTTCCTTTGGTTTCTGGCGACCTGCCGCTCTCTATGCACCTATGCCAGAACCTGCAATCAGAACAATCAGAATTCGCAACTGTGTCAACAATGCGCTATTGGCGGCAACAGGCTAACCAGATGGCTTTGCGTGAGATATCCCGACAACAGCATTCTGAGGCTGATCATCATTCGAACAAATACCAGATATATTTATGCGAGCTATGGACGAGCTTGATTTCGCAATTGGGGACCCATACTATCGAAATGCCTGATCATCTGAAAGGCGCTTGATAACATAAGTTTCTCTCTGGTAGTTGATAGAAATAATGCTGTGGTGCACCGATAACACAACAGTTCTAAAAGAATCTGATATTAATTGACGGATAATTTATGGCTTTACTACAAAATAAACTCACTGAAGAACGCATAATGTTGCGGGTCAACCATACCTTTGGGCGTGATCCAGAAACTAATATAGATGTTTTGAACAGTGTTGCCGTTTCACGAAATCATGCAGTAATTGTCTGGGATGGAGATTTTTGGAAAATAAAGGATTTCAGCACTAATGGAACGTTTATTAATGATAAACCTATTAGTTCAGGTGTTTATCATGACCTGTCGCCTGGAGTCAGGCTGCAATTTGGTCATTTACCCATGGAGACATGGGAGGTGGTCAATCTGGACCCTCCCATGACCTGTCTGTTGCCACTGGACCCCTCATTGCCGCTTATCCCGCTTCATGATGTAGTGGTATTACCAATAGAAAGCCTTGAAATTATTGTGTCTCTGTCTGAGAACGGTGATTGGGTCTGCGAAACAGGCACTGAGCTGGCAGTGCTGCAGACTGGGAACAAAGTTGGGGCATCTGGGCAGTTCTGGCAGTTTGTTGATGGGCATCCAGGTGTTGCTACTGTTATTGCTGATTCACCGCCCCCAAATGAAGATATCCAATTCTGCTTCAAAGTCAGTCAGAATGAAGAACATGTGTTTTTGTCACTGATGTTTAAGGGCAAAGAATATGATCTGGGGGAACGTAATCATCATTATCTGTTGTTGTTATTGGCTCGGCAACGACTTGAAGATAGAGATAAAGGCCTCAGAGAGTCGGAGCAAGGGTGGATAAAAAAGGAGACCCTGAGTCAGATGCTGGGGCTAATCGAACAGCACATTAATATTCAGGTTCACCGTGTGCGCAAACAAGTGACTGCTGTACTGCCGTCAAATGTGACTCTGCATCAAATAGTCGAACGGCGTTTGGGTGAAATTCGTTTCGCTTATACGAACATGCATATTGAAGGAGGGCTTGAGGGTCCTAACCAAAACAGTATTGCTCTTTAAGCATAATGGCTTTCTCAGAGTATTTAATGACAGGGTTATGTGATGATGGATTATTTAAGTAGCCATAATTTTGTCCCACTTAAGCATTAATCTGTAAACAAATAAGCAAAGTAAAAAAATGTCTAAAAAGAATTATAGACAAGCTCAGATGACATAAATATTACAGGGTATTACATCGAATATTTGAACGACTCGAGCTGATAACAGTGTCTCTCTCAATGGCTGGCTATAGCGTTTATTCAATATGAAACCACCGCATATTGCCCTGACGTAATGGGGTGTAATATTTCTTTCCAGAGTCTTTGGATACAGTTTGAATCCGACTTTATTGATTTAATGAAAGAGGTATCTCATGACGATAAGAACCGGTGAAGAGTTTATTAAACAACCCCCACTGAAAACGGATGTTTGCATTGTTGGCACAGGGCCTGCAGGAATCACACTAGCCTGGCATCTCAAGAAAAAACACCCTGAATTGGATGTTACCTTATTGGAGGGGAGCCGCTTGTTTGGACGTGCACCGGACTCAACTTTCGGCAATGGTACTACCAATGGACAAACCTATGAATGGAATGAGAATACGGCATTGTATAACGGTGCCACCGAAGGTTTAATGAAACAAAATGAAGAAGAGTTTCTTGTTCGGCCATCGCCAACGTTCAATTCCGGTCCCTGGGAACGAGAACGGTTGTATGGCGGCACTTCCACGCATTGGGGTGCGCAATCCCGACCGTTGGATCCGATCACCTTTAAAAAACGCCCTGGTTTCAGTGGTTGGCCTATCATGCGAGAAGATATGGATGATTATTACGATCGAGCCTGTCGTTTTTGTCAGCTTTATGGTGATTATTATGTAAAAGGCAAGGAACCCGGCTATAATTTCACTGCTGAATTCTGGTCTCAACAATTAGGCCAAAGTGTGCCTGAGTTGGAGGGTTTTGATGTTGATATGTACCAGTTTTTCAATGACCACCAGTTTCAAGCTCGGCTTTTGGATGGTCAGAGCACCATTGGCGACAGTGATGTACGGGTGATTTTAAACGCTTCACTGCTGGATATGGCTAAGGAAAATAACACCGTGTCTACTTTGACAGTCGGAGTGATGCAGGGCGATAAAAATACCACGCCTTCCAAGCTCGGTGAGTTCAGCATCAACGCCCAAGTTGTTGTGCTGGCCTGCGGTGCGGTGGCAAATGCCCGTCAGCTGCTGTTGTCTGGTTTTGGTAACACAAATGACAATATCGGTGCCTATTTCATGTGCCATCCTATTGCTACCAAGGCACCTGGGTTCAATGCGGTGAGTGTTTTTCCCTCGATGGAACAGGGTGTGCTTGGCTTCCGCAATGAAAATCGTTTTTTTAATATCTATGCGCTTAAAGGTGTCTATACACCGAATGAGAGAACTGCGACCAAACTGGAAACCGGGCGCTGTTGGTTGGATAATAATGGTTCAAGAGATTTTTATCATGAAATGTTGCAGTGGAAAGAAAGCCGTGTCAGTCTTGCTGACTCAAAGGATCCGGTTTTCGGACAACGCCAAACACAAATCGACTGGCAGCTGAACCCTGACTCAGAACGCAACTATAATAGCCTGACACAATTTTATAAAACCAGCGTCAAGCAGAACAACCCGAGCGCTACCGTCAACATTCAGCCTTGGGCAGATGTTGAAAAGAATATGGTCGTCAATGGTCACCATCTGGGCACAACCCGAATGGGCTGGAGCGAAAAAGACGGCGTTGTTGATCGCAATCTGAAAGTTTTTGGCACTGATAACCTCTATGTTGCTGGTTCATCCATATGGGCAACGGCAGGCATTTCAAACCCAACATTTTCAATCATCACTTTTTCGATTCGACTGGCAGATCATATAGGTGAGAATTGTTGTAAATAGAGGGAGTAGAGAGGATAGAGTGAAAAGTATTTACTGAACTTCTCTATCCGCTTCTTTAGGTTAAGAAGATGACTGTGTTTCTAGCAAACATCCAGAGCAGTAGGAAATGTGTATGGAGAAGGGCAGACTTTCTGGTGAAATATTGTTCTTAATTTTCATCAGATTTTTCTTTTGACGAGTCTTATTACACTTCCAGTTCATCTTCAATTGATTGAACTTTTAGGCGTGCCAGAGCGAGATTTGCTTTGTCTTTATTAAGAACTAAATAGATAAATAGTCCAGTGTGTTTTACGGCTGGGCGAATAATATGGAATTGATTTTGTAAAGTAATTAGCATGTCGTGTATATCTCCTTTAATGCTTAATGATTCCATTGTTCTGATCAGGGCTTTAACTACTTCAGTATTACCCGCTGCAGCAAGATCCAGGTCAACTCCAGAACCTTCTGAACCCAAGGTCATTCCTGACGTATAGTCGACAATACAGGCACCCATCGCACCTTGAAGATCTAGTAACTCTTTAATGCTTTTTGTAATGTTAGCCATTTTTCTCCCATGATTAATTTGAATTTATTTTTTGCTATCAGGAGCCTATTTGTTAAAAACGATACTCATCGATTGAAGTCGGAATCGTTCGTACTGATATTTATTGTTAAGAATGTAGCTTATTAGCACCTACAACAAAAAAGCATCAATCAAATATCAAATTTATATCAAAAGAGGTCATATCACATTGATGCTGGTCTAATACACCACTGATGGACTTTTAAAAACAGTTTAAGTTACAAGCAACCGGTTGTTTTGAAGTATGATAGACAAGGTCTGAGAATGGCATCTGGCTGGAAAAAATAAATTAAAATAAACCTGAGTTTGATTTTAGAGCCTAAGTATTATGTATGGCCAAATTAGGAGAAATTGTGCGTGTACTAATAGTGGAAGACAATATTGCGCTTGCTCAAAACCTCAATGACTACTTTAATGGTGAGAACTATACCCTTGACTTCGCCTCTGATGGATTAACGGCCCTTAATCTGATTGCGAACAATACCTACGATGTTATTGCTCTTGATATTAACTTGCCGGGAGTGAATGGGTTTGAAATATGCCACCGGCTACGTTCTGACATGCAATCAAACACCCCGGTAATCATGATGACCGCATCTGGTGAAATTGAAAGTAAGGTTGAGGGTTTTCAATTTGGTGCGGATGACTACATCGTCAAACCATTTCAGCTCAGGGAACTGCAGTTACGTATAGATGCTCTTTATAAGCGTTCGAATGGGATAGGCACCTCAATAATTAAGATCGAAAACCTCACTTTCAACCAAGGCACTTTAGAAGTGTGTCTTGACGGCTTGTATACGATCGAGCTAAGTGGGATGGGAGCCAATATTTTTCAAGTAATAATTCATGGTTATCCTAATTACATAGCCTACGGAGAATTACGTCATAAGTTATGGGGGGATCGAGAGCTAGACGTTAACGTGTTACGAACTCATGTTTACTCTTTAAGAAAAACCTTGAAAGAAGGCTTGGGTCAAGAGCTGATTAAGACTGTGCATGGCCGAGGTTATAAATTGAATTTTTCAGGTGAAAGTCAGTGAAATATTCAATATCCAAAAAACTT
>JBOEHE010000014.1:0-10645 GCA_050633785.1 Arenicella sp.
TGCGTCAGCATTACCTTGGATTAGCAGACAATGAACCAGACAGAGTCAAGCTTATAAATGCAGAGCAAAGTCTGGCTGATGTTCAACAATCGATTACCGTCACAGTAAATAACTTTATAAACAAAAACCAATAAGTGTGTCTACATTTCAATACTGATGAGCAGCATTCCGCATAATCCATCCCAAGTCTATCCGTGGAACCAACGACTCTGGCAACGCCTGACGAGCGACCGAGAGCATTTACCACAAAGTATCATTTTATCTGGCGTCAAAGGCTTAGGAAAACGGCAGATTGCCCTACAATATGCAGCTTATATCTTGCAAAATGACTCTGTCTTTTATCATGGCAACCATCCAGACTGTCATGTCCTGAAAACAGAGAATGAACTCGTTGAAGGGCAGTTATTATCCGATTATGCCCTGCGCTACACTGATAATACAAAAGCCAAAGCGAAAACAGTTATAACAGTTCACCAAGTGCGCAAACTGATTGGCCAAGTCACCCAACACCCGCAGATGGCTGAACATAAAATCATCTTAATAGACGGCGCTGACAAAATGAATGTCAATGCCGCTAATGCCTTGCTTAAAACGCTGGAAGAACCCGTCTCTCGCACCACATTTGTTCTAGTAAGCGATTGCATAGAGCATCTGCCTATCACCATCCGCAGCCGCTGCTCTGTTTTTCCTATACATACTCCTGACACTGAAATTGGCCTGCAATGGTTGAAACAACAAACCGACGTCGGCAATGCTGAGTCCTATCTGGCAATGGCGGGCAGGGCTCCATTACTGGCCTTGCAGCTGATACAAAGCGAACATATTCAACAGATACGTGAAATTTTCACTCATCTCAACGCCTTGATATCGCAAAAAAGCAACCCGATCGAAGTTGCCAAACAATGGCAGAAATACCCCGCGGTTGAAGTTGTCGATATGTTGCAAAAACTGTTGGTTGATATCAGTAAAATGTGTTTGACCAATAATGCCGAGCAGCACGAATCAGATAATTCACACTCCAAACGTGAGGAACTTTTCTTCCCTGTGCAGCGCGAATGGCTGGGAAAAATTGCCAAACATACAAACCTGAACGCATTATTCAGCATCATGGAAGAGATCAATGAAAGCAAGCGTCTGTTGGCCACGCCGGTAGACCAAGGGTTAATAATTGAAAATTTAGCATTCAATTTTGCCAAATTGCCTCAAAACTCTCTATAATAGCGAAACAACTACTAGAAAAATAAAAGCTAAGTATGTCAGAAAGTATTGCAGCGAGCGCCGATGTAAGACCATCCGTTATATCTATTTCGATCAAAGACAAGCAAGCATTGTATATGGCTTATATGCCATTTATAACCAATGGTGGATTGTTTATCCCTAGCGCCAAGAACTATAAAATAGATGATGAAGTTTTTTTATTGCTTAAAGTCATGGACGAACCTGATAAAATCCCTATCGCAGGCCGCGTCGTCTGGGTAACTCCAGAAAATGCCCAAGATAACCGCAGCAAAGGGGTAGGCATTCAATTCAATGATGAAGATGCAGGAATGATCGTCAATATGATTGAAACCAAGTTGGGGGCTTCACTCAAATCACAGCGTCGAACACATACTATGTAGGTATGCAGGCTTAACGGTGTAATAGTCACATTCTAACTTCACCGTGTAAGGTTTGATGTATGGCTTTTCGTACATCAACACTCACAAACTCAAAGGGCTAAAGGAAGAGAATCATCACAGGAAACTCTGCAATCTGGCAAAAAATGCTTGTATCCAGAGCCCCAACACCCCATCATACTGGCGTCCCGGATTTATATAACCAACCTGAATACGCATGTTAATCGACTCACATTGCCATATTAATTTCAAACCTCTGGCTGAAAACATCGACTCTGTGCTGAAAAATGCACGAGATAACAACATTTCCAACATGTTATGTGTCTCGGTCAATATGGAAGATTTCCCTCAAGTTTTAGCTTTAGCACAAAATCACGAGCATATTTTTGCTTCTGTTGGCGTTCATCCATGTGAAAGAGAAGGGCGTGAACCTGAGGTCGATGAGTTGATTGAAATTGGCTCCAAATCTGAAATCATAGCTATTGGCGAAACAGGGCTGGACTATTTTCGAGTCGAAGATGATGATATGAGCTGGCAGCACCAACGGTTCATCAACCATATAACAGCAGCTAAGTCAGTCAACAAACCTCTGATTATTCATACTCGCAATGCCGCAAGCGATACTATGCGTATGCTCAAAGAGCAAGGCGCAGATGAATGCCGAGGGGTGATGCATTGCTTTGCAGAAGACTGGGAAGTGGCAAAAAAAGCATTGGACCTGGGTTTTTATATCTCTTTCTCAGGCATTGTCACCTTCAAAAGTGCCACCAATGTTCAGGAAGTTGCACAAAAAGCCCCAGCAGATCGCATTCTGGTTGAAACCGATGCTCCTTATCTGGCTCCAGTGCCACACCGAGGCAAAACCAACGAACCAGCATTGGTTAAACACACCGCTGAGTTTGTAGCTGATTTGCGAGGAGTGCCACTTGAGGAGCTGGCAAAAACAACCAGTGATAATTTTTTTACACTATTTGACAGTGCCGCCTAAACCATTATCTGGCAGAAAAACCATTAACCTTAGGGCTGTTTAGGAAAACTCTGATTATTCAAGCTCGTCACTGAATCGATTTAGCCATTAGTTAATAGTTATCACCCCCGATAACTATTAACAATTACTCCATTACCCCGGAATCACCTACACTGCAATCATCTGTGTGACATTAGCAATGGTAAAGTGGTGGAAGAATGTTTAAAGCGTTAACGTTTCTTGGTCGATACGCCTCTTATACATTGCCTGTTGGCGTACTGTTTGGTTTATTATTGCCTCAATTATCCAGCTTTCTCAAACCATTATTGCTGCCAGCACTCCTAATCCCTTTAACGCTTTCTCTGGTTAGAATTCATAGCAATGAATTGAAACGTTCATTTAGCAATTGGCGCCTTATTATAGTGCTTAACTTATGGTCCTTGATAATTTGTCCGGCATTAGTCTGGCTTGCATTGCAGCCATTTGATATACCAGAAGCAATTACCATGGCGGCTATTATCGCTGCTTCAGCGCCGCCAATAACCGCCTGTGCCGCTATTGCGACTTTTCTGCGTATCGATGCTGCAATTTCTGTTGTTATTGCTGTCACCACCATGCTTGTGGTGCCTATAAGTTTTCCGTTCATACTTGAGCTGCTAGTTGGCCTGCAAGTTGAGGTTCAGCTCTGGTTGCTCAGCTTTCGTTTATGCAGTTTTATTTTCGGTGCATTTGCTCTAGCTTTAGTACTTAAAAAATGGCTTGGTGAAAAACGTATAGAACATTTATCTCCAACACTCGATGGTATATCTGTAATCTCTATAGGCATCTTCAATATTGTCATTATGAATGGAGTTACCGCTTTGTTTCTTAGTCAACCGGGGTTTGTCATGCAGACATTGATCGTTTCAAGCCTTGTTGTTATGGGGTTATACCTGGTCTCCGCAACTGTCTTCTGGCGTTATCAAGGGGCCAGTAAAGCAATGGCAATAGGGCTCAGCAGTGGTAATTGCAACCTGGGGTTGATGTATATCGTATTGGAAAATCAAGCACCGATAGAGCTGTTGATTTACTTCGCCATTGGACAAATCCCCCTGTATTTCCTACCTACATTATTGGCTCCCTCTGTCAGCAAACTTCTCAAGTAACAATAGCGAGAGTTAACCAACGCTGCGATACCGCACTGAGATAAATTTAAGTCGGTGTTGCGTCAAAGTGTGCCTGGCCCCTTGTTTGACTTTAGTCTAAATTCAAATATAATGAGCGCCGGTTGCACTTCTCATGCAACCACTGTCGTAAGATTTATCGTAATGCAGTAGTAATCGATTTAATAGTGTTTGGATGGCTGTTATCTCGTTTAACAAAATTTTGACTTTAATTTACGAAGCCTCAGTTCATAACGAATGGATATTTTTATCAAAGACATGTGGTCAAACATGGTTTGCCTTGATTAGGAGAAGCCTTTACCTTTTCAACTCTCAATTTCCAGACATAGTTTGTCCCCATGCTTGCTTAATAAACAGGCTTTTCAGAAAAACAAACAATAATATTGGCGCAGTAGATAACTCTGGTTGGCTAAACAAGCTACTTCATATATCCCTGATGTAGTTGTTCTTGTCGTCTAAATGACGGGATGGATTTCATTCACACGATGCACCTCGGTTCTACCAAGTCATTATGATCAAGGAGAACATGTATTGAAAATTGCAATTATTAATAGCGTAGACTTTTGGCCTATGGGGTGGTCGACTGACCATAAAACCCAACAAGATGTCATTCAATCGTTAGTCAATGCTGGCATTGACGTTGCTGCCTTTGAGGTTTCCAATAAAAGACAATTGGTTGAAGTGCTTGAGTCTCTTAAGTCTGAACCTTGTTTAGTCTGGCCTAACGCTTATCACATTTACGCATTTACAGGCAGTAAAGAAACGGTATGGCTGGCTGATGTTATTGATGAACATGGCTTAGCCATGATTGGCAGTAATGCGGTAGCCTTAAAAAATGTCATGTTTAAGGATCAATGTCAGAGAATACTCGAGCAACAAAGAGTCGCGGTTCCTGGTTTTGCATCGATAGATGAGACGATGCTTAACGAACTGGAACTGACTCTTCGGGCTCGCAACCTCACTTTTCCATTGTTTACAAAACCCAACTCCTTATCGACCAGTAAGGGCATTACTCAGGACTGTGTCGTTGACAATATCAAAGAACTGCGCCACCAAATCGTGTCCATTGGCGACCAATTTGGCTACCCTGTCATGGTCGAGGAGTATTTGCCCGGTCAGGACATTACAGCGGCTGTTTTTATGACACCTGAGCGACCAGTCGTTCTGGCCACGTACTATGATACAGATATCTACGACACCCCCAATGCTGTCTTAGACCACAACATCAGGCTGCTCGACTGGAACGATAGAAAGTGGTTGCGGCTTGTTACAGAGCCAGAAATATTAGCTCAAATTGAGCCTCTTGCGATAGCGGCTTGTAATGCCCTCAGTATTACCGAATTCACAAGAATCGATTGTCGCTTAGATCGTAACGGCAAATTGAAGGTATTCGACATTAATGGCCTGCCTGGACTGGAATTGCCTTTTAGCACAACAGTATGGCAGATGATCGTTAAACTGCATGACCAGCCCCAACAATACGCCTTTGACACACTTATCAGTCTTATTGTCTATTGTGCTGCACATCACAACCAAATGGAATTACCTGTTCGCATCAAAGAGTTGGCAGAACACTATATCTCTGAAAATTCCCCAACTGTAGCCAATCAAAGAATGGTTTAATCGGGTAAGTTAAGGTGCATCAGATAGCGCATCTGCAAATTGCTAAACATCGGCTGTTGCGCTATCACTGTAAAACCCAGACCAGAAAGCGCGCGGACACTGTATTCATTGTCAGGGTGCACAGTAGCAAAAAGGTGACGAAATCGGGCTTTTCTAGCTGATGCGACACGTGCCATAGATAACTGTTTTCCAATGCCCAGCCCCCGGTAATCCGGGTCTACCAGATTGAATAGCATTAAACAGCATTCTTCAGGCTTGTGCCCACCTAACTCCAAATATTCGGGCCATGGGTCCATCTTGCGCAAGGCGCTGTAGCCAATCACTTTATTGCCGTCCAAAGCTAAGAAATTAATGGTTTCACCGCTAAGGTTCCGTTCAAAGAAACCTCGTTTATGAGAATATAAATAGGGGGCTGCATCAGCCAACTGAGTACGCTCAACAAGCGATATGACTGCATCTATATAGACCATATCCTGATCGGGGTTGTTGAGAGTTAAAATACGAATGGTCATGGGAGTCAATTAAGATGATTGATCAAACAGTTTTTTGTATTGTCACTTCTTATCGCCTTAAAATTAGGGGCAAGATAAGAAATGACTCTAACAAATTATGGCACTCTTGGTGCAAGATAATTACCTCATCATTTATCTATGAATTCGCTGTCTGCTGTGGCTGTTACGCCGGTAACACGCTTTCTAAATGCCAGACCTTGGCCACAATTTTCCAACCACGGTCAGTCTCAACAAAACTCAAATGATCAACAAAAATATTGTTATGGGCTCTTAGGCGCAGTTTTACCAAAGCACATTTTGGCGACAGAAAATCGATTAAGATAACTTCTTCTTCGCGTTTTTGTTGCCGACTGGCTGGGGAAGGGCGGCTCTCAACATCTTGGCGAAAACTGGCAATTGGATCAACCAGCAGAGGGCCTTCATCCACATCAAACAAGCTGGACGATGTGTGAAACACTTGGTCCAACAAGGCAACATCGCAGTGATAAATAGCATCAAAATACACATCTACAGCCGCTAATAAGTCTTTATTCATCATTTTTACTCTCTAAAATATCGGTTATCAGGAATAAATGAACCTTAACAAAGCTGTTTGAACAAACATATTGGCGAAAAAGACAATCTAGACTAATATTACGCCATTATGGTCAATAACTCAGAAAAACCACTGGTTTGCATCCTCACATACAATAATCTCTGTATGTTTGAATACTCAATTGCGCTTGAAATCTTCGCGCTGCCACGGCCAGAAATGAAAATCGAACATTGGTATGACTGCAAAGTGATTGCTGTAGAGCAGGGTGGCACCACCAGTGGGTTAGGAAACGTCACGGTCAATGCGCCCTTCGATCTTGATTCCTTATTGGAAGCATCGGTTATCATCGTTCCAGGCTGGAGCGGTGAACCATCACAGGCTCTTAAGAACACATTACACAAAGCAACACAATCAGGCGTGAGAATTGCCACAATTTGCTCTGGGGTATTCTTATTAGCAGCCTGTGGTTTACTGAACAACAAAAAAGTCACCACACACTGGAGATACGCCGAAAAGCTTAAACAGGACTATCCAGAAGCTCTAGTAGACCCCGATGTTCTTTATATTGATGAAGGTCATATATTAACCTCTGCAGGTTCTGCGGCAGGAATCGACCTTTGCCTGCATATCGTGCGCCAGGACTTTGGCAGTGACATTGCCAATCAAGTCGCAAGAAGGCTGGTTTTGCCGGCACATAGAGAAGGGGGGCAAGCACAATTTATTCCACGCCCTTTGCCCAAAAGATCAAATGATCGTTTCTCCCCCCTATTGGATCAGATACGTTCTAAACTGGATGAAAGCTGGCCAATTAGCCGTATGGCGGATATTTCAGGAATGTCACCACGAACCTTGCTCAGACGTTTTCAGGACACCACAGGAGAAAGCCCAGCCGTCTGGCTCACCATGGAACGTTTATCTCTAGTCAGAGAACTTCTGGAAACCACGAATCACAGCGTCAGTCAGATAGCAGAAACCTCAGGCTTCATAACACCAGAATTGCTCAGACATCATTTCAAACGTCATTACGATACGAGTCCACTGGCATACCGTTCACAATTCAAAGTCTGAACGTCAACAATTCTAAATATCTCTCAAATTTATTCGCGTAAACACACCACGCAGAATACGCTCATAAAATCGATTTGTTATTACAAAAAACAATATCACGTAACACATGAGGTAGGTGGTGTAAGATATTGAATTTTATAATTTTATTTCTTAATAATTTACTGCAACTTTATGTACTACAGGGCACTCCTCTATCAATATATAAATATTCGCATAATATATATTATGTTAAATTAAATATGTATTTCTGAATAACACCATTTAAATGTGGACAAACAAGCAAATCATTAAATTCTAGCCAAGCAATGTATTAAATTACACGTAACCCCTTAAATTTTTCGTCCAAATGAATTTAGGTTGCAGATTATCCAAGTAACGTATTAAATTATTTGTCCAAAAAAATTAAAGCTGAGTTTTATCCAAGCAAAGCATTAAATCATTCGTCCATGGACTCTCCAGATAAAATATCAAATAAGTTTAGACATCCCATGCACTGCATTATTTTTTAATGAGTCACGGCTGTCGTAATACTTCACCATTTCTACCGTTGAATGACCCGTAGCGTTAATAATAGAAATAAAGTCTTCTTGGTTGTTTAGTGCCATTTCAATAAATGACTTACGAAATGAATGTGGTGTCGCCCGTTTTCCATTAGCGACCTTTGCTACTGTTTTTTGAACTATCTGATAGATATAACTGGTATTCAGCGGTTTTTTGAGCGTTTTGGTGGAGTTGTTCCTTACAGGACTAAAAATATACACGCTACAGGGTTCGTATTTCTCCTTATACTCGTTAAGTCGAGTAATTAGGTTAACTGGCACCGGCAACAGTTTATAGCTGCCACCTTTCTGAAATACATTAATACTTTGTGCTTCGAAATCTAAGTCAGTCCATTTCAAGCCCACTAATTCATTTCTTCTCAATGCAAACACAGCCAAAAAACAAATAGCTAAATAATCTCTAAAAGCTGTTTGAGAGAGCTTATGTCGTTTTGAAAAGTAACTGATTACATCTAACACTTCAGCACGCGTTAAACTCTGTGTGGTGCTTTTTTTATCAACTTTATGTGCTTGGTATTGATCCAATGGGTTTTTCGGGTACCCATATGAATGAACTAAAAATCTGAAAAAACTAGAAAACGCATAGGCTTTTCTATTCACCGATGTTGGATTTAATGGCCGCTTAGTCATTTCATCATATTTTGTAACACTATCTAAATATGACTGAATTTTCCCTACAAGATCATGAAATACAACCTTCCCTAATTCACTTGTATTTCTGACATCTAAGTATTCAAACAAATTCACTAAGTCTCTAGCATATGCTCTTTGAGTATTTTTTGAGCGCTTAGTAGATAAAAATATATCTAGAACTTCATCAAGATCAATTGAAACGCCAGAACTTGTAAGCTCATTTTTTGTAACTATTTCTGTCTTTTTCATGCTAAAAATATAGCATATATTTACTACTGATAATTCATATTATCAGTAGTAAATATTATTAGATTTTATTAAAGATGGATAGCAATGTTTACGAAATTAAATTGAACGGCTAAGCGTACTTGGCACTATGGTGCTTTATAAATAAGGAAGATATAAAGATAAGCTTAATCATACACAGCTGATGATAAATCGAAGAAGTTAGGCTTTGTGTAGATTATGTTCATTACTTACACATTTTAAGTCGATTTCATATACAAAATCAGAAGGCTTTCTATCGACAGGTTTTTCATGTTTTCCACCACTTACTGTCCAAATTGTGACGTCTTTATTTTGGAGTATCTCTGAAGATAGAATAGATAAACTGCAAAATATTTTAGGTCCAAAAGGAACAACGATAACTCTATTAGACCTTACTAACCCAGAAATAATAGCATTTAACCGAATTAATGAATCTTCTGGTGAACTAACGTTGTATTCAACAATTTGGTTATTATCAACTTGTGATAATAACATTTTATTAGCCTTCTTTACTTCAGCGTTGTACCTCTCATCTGGGCTAAGAGGCATCATAAGTACGGCTCTTTTAATATCAACATCTAGATAATCAAGAACCCCAAGAGCTCGATCATACTCATATCCTAACCCAATTATAGCTATTGGAGGTCGATCAGGGTACATTGACCAACCGGCATATTCTTCAATAATTGGCTGAGAAACAGCAACTGGTCCAAAACCTTGTTTTGGAGGTGAAAACTTAGCCGGACTATAAAATATAGAAAAAGTATCAATTTTTATACAACCCTTAAAAATAGAGCGTATAACCATAGCAGTTAAACGTCTAGGTAGTGAACTGACATCAATAGCTATATTAATTCCACCCTCTTTCAACAAAAAATTCACTTTGTTTTCAATCGCAGCATATATATCTTTGATTGTAGTTGATTCATCTGCTACGAACTCATTATTAGTAAATAATGAGTGAAAAGAATTTGCATCATAAAAGCTTCGATTGTCTTTATAAGACTCAGAACAATCATCTCTAAGCGGTATGTAAAAACCACTCGCTACTTGATTACTCTTAATTAAGCTTCGAGCAACTGCAGTACATCTAGACTCATAACCCAAAGCCCCAATAAAAAAATTGAACTTTTTAGGTTTCTCACTATTATCAAATAAAATCTTTATATCCATATTTATTTACCGCCGAACATATCTATATTTCTACCATCACTTTCATTTAATATATTATTCAATGTTCGCGATTTGTTTGATGAAAGTAAAATTTTATAATGCGGCGCTAATAAACTGCTAATTCGAAACCTTTTATCTACAAGGTCATCTAATAACTGGTGCCCAGGGTTAATAGGAAAATAAATTATTGCACCAGCATTGAGAGCTCTTCCTAGAGCATCAATAATCTGTTTAGGTACATTTTTATCAACAATAAAGCAACCTATAGGATCAGCTGTAAATGGGCGTACAACCAGTTGATCATGGAAATAGTCTCCAATCTGATCAACTAGCTGGCTCAAATTCATAATATTACGATCTTTACAATCTACTCTTATAGTTCCTAACAAGGCTCTATATCTACTTGCAGCTGCAAGCAATGACTTTGCTTGAGTACCTACAGGTATAGTATTTTCTTTTTTAGCATACAATTCAACAAGGTTAGATATTATCCCTAAAAACAACCTTGGGTTTCCCTCTGTTATATCC
>JBOEHE010000015.1:0-59698 GCA_050633785.1 Arenicella sp.
GTTGGGAGTGACCAAACGTCCAAATGGACGCCTCAATAGCCAAAAAATGACGATAATCTCGGCTTACTAGGTGCCCTCGGGGTAAAAATTTAGTGTGAACAGGCCCTAGTTGATATGGTAGGTCAAAGCCTGATAGATAAAATGTTCTAACTCTGCCATAGGTAGAGCACGCCGGTTATCAAGTATCAAACTACGGTTTTTATCATACTGAAACTCATCTGGGTATATCTCACGAAATTCAGCAATCAAGGTTGTCTGGCAGTGTACTGACACGGTGAATTTCTCCACATGCTCACGCGATGCAGACAAGCGAATCGTTGTTCCAGTCTTCGGTTCAACCGTCATATAGCTGGGCACACCCCACTTCAGGGTCTCTTCTATCCGCCCAATTTCATCCGTTTTATCAGCAATTGCATAAATCAACTCACGCACCACAAAACACGCTTGCCTCACTCCTTCAGGAAACGTTGCATAAACCGCTTTGACGTCTGAATTAATCATACACAGCAAGTAATTCAGCCAATGCCTGTGGCAGTTTTTCAGCCTTAACTATGGAACCGTGACACGGTACCAACATTGCTGGGCTGTCTTGCTCAAGCTGTTGTCTGGTCCAGTTGGCATAGACCACTTTGTCTTTTACTCCATAATTTGGAAACGTCTTCAATATTTCCGGCCGCTCTGCCCATGAATCCGACTTATCAATCTTTGGCCCACTAAACGCATCAACCACCAGCCAGATTTGTTCTTGTTTCGAACGTACGCTTAACCAGACTTCCCCCGTTTTCAAACCTTGCGGCTCAACTAATGTCGTGCCATCGGCAAGCAGGAACTTTATTGCTTCAAGTTCCTGAGGAACGACACCCGTTATTTTCTGCAATCGCGGAGCTGCTTGTGCACTAGCGCACAAGACAGCACCTGGAAAAGCAGTAAGATATTCAGAAATTCCCTTATTATGATAATGGTTAGGAGCCAATAGAAACTTCACCTCGCCAATGTCAGCCAGACTCTCTCGAGCTTTTTCACCCAAACCCGCAACTGGGCTGAATACGCAGACACTGCCATCTTTGAGCACCAGCGCTGAGCACCTCAGGTTTGCTTTGTAAGCAACATAAATACCATCGATACCTTTCAGTTTTTCAAATATTGATAATTGTTGAGACATATCCAGTCCTGTCACCGGGTTATAAATGAATAATAGTGTATAGCAAAAAAGTGACTTGCCCCTATCCTTATCAATAGGAGTTCACCGCAATAAATTATATTAAACCACTATGCCGCAGCTATCAGACAGTGGATACGAGTCAATAATTCTTCTGGTGGCGTTTCTTTTGGGTCATTCAAGTATTCTTCAATTGGAGGAAAATCACCCGCTTCATGACCGCTGTCAGGCAGCCACTCACCAAACATCCAACTATAGGGTTTCTCCAATTCAGCATAAGGGCCTTTAAACAACAGAGTTGCATATTGACCTGCCGGAATAAGATATTCGATAAAACTATCAAGCTTGCCACCACTGAAAAACTGCTCATCTATAGTGACACAGGCAGCAGAGCGTAGATCCTGCTCAGCAACCGATTTTGGATCATCAAAATACAAACCAAGAGAGCGCGTATTTTCAGCGAGTAAGCCAGCTGTGCCAGCTTGCATAAACAATTGATCAAACTTAGCACCAATTTTCATATAGTTGCCCTTATGATCCAGCCCGATTATCCGGGTTTCAGGTAAAGATATCATTTCAATTTCATACATAGTTATATTCTCCTTAACAAGAACAGGCCGTGTTAATGATGCAACACTGTCATCGAGATGACAGTCGTTTCGCCGCTGTTGTCGATATTGAGCTGGCGACAAACCATAGCCCTTCAAAAAGGCCCGACTGAAGGCCTCAACACTTCCGTAACGTACTTGTTTAGCAATAGTTACAATGGACTGCTCAGAACGAATGAGTTGATGAGCAGCATACTGAAGGCGATAACGACGAACCGTTGCATTGACAGGTTCCAGCATCATTTCTCGATATATTCGATGGAAATGATAAGGCGAGAAATTCGCAATCTCAGCCAATTGATTAACCTCTAAATCCTGCTCAAGATTATTGGCAATGTAGGTCACTACTGTTTCTATTCGCTGTTGATAATTCAACCTGGTAAGCACTTTGTTCATTTAGAATCACCTCCTGCCACTACTGTATGAGTTTTGCATTTGATAATGTTTGCTATGTTTAAAATCCATAAAAAAACGCCACATTCCCTTAGCAGGAAGTGGCGTTGATCAAGCATTAATTATGCCGTGATTAGCTATACACTGATTCTTTCTTAAAATGCTTTGCCAACAGATAATACACAACAGCGCGATATTTCGACGGGTTGGATTTGCCATAGGTTTCAATGACTGAAGCAATGGCGCTGTCTAGGTCAGCGCTATCAGCCAAACCCAGTTTTTTGATTAAAAAGTTCTTTTTAACTGTTTCCAATTCCTTCGGATCACCACCAGAAACAGTTGATGCATCCTTATTATAAATAGCTGGCCCACAACCTATCGTTACCTTAGTCAGAAAATCCATATCAGGATTAACACCACATTTGTTCTTCAAATCATCAGCATACTTCGCAATTAAATCGTCTCTTTTGCTCATTATCTACTCCTCGGTGAACTTGTTAATATCAGGGTCTGTTGACACTCATGAGCAGCCACTATACTAGAACCTCGTCGACAAATAAAATCCTGTAAAGTCAATTAACAAATCTTTAAAATTACCAGAACCTGTTGAACCAGGTTCAGTTCACATTAGTAAAAAGCAGGCTCCCCTTCGGGCCGAGTCTTAAAGCGCTTATGCGCCCATAAATACTGCTCAGGACGTTGGCGAATCATCTGCTCTATTACTTCATTCATAAACGCAGTATCTTTAGTGTCATCGCCACTTGGATAATCAGTCAACGCCTCCTGCAAATGGATACGAATGCCCTGACCATGTGGCAAAATTTCTGTTGCACAGGGAATCACGACGGCTTTGCCCATCTGAGCAAACTTTCCCAACATATCAAAGGTTTTTGCCTGAACCCCAAAAAAAGGCACGAACTGACCGCCTCGGCCAGAATCCTGATCTGGCAGATAATAAAACGGTTTTCCCTGCCTGATCATTTTCAACAGATTACGCAGCGGTGCTTTACGTTCAAACAAGTCTCCACCGAACCGCGGCCGATGAGTCAATACAAAGTGATCCATCAAAGCATTCTTGGCATATTGATACATGGTGATCATCCAACGGCTTTGGCTCAAATACATCCCCCCTATTTCCAAACCAGCAAAATGAGGCGCCAGCAATACAATATTCTGGCCCTGCTGTTCGTGATATTCCAATATTGATTCATCACAAGACATTAATTTTTTATAACGCTCTGGTGATGCCCACCACCCAAAAGCTGTCCAGAAAACAGCCTGAACTGCCAACTGAAAACTGCGCTTTGCTGTCTTGGAAACCTTTTGCTCAGACCAGTCTGGGAAACAAGTCTGGAGATTCTTTTGTGCAATTCGACGCCGACTGCCATAACAATGATATATCAGTGCACCCAAGGCGTCTGACAGACCAGCCACCCATGGCCAAGGCAGGGATGAAATAACCCTTAATAAGCCCAGACCTAACCAGGTCGGCCAATATTTTGGGGTACAGAACTGCCATTTACGTTTGCTTAACATCAATTTCACTATATTTTTATTGTTCGGCATGATAATAACGGTTACTAAGTCTTGCAACACAAAAGATTGTAATTAGCTGTACTCACTAACAACTTCTCACTTGACAGATCAAAGTTGGACACTATGGAAAAATACTCAGATTTTATCTACCGAAATCGTTACCTCGTCATCCTTTTTACACTATTACTGACTTTTGCCATTGCTTTCGGCGCTTCAAAGCTACGCATGGATAATGACTACCGGACTTTTTTCAAAAGTGACAACCCTGAACTGGTTGCTTTTGATTTCATCCAGGAAACCTATACCAAATCGGAAAATGTCTTGGTGGTGCTGGTTCCTAAAGAAGGTGGTGCATTCAGCAAAGACACCTTGAAAGCCGTCCAGTGGTTGACCGAAAAGTCATGGTTGCTGCCGTATTCTTCACGTGTAGATTCCATTTCAAATTATCAACACACTGAGTCTGAAGGCGATGAAATGACCGTCGCAGAACTGTATGAGGATGTTGACTCTTTAACCCCGGAACAGCAGAAGAAAATAGCCGATGTGGTTTTAAATGAACCTCTTCTGATCAAACGGTTAATTTCAGAAGAAGGACATGCGACTGGTGTCAACATTACTTTTAACATCCCTGAGGGTGCAGACAATACGGTCGTCTTCGAAGAGATAGCTGATTCCGTTAAACAATTACGCACTGAACTAAAGCAGAGCCACCCTGACATTGATACCTACCTGACAGGCATTGTCATGATGAACCAGGCGTTTGCCGAAGCAGGCTTAACCGACTTTATCACCTTAACGCCGACTATGTATTTAGTCGTCATTCTGATCTTATTAATCATGCTGCGAACGACTTTACCAGTAGTTGGCACCGTGATGGTCATTTTTCTATCCATTCTTATTTCTTATGGTTTCGCAGGTTGGGCAGGAATGAAGATGACTTCGCCACTATTCTCTGTGATGAACATAGTTCTTACTCTTGCTGTGGCCGATTGTGTGCATATGTTAATGACCTTTGTGCTCGGTATGCGCAATGGTCTGGATAAAATCACGGCGATGAAAGAGAGTATGCGTATCAATTCATGGCCTATTTTTCTTACCAGTATTACTACTGCTATTGGCTTCCTTACTCTAAATTTTTCGGAAACACCGCCTTTTCAAGACCTAGGCAATGCTTCAGCAGCAGGCGTCATTGCCGCCTGGTTTTTGTGTATGACCTTCCTGCCAGCCTTTATATTTTCAGTTCCAGTGAAAATTAAGCCTCAGGAAACCAAAGAAAATAACCTGATGGCCAGATTTGCCGAATTTGTCATAGACAAGCGCAAAGCCATTCTGATTGTGTATATTCCGGTATCACTGGTTATTCTGTCTTTTGTAATTCAAAATGATCTGAATGATGATTTCGTCCAGTATTTTGATGAACGTATTGAGTTTCGTACTGACACTGACGCTGCCTATGCCAATCTGACAGGAATCAACAATATCCAATACTCCCTGCCAGCAGCAGACAGCAATGGCATTGCTTCACCAGAATATCTGAAAACACTGGAAGAATTCGTTGAGTGGCATCGTAAACACCCTATAGTGATGAACGTCAACACCATCAACGATGTGCTTAAACGCCTCAATAAAAATATGCATGGCGATGACCAGACTTGGTTTAAAGTACCAGACAATCAGGAACTCGCAGCTCAGTATTTGCTATTGTACGAAATGTCGCTTCCTTACGGTCTTGATTTAAACGATCAGCTGGATGTGGATAAATCAGCGACCAGGGTTGTTATCACCACAAAAAATGTGACCAATAATGAAATTCTGGCATTAGCTGATGAAGGCAAACAATGGCTCAAAGATAATGCACCTGAGTATATGCATTCAATCGGCGCCAGCCCAACAATCATGTTTGCCAATGTTGCCAAACGTAATATCACAACCATGTTGGGCGGTACGACCATTGCTTTATTGTTGATTTCTTTTATCTTGATTTTTGCTCTTAGGTCTCTGAAAGTAGGTCTACTTAGCCTGATCCCTAACTTATTACCGATTGGCTTAGCTTTTGGTGTCTGGG
Organism: Arenicella sp.; assembly: GCA_050633785.1. Taxonomy (GTDB): domain Bacteria; phylum Pseudomonadota; class Gammaproteobacteria; order Arenicellales; family Arenicellaceae; genus CALKZN01. The sequence goes on from JBOEHE010000015.1 coordinate 5,762, forward strand.
GTATTCTTGTCGGGCAAGTCGGATTGGCCTCTTCTATCGTTGCAGCCATCTGTATGGGGATTGTGGTTGATGACACCGTCCACTTTCTAAGTAAGTACTTGAGGGCTCGGAATGAAAAAGGCTTAAGCCCTGAAGATTCCATCCGTTACGCTTTTTCGACTGTTGGCATCGCTTTATGGGTGACATCGCTGGTTCTGGTGCTAGGCTTTCTGGTGTTGGCCTATTCTTCGTTTGCTGTGAACTCACAATTAGGCCAATTGACCTTTTTGACCATTTCCCTGGCATTAATAACCGACTTTGTTCTCCTTCCTCCACTCCTGCTTATTTTTGACCGGGATAAAGGCGGGCAGACAGCTGATCAAGCAGAGTCTTAATCAGGCAATAAACCAAAGGGTTAAACGGATTTAACCCTTTAAAATTTTATAATTCAGAAGGAGTGTCGTGCGTTATGCAGCTGCCAATTTCCCCAATTATACGAAAGACAGATTCCAAACAGTTTTAAAACCCTCTGGCAGAAGATTCACAAGCTAAATTGCCAGAGGGTCATAACTCAATGGTTTGCTAAAACCAAAACGGCTTAGTCCATAAGCCCAATATATCTTACAGATAGTCTAATGTTATTTCTTCCCCCCATTTGGGGGGGGCTGTCATTTCTTATAAAACCTGCCCCTACCTGCCTCATGCAGTCAAACCGAATTAAGAAGATAAATAATTTTCTCATGATACAATAGTTTATAAACCACCCTCCCTAAGTGGCTTATAAACTATTGCAAGCGTATCAGCATTAAGCCGGTCTTTATTAATTGCAACAGATTTATTGTAAGTAATATGAGGAATTGAATTATGCAACGTAGACAATATATGCGCTGGACATTAGGCTTACTGGCCACTTTAGGTGCTGGTAGCTGGCTCGTTTCACGCGCCAAAAATCAGACAGAAGGTCACTCTACAGCAACCAATACTGCCCCTAAAACGATTATGACTGCATCAAACTTAGATAAACTGGAAAAATACCCCGATACAATTGAACCTATCTCCCTGGACAAAGCAGAGTGGAAAAAGGTTCTCGATGAGTCACGCTTCCATGTATTACGTAAAGAAGGCACTGAGCGCCCTTTCAGCAGCCCATTAAACGATGAAAAGCGTGATGGTGAGTATGTTTGTGCAGGTTGTGGATTGGCATTGTTCAAAGCTAATATGAAGTTTGACAGCGGTACCGGTTGGCCCAGCTTTTTTGAAAAAATCGACACACATGTAGCCACCAAAACTGACTTTAAAATCGGTTATCCTCGCACAGAATATCATTGTGCTCGTTGCGGAGGTCATCAGGGCCATGTGTTCAAAGATGGTCCTAAACCAACCGGTTTACGCTATTGCAACAATGGCCTTGCTCTGAGGTTTATTCCTGCAGAACAAAGCAATTCATAAAGTAATAACTATCCCGTCATAAAATAGCCCCGCAAGGGGTTATTTTTTTGCCTTTTAATTCTTACTTCTGGCAACTTCATCAACCAATCCACCAGCAGCTTTTGAACATTCTCTTCAATTGCTTGAAAATGCAATTAAAATCTCAGAGGTGTTTTATCCTGTTTTTTCTCCAATGCAGCTGCCAACACGCCTTATAAACCGTTAGGTCAAGACCTTATTTTTTCATTTTTATTTGCATATTCAATTGATTATGCAACTTATTACATGTTGTCTAATTTCATATCTGAGCTTAATTTGTTGCTCGACTGTCACTGATTCAGTCTGTAATGAATCGTCACTGGATATGCCCAGTGACCCAATTAATCTAATATGAATGGAGGTTGTATGTTTATACTTCAAAAAATAGTTTGGCGTTCGTTGCTTGCAACAACCCTGCTTCTAACTGCAGTATCTGCAAATGCTATGGAAGTCAAAGTCTTTGCTATTGGTGATTTTGTACCAAGTTCGTCTGGTGGCTGTGGTGGTGGTGACCGCTCGCACTGGCCAACTATGGTCGATCACTGGTATGACGAAATGGGCTCTCAAGGGCATTTAAAGGATGGCCAATATACCAATGGCAGCATGACTATCAGACGGTTTTGTGACCCCGATTGGAACAACAGCTGCCAGGACGCAAGTTACGCTGATGAAGCCGATGCGTTCATGCTGGCTACTCATGGCTCCGACAGTGGCGACCATTGGGCTGGGACTATGCGTGATGACTGGTCAGGACATTGTGTTTTAGATGGTGGCGGCTCATCCGATGAAATGTGGGTTGGCGATTTTGATGCTGAGTTTATTCACCTGTCTTCCTGCTATAGCGCAGATGATGATAATTTATCTGGTATACGTAACGCCATGTATGATCCAGTTGATACACCAAACAACAATCGTCGTGCTCATCAATGGGATGGTTTTCACGGCATTATGTGGATTGGCGGCAGCTTCGATGACGATTATGAAGACTTTGCCGACGATGCCCACTCAATTGCCATGTCAAGCTCATGGGTGAATAATCATTACGACTCTACCGTAGACTGCGCTGCCTATGACCCATTCAACTGGTTTGGCACTTGTCAGGAACAATGCCCGGTTGCTTATTCTATCGGCGCTTCAGAAGCAGATGCACTCAATCGTTTGAACTATGAACGTTATAACAACGTTTATTCCGACCCATCTGGCCATAGCGCCTGGGCATACCGTTACGTTGTCGGTTGTGACTCTGTTGGCGAAACATCGTTCAACCCATAAACAGCATAATAATTAAAGATTACGGAGAATATTCACATGTTTACTAAAAAATTCTACACAACACCATTGTGCTTATCAGTCGCCCTACTGGGTTTATTAAGCGCTAATAGCGTTTTAGCTAAAGAATATCGCGTTGAACGCGCAGATACTAAGCTGGATGAAATAGAGCAAATGGTTCGAGCAGCTCTACCAGAAGCCGTTTTGTCCGACAATGTGGCCCTGGTCGAAAAGCTGTCACGTCCTGAAATTGGCACACCTTTTTCAAAAAAATTTGACCCTGACATGGTTGCAAAAACCCTATTCAATGGTTCTGACACCAGCGGTATTAGCTGTGATACTAAGTCTCGCTCAAATCGTGATATATGCATCACTGAATCTGGCAAAGCAGAGGGGCAAGGGGCTTACCAGAGCCTGCGTTTCAACAAGGAAATGAATCTTGGCAATGCCGTCTATTTACGTCGTGGTCAACAAGTTTCACAGGACCCGGCTGACCTGGCGGATATAGATCTGAGCGACAAAGAAGCGTATCAGAGAGCTAAATCCGTTCTGGTGAACCTGATGGGCTTGCCTGCAACAGAGCTCCCACAAGCACCACGCAACGCAAAAGTACCTTATCCAGTGAAGACCATTGCTCATGGTTGGAACAATGGAGAAGGAAAATCTGGTTCAGTGGCCATCGAAAAGGCCATCTTGTTTCAGCGCGGCTTATATGCTGGAGCAGGTGACTATCTGGATTGGATTCCAGGACCAGGTAAAGCACGCATCATCATTGATGTCGAGGGCATTAAAGAAGTCAAAGTGCGCCGCTGGCAGACACTTGAAGTTCACCCCAACACAAGCTCAGCCTATGCCAAAAAGTCCGACTCACTGATCCGTGAAATCAGTCAGGATATTGCGGCATCAGCACAAGGACCCATTGCCGGTATAAGCGCTCGGGTTGCCTACGCTGCACTGACAACTGATTCTGGTGTTGGCTTACTTTATCCAACAGTGCAGCTGGCGGTTTCTCCAGTAAAAAGGGACCTGAGTGAAGCAGAGCAACAAGGCCTGGTCAGCACTTCAGGTACTGTCAAACAATACTCACTGGTAAATATGGATACAGAAACGTCAACAGACGACAGCTAATCTGCTAGATATCCACTTTGCTAAGGTATCTGTAAAGGAACATGCCCATCACATATTGATGGGCATGTTCATGTCTGCAGAAAATTTCCACCTCTTACACTCTGTTCGCCGTGACAGTTCGATGATAAAAAAACCAGGCCAACCATAGAAACAAGGACATTCCTATCGCAGTAATAATGGCAGGCTCAGGGTTATCTATGGAACTTATGGAACCAGCATACGAAGCGACCAGAGCATATGGCACAGAACTGATCAACCAAGCCAACAGAAATTGCCGAAAAGGCATTCTGGTGATCCCGGAAAGGCAGGCTGTTGCCTCTGGAAGAATAGGCACAGCTCGTGACAACACAATCATCATAAAACCGTGTTTATGGAACGACTCAACCGTTTGATCACGCCTGACATCATCTTTGATCAGAAAACGCAAAATACGCTCACCGTAATAACGACTGATAACATAACCGGAAACACCCGCAAGCAGGAAGCCCGTCATTGCAGCTGAAACACCATAAAAGTGGCCAAGAAAATAGCCTGCCAGAACGGTAATCGACAGGGTTGGCATTGCGATGAATAAATCCAGAAACAATAACAAAGCGACAAGCCCTGCGACATATATTGGAGACATTTGCTCTGTAAACATCAACCAGGCCTTGATTTGTTCCAACGTTAAAATGCCGGTAGATTTAATCACCAGAAACGTTGCACCAAAGCAGGCAACAATAATGAACAACACTTTTATTAATGGGTGCATATGTATACTCCGTCTATTGAACTTGAATGCCTGGCAGGCCTAATGTTGGCGCATGATATTACGTGCTACTGATGGCATCAGACGTAGCAGTATCTGCAACCAATACACCTTTCCAAGATAGTGTTCTTTCAGCCCACGCTCCACACCACCAACAATTCTCCGAGCGGCTTCTGGCGCCAACATTTTATTGTCGCCTCGCCCCTTGGTCATGGCAGTATCTACCAAACCCAGAAAAACCTGTTGGACCTGAACACCAGTAGCTTCCAATTGATAACCCAGAGACTGTGTGAAAGAGTTCAAGGCAGATTTAGTCGCACAGTATATTGCCGATGATGTTTTGGGCGCCAAAGCAAGTCCCGAGTTAACATTTAAAATCACTGCGTCGTCCTGACGCAGCAATAAGGGCAATAAACGATATGTCAGGGCACAAATACTGGTAAAATTTATCGATATTTCATGACTTATGCTGTCATAGTCAAATTGTTCATCCAGAAAGGTTGGCGTGTATTGGACAGCAGCATTATTGATGAGCACATCAATTGATGCCACATCTGCCCTTATCGCATCAGCCGCATTGTTTATGTCTTCCATTTTGGATAAGTCAGCCTGATAGGTCATTATTCCTGTAAATTGTCTTGCCAGTTCATCCAACTTATGAACATGTCTGGCAATAACTATCACCTGATTCTGTTCATGGAGATGTTTGACCAACTCATACCCTATTCCTGAGGTCCCTCCAGTAATGAGAATGCGTTTATTATTAAGTTTCATCAGCGGGTTGTTCCTTTATCGGTTTATTTACTGTGTAATATTGATACTTCATAGTAAGTAGAAAAAATCAGTAGGGCATTAACCGAGGTTAAAACCAATGAATCTTCAGCAATTATTGAGCCTTGAAGGAAAAACTCTCAAAAAAGATAAAGGCGATTATGTATTTCGGCAGGGGGACACCAATACTTCTCTTTATTTTGTGGAATCAGGCTTGCTTAAAGCCAGTTATACGTCTGCAGACGGCAAAAGCTTTGTTAAATCCTTCCTATTGCCAACCGCAATCATAGGCAGCCTTACTTCAGCCTATGCGCAACAAAGCTGCTCCTTCAGCCTGCTCTGCCTGGAGGCTAGCGTGTTAACAGAAATACCTTTTAACATTTTGCAGAAATACAGCCGAGAAGATATAGAACTAGCCAATAACACCATTGAAGTTCTATTGAGTTTCGCAATGAAGAAAGAACAAAGAGAGTTTGAGTTTCTATGTTTGTCCGCACAGGATCGCTTCACCAAACTGATGGAAACGTCACCAGAACTGCTGGAGAAGGTCACCCAGAATGATCTCGCTGCCTATTTGGGAATCACAGCAGTTGCTTTAAGCAGAATAAAAGGACGAATGTCTAAACATTGAGCACAAAACCACACTATAAAGCAGCAACTGCCTTATCCATATTCAACCTTGCCTGCGACTCCAATTTGTCAAAAAAATAGTCATTTTGATAAATTCGATCTCTGGTCAGAAAGCCCTGTAATATTTCTTTGCGCTTCTTACGATACAAAAAATAAGGCACCAGGCGGTATTCTCTTCTTATTGCCTGCTCAAAGTCATTATAGTTTTTTTCGGATGCCCCCAGAATTGTCAGGTCGATATCAATCAGTAGAGACTCATCTGCTGTTTCACAAACCGTACTATGCACCGTTGCCATAATCAGCCCATGTACTTTTTCAACCTGCTTTGGTGCAGCTCCCTGAGTTAATAGAAATTCAGCAGCCCAATCAGCGCTGTCCAGTTCATTGGTCGCAGACATTGGTTTATAGACAGCATCATGAAACCATAGAGCCAATTCAACCTCTCGGGCACATTCAAATAAATCAATAGCGGCATCAAAATGCTGCAAAACAGCCGTTATATGCTGAGCCGTGTGATAATAGCGATGATGCTCAGAATACGCAGCAAACAATGCTTTGAAAATCTCATTATTCGAACCAAAGCCAAAGGCCTGCATCAGGTGCAGCCAACGTTCATAGCTCATGGTGACGCCCTGGGCGCACCATCTTTTCTCAAGCCCAGTGCCTGGGCCAGATTTTTCCCAGCCAAGACCAGATACAACCAGGCTTTTCGCCAACGATTCCCAAGCAACACAATATGTACATGCCAGCCTTTTTCTCGTCTGGCGCTATAACCACTGTATAGAATAGTGAATGCGTCACTATCACCCAGCAACTCAAATGCCAGATGCTTAGCCCGAGCAATTCCCAACTCAAGCATTTCAGTTACATCTTCGGCCGAAGGCTCTATTTCCGTTTTTGAAAAAGCCAACAGGTAATAGTTAGGGATCAAATCATTGCGTATGCGCATAAGCTGGCACTGGCCACCACTTGCCAGAACAATCGTTTGTTTGAGTATTTTATTCTCTTTTCCAACAGACTCTTTATTGAATATTGAACGCATTATCAAACACCCTCCATTTTTGCACATTCGTTTAATAACCCTTCTTCTGGCACATCAACAATCTGCTGGTTTGATATGCCGAGGCCTGATCTATAAAAAGACCATTCTATCTTCGAAAAATCTCAACGTACATCGCAATATCAAACGACCCTCTTGTTCCAAGTATAGGGTAACTTGTTAAATGTATAAACGGGTTGCCAATTCATATCGACAAAGACGCTTTACCCATACCAATCGAATATGACGGATATCCTGCATAAGCTTGGAAAAAGGATTCATGATCTTTGCCTCCAATCCGAATCACGGGCGTAATAAGTGTGTTTATTTCACGCAAAAAGACCACGATTTCAGACACAAAGCAATAAAGGCAATGCAAGGCCAGAGCAAACAGCACCATTTATGACTTTTTTCTCGCTAAATATTGCTGTAAAGCTGGAACTTTCGGTGCAACTTTCTGCAAATCCTGCCAATGGTCAATATCATCAAGATGGGGTAAGTCCTGAAATACTATGCCGCAGCTTTTGGCCTTTTCCTGAGTCACTGCATAGACCTGGTCTTCTCCCCAACTGATATTTTCAAATAGTGTGGCCTGTCTGTTTTGCAGACCCAGCAAATAGTAACCACCATCCCAGGCTGGACCGATCACATTATGACCCTGCTGCAGATTATGAAGGGCCTCCTTATAAACAGACTCAGGGCAATGCGGCACATCACAGCCCATGACTGCTGCCGGAAAACCCACTGTATCCAGGGCCTGTTGCATCTTCAGGCCAAGATCACCTTCAGCTTGCACAAAATATTCAAGTGTATATTGCTCCAACATACGTTGCAGAAAAGGATGTTCAGCATCAGGCCACACCGCAAGCACCACTTTGCCAGACCAGGCTTTCAATGCTGCCTTGATAGTTTCCTGCATAAGTATTTGCGCTACTTCAGCAGCCTCTTCAGCGCTGCACTGTGGTTGCAAACGGGTTTTTACTTTGCCAGCAACTGGTGCCTTAGTGAATAAAACTAGTGGGATCGGCTTTTGCATCTTCACAGTCACCTCGATTGCCGGTAAAACCTGGCCAAGCGATCTGGATTGAAACCAAGGAAATAAGCCAAACGCAACGACCACATCTGCAACACTGTTTTCAAAACACCTTTATTCTGCCACCGCCTGGCACTGGTGGTGACACAGTGATGACTGCAGAAAGGTCTTGAATAGTGTTTTAATCTTTTTGACAAATCAATGTCTTCCATTAGCCCGATATCTGCATAACCCTGCAAGCGTTCAAATATATCTCTACGGACAAAGATCGCTTGATCGCCAGTTGCGATGCCAGTCCATGCTGAACGTTTGTTGATAAAAAAAGCAATCAACCGCATACGCCAGTCGAATGTGTCAAATACAACGTTGAAACGCCCCCAGACCTTTTCTTTATCTCTTGGGGAGGAGATGTTGGAAACAATAGGTTTGAGACCATCATGAATCTCTTTGAGAGCATTAGAAGGCAAGCGTGTATCTGCATGCAAAAACAACAATAGCCCTGCTGTTGCTTGTACAGCCCCAGCATTCATTTGCCGTGAACGACCAGCCTCAACCTGTATGGATTGTTGCGGCACATGTTGCTGCAACCATTGCCAACTGCCATCGCTGCTACCACCGTCAACAAACAAAATCTGCTCAAAATCAAAAGAGCGCAAGTGTTCCACCAGCTCTGGCAATGCCGCAATTTCATTCAATAGCGGCACTATCACAGCAATGCTCATTGGCGTTGGAAAGACTGACATGGTCAACGATCAGTGAGTATTACCAACGTTGCAAACAATCAGATATAAACCCAAAAATAATTGCAGGTTTCTGGCAATACAATTAACGACGATTGGCCAAGGTTCTCAAACGCAAAGCATTCAATTTGATAAAACCTTCTGCATCGGCCTGATTGTAAGCACCACCATCATCTTCAAAGGTCGCAATGCGCTCATCAAACAAAGAGTCATGTTCAGATTCACGGCCTGCGATGATCACATTGCCTTTGTATAATTTGAGGCGCACCTTACCATTGATTCGCTGCTGTGAAGCATCAATCATAGTTTGCAACATCTCACGTTCTGGACTCCACCAATAGCCATTGTAGATCAACTTGGCATAACGCGGCATCAACTCATCACGCAAATGCATGACTTCACGGTCCATGGTCAATGATTCCATGGCACGATGAGCACGCAGCATAATAGTACCTGCAGGTGTTTCATAACAACCACGCGATTTCATGCCTACATAGCGATTTTCAACAATGTCATCACGTCCAATACCGTGTTCACCGCCCACTTTGTTCAGCCATTCCATAACCGTTGCTGGTGACATTTTCTGGCCATCTATGGCCACAATGTCACCTTTGATAAACTCCAGTTCAATATATTGTGCCTGATCTGGTGCCTGCTCAGGAGACACTGACCAGCGCCACATATCATCTTCGGCTTCGGCCCATGGGTCTTCCAGAATACCGCCTTCATAAGAAATATGCAGTAAATTAGCATCCATGGAATACAAAGATTTACCGTCGGCTTTTTTCTCAACCGAAATACCATGCTCATCGGCATAAGCCAGCAATTTATCACGTGAGTTCAAATCCCATTCACGCCATGGGGCAATGATTTTTATATCAGGACGCAAGGCATAGGCACCCAATTCAAAACGTACCTGATCATTGCCTTTGCCCGTTGCTCCATGCGAAATGGCATCAGCATTGGTTTCATTGGCAATTTCAATCAAACGTTTGGCAATCAGAGGGCGCGCAATGGAAGTGCCTAAACGATACTCTCCCTCATAAATAGCATTAGCGCGCATCATCGGATAAACAAAATCGGCCGCAAACTCTTCTCGCAAATCATCGATATAAATTGCAGAAGCATCCATCGCTTCAGCTTTAGCGCGTGCAGGTTCGACTTCTTCACCCTGTCCGATATCAGCCGTAAAGGTCACTACTTCACACTGATATTCGTTTTGCAGCCATTTCAAAATGATCGAGGTATCCAAACCTCCGGAGTATGCCAGTACGACTTTATTAACTTTTGCCATGAATTACCTACTTTGATTCAAAAAACGCTTTATTTTGTTGTTTGATTGTTCCGGATCAGCCGGTCTTTTTGATGAGATTTTGGCAATAATTGACCTCACTCAGCACTATCGGAGCTAGTGTCTTGATTTCGCTGGTACAGGTCAAGTGAATCCAGCAAAAATATGCCATCTAATAGGCATATTGTATATAATCGCGGCCATGGGGATGTTGATAAGCACTTAGTTGCTTAGAGCGTCCTGTTTGTGCTGTTGTTGTAATTTACACGATCAATCAGAAACACAGTAAGAGTATACTATGGGCATTACGCTATTAGCCATTTTTATAGGAGCAGGACTCTATATCCACTTTCGGGGGTCCGTGCGCCATTCCTTTCGTCGACAGTTGACCAGTCACACCAATTTGACGGCTCCTTATAACGCATTCACTTATCTGGTATCGGCAATTCCTAACACGCCCTACATTGAAAAAGAGCAACTCGCCGATTTGAGTCTTCTGGATGACAATTGGGAAACGATTCGTGAGGAAGCACAAGCATTATTTGCTGCGGAACAAATCACCCAATCAGACACTGTCGACGACATCGCATTTAACTCATTCTTTCGTACTGGCTGGGGTCGTTTCTATCTGAAATGGTATGGTGATTTCTTTCCATCTGGCAACCAGCATTGTCCAAAAACGATAGAACTATTGAAGCAATTGCCTCAGGTTAACGCTGCGATGTTTGCCTCTCTGCCACCCGGCGCTAAACTGGCTGAACATCGGGACCCATTTGCCGGTTCTCTACGCTACCATCTAGGCTTGTTCACACCGAATTCATCAGACTGTTTTATCAAAGTTGATGGTGTTCCCTATCACTGGAAAGACGGTGAAAGCGTACTGTTCGATGAAACCTATATTCATACCGCTGAGAACAACACTGACCAGCCACGCGTCATTCTATTTTGTGATGTCCGACGACCTCTACGCTATGAGTGGGCCAATAAGTTAAATATCTGGGTTTGCAACACAATCTTAAAAAGCAGCGCGACCAAAAATGTGCCGGGTGAAAAAGTCGGTATTGTCAACCGCGCATTTGGGCAGATTTACAAACTGAGAACCCTAGGTAAACGCATCAAAAAATGGAACCGAAAGGGCTATTACGTCATGAAGTATGTATTTTTTGCCCTGATCATATATCTCATCTTTTTTTAAAAAACACTCGACAATCATTTTTTTCAATGACCTATTGGAAGAAATACTGGAAATTCTGTTTATGCCTGATGCTGGTTCTGTCTGCATCAGGTAATTTCTTTTTATTTGATAAGCTGATGCACAATCATCGCGGGAACAAAACCTTTCACAGCAACCCAATGCAAACAGATTAATCCCCGCATTGGAGGCCAGACCTCACAATTGATTCTACTACGTTTTCGATCAGAAATAGGGCCTGTTGACAATATCATCACGACTATAGTTCCGGTTTTCTGCCTGCCACTGTAATATTATGCAGTAAGCTTTTTAAACGATTTAAGAAGCACAACAAATGTTGAATCAACACATTCTCAGTCTGACCTCAAAGCAAGTGCGTGTATTGGATTTTTAAGCTCTGTTTTCACAGAAAATCAATATTTCCAGCTTTTCTGACGATGGCATTCACCCAAACATAGAAAGCTATCAACTCATTAATGGTGAACTGAACACATTGACCTCAAATAAGCCAGCCCTCGATTGAACCCTACAAAATGGCCAATGCATGTCCTTGATGCATAACTCACCAAGCAATAGAACTAATTCATCATAGCCTTTGGATTTTTTGCTAAAATATGCAGCAATATCTACGAAACCTAAGTATTGCAAGCAATGAAAAAGCATATCAACACTGCAAAGAACCAAGATCTTACTAATGAAAAACGCCGCAAAGTCGTCAAACATTTATTGCTTGGCGCATCAGGTATTAGTTTTATCCCTCTGAGTAATGCACAAGCGAATAACCAAGGCATTGCCGGAGCAATAAACTTATTATTAAACGATGAACCAGAGCTACCATTAGATACACCTATTGTTTTCTCACCAACATCGCCTAATCAAGCACAACATATTAAAGTACCAAGTGGTGCAAATTATATGCATTATTCAGTCAAAGGCGCAGGCGGCGGCGGCTCCACCAACTCACATAGCGGTGATGGTGCAGATGGCGGTAATGGAGGTGCCGTAATACAGGAAGATTTTGATCTCAGTGGCATTGATGAATTATTCATTCATGTCGGCGAAGGCGGCCATCCTGATGGCACCCCAGGCGAATTCGGCGGTGGTGCCGGAGGCACCGTTCCTGACAATGCATTTCAAACCTCTGGCGGCGCAGGCGGCGGCGGTTATGCAGCAATTATGAACAATGAAAATACGGCTATTGCCCTGGCGGGCGGTGGCGGCGGTGGCGGTGGCACTTGCCGTTCAAACCGCGGCGGTGCCGGCGGTACTTCAACGTCTAACTTTGAAGGAGGCGATGCTGAAAGCGGCTTTCCTAACCTGCTTGTAGCTGGTAGTGGTGGCCAAGGTGCAGACGTTGGCGGTGAAAAAGCAACTGCTTCGACAACGGCTTCTGATGGCGCCGACGGTATGACATTGCAAGGCGGTTCTGGTGGGAATAACCCAACAGCTGATGAAACCTTTAGCGGCGGCGCTGGCGGTGGTGGTGGTGGCGGTTTTGTTGGCGGCGGCGGCGGTGGTGCTGGCGGTGGTAACAACACCGAGGGCGCAGTTTTTGGTGGCGGCGGTGGCGGAGGCGGTGGTGGCCTGAATGTCGTGCAAGAGCTTGCCAATGCTAATATAATGGACGGTGCTTCCGGCGGTGATGGCGCTGCTGAAAGCAGCCAAGGAACAGCGGGGGGAGCAGGTAGTGTCTCGATAACTTTCAGCGCGACAATGGCACCATAGAATCAGCTCAATAGTAGATACACAGTCACAATAGACACGCCTATTTTTTAAACCACTTTGTTATGACTATTTCATTTATGGAGTTGTTCCACCCCCTAGATGTTGACGTCTTTCGTGAACACTTTGATAACAATCGCTGTTTGGTAGTTGAAGGTCAGACAGAGAAATTTTTAGACTTGGTAACCGCCCAAGATATCGAGCGCCGCTTAAATGATGGCTGTAATTTTTCTCTAGCAGCTCAGATCATCCAAGATGGCTCAAGACGATCATTGGTTGATGCTGATACTTGCTGGTCCCCTAGTAGCTTACAAAAAGCTGAGTTTCTTAAAGCAGTGCGTGGTGGTTCTAGTTTTATGCTGCCGAATGCATCACAAGTGACGCCCGCTATCGCGCAATTTATCGATGAAATGGAACACTTCTTTATTGATGAAAAAGTTCATGCTGACGTGCACCTTTATATTTCCACTCAAAGCCATGGTAATTCTTATTATGCACATCGTGACTATCCACAACATAAGCTGTTACTCCAAGCAGTCGGTGATACCAAATGGACAATTTATCAAGCAAAACCAGACATTCCCGACAATTTGATTGCTCTCAATAGTGAGCAGGAGCAAGAATGGCTTGAACCGATGTCCGAGTTTGTGTTGAGACAAGGTGACTTATTGTATATGCCACCGGCCACTTTCCATAAAGTGAAAGGTCTAGAAGGTGCACGTCTTTCAATTAGCATCCCTTTTTACAGCAACCCACATGCAAACCAGATGGACCGCACTTTTATCCCTTTCACAGATATTTTTCAACAAGAAGGAAACTAAGACTCTTTAGACTGTTGTCCATAATTAAAACTAATACTGACTCGATCACCTTCGGGGCTTGGTAAATCCGACAAATTTGGCGCGACTTCATGTCGCAACCAGGACGGGAACAGGATAACACGTCCAGCAATTGCCTGGTGGTGAACTTCGGACCAATGCTCAGAACCTCTATCTCCCGGCGCTACTGCCGTATGCTGAACTTGCGCTTGCACCCTAGGGTCGGTAAAGGTAATTTTTCCACAACCTTCAGGGGTTTGTACATAATAAACCCCACTCCATAGCGAACCAGGGTGGGTATGACTACGATTATAGGCATGCTTGGGGTTTACATTTGTCCACATATTAATTGGGTGAGCTACGAAACCTTCATGATATCGTTGTTCAACAAAAACTTGATTAACGATACCTGTGATCCTTTTAATAAAAAAGTGAAACTCTGGCATCGTTAACATAGTTGTTGGGCTATGCCATGCCTCCATTTGTTCTACATTAGAACGTATAATTCCTTTTTTCTCACGTTCTCTCCAACTCTGGATTCGTAACTTAAGCATGGCATTCAATTGATCTGCATCAGCAATATCCTGAAAGAAAACAGGCGTCGGAAAAAACAATTCTTTATTCAGTGTCATACATAGTCTGGCGCTGGTAAAAACAGCAACACAGTATAGCGATTATTCATCCGTCGAGACAGACCAAGCAATATATCCCTGCACAAGGACATGCTAACCAACGACTGAATCCCACAATGCTTTAATCAAAGGACTTTGTAAACGTTTGCGCTTTGCGCAAAAGCCAACTTCGATCGGGGCCAGGTTGGGCTGATTTTCCATAATATAGACCTGGTCAGCCAGTGGACTGTTATCGACTACGATCTTGGGCACCAGGCCAACACCAAAACCCAGGCTGACCATACTGACGATGGCTTCATTACCTCCCACTTGAGCATAAATATTCGGTAAAAACTGATTATCAGCAAACCACTTATCAATTCTTTCTCGGAATAAACCTTTTTCAGGCAAAATCATAGGAATATTCTCCCAGTATTCTTTAGCAAGAGTACCGACTTCGATATCCAGATAAGCGCTTTTAGTGGGAGCTATCATCACTAGAGGAGAACGGCCTAAGCCTTTGAAGACAAGATTAGGCGGCATACGATCAAGTTTTGCAGCTATAGAAACATCTTCCTGCCCATCAAGCACTCGATTGATAGCATTTTCGGTATCCCCTGTATGCAAGACCATTTCAATCTTGGGGTAAGCAAAACGAAATTCGCGCAACACCTCATGCAAAAAACTATAACTTGCTGTAACCGAGCAATAGATACTGATGGCTCCATAGAGATCATTTTTATCTCGATTCAAAGATTGCTGGAACAGGTCCCAATTCTGCAAGGTATCACGAGCATACTGTTGCAATTGAACGCCTTCCTGGGTTAGCTCCACCGAGCGGTTGTCCCGAATGAATAACGACAACCCCAACTCACTTTCCAATTGCTGAATACTACGCGACAAGGTAGACGGGCTGACATGCACCAATTGACTGGTTTTGCCAAAATGCAAGGTTTCGCTCAGGTGCAGAAAAGTTTTCAGTGTTTTTAAGTCCATGATTATTTCTTAAAATGAAATACTATATTGCAAATATATCATTTTACGCAACACAAAGCATTCAGCTACAATCCGTCACCGAAATAACCGAATCCCATTGAGGCAAAAACATGCAAGTTTATTACGATAAAGATTGTGACCTTTCCATCATCCAAGGCAAAAAAGTTGCCATCCTGGGCTATGGCTCACAAGGCCACGCCCATGCCTGCAACCTGCAGGAATCAGGCGTTGATGTTGTTGTTGGTCTTCGTGCTGGCTCCAGCTCAATCAAGAAAGCCGAAGCCCATGGCTTGAAAGTAGATACCGTTGCTGCAGCTGTTGCAAATTCTGATGTCATCATGGTCTTAACACCTGATGAATTCCAGTCACAACTGTACAAAGAAGAGATCGAACCAAACCTTCGTGAAAACTCTACTCTTGCTTTCGCTCATGGCTTTGCCATTCATTATAACCAAGTTATGCCACGCGCTGACCTTGACGTTATCATGATCGCTCCTAAAGCACCTGGTCACACAGTACGCAATGAATTTGTTAACGGCGGCGGCATCCCAGATTTAGTTGCAATTGCTCAGGATACTTCTGGCCAAGCTAAAAATGTAGCTCTGTCTTATGCATCAGCTATTGGTGGTGGTCGTTCAGGCATCATCGAAACAACCTTTAAAGATGAAACAGAGACCGATTTATTCGGCGAGCAAGCAGTTTTGTGCGGCGGTGCAGTTGAGTTAGTCAAAATGGGCTTTGAAACACTGACTGAAGCTGGTTATGCTCCTGAAATGGCCTATTTCGAATGCCTGCACGAGCTGAAGTTGATTGTAGATCTAATGTACGAAGGTGGCATTGCCAACATGAACTACTCAATTTCCAACAACGCTGAATACGGCGAGTATGTGACTGGTCCGAAAGTGATCAACGAAGAATCACGTAAAGCTATGCGCCAGGCTTTGAAAGACATTCAAAACGGCGAATACGCTAAGAAATTCATTTCTGAAGGCATGAGCAACTACCCATCAATGACTGCTTACCGTCGTAACAACGCGGCACATGACATTGAAGTTGTTGGTGAAAAGCTTCGTGGCATGATGCCTTGGATTACTAAAATCATCGATAAAGATAAGAACTAAATCTTTATTGGTATTTGAGTAACACCAAGCAGTTATAACAAAAAACGCGGTGGCTAGATTGAGAGGCTACCGCGTTTTTTATTGTCAGAATCAGCAGATCAGCTATAGTCCATGGTGTAGTCAGCTTTCCACTACACACACTTAAAATCAGAGCCTTCTTGCTCTGGGCGCTGAGGTTCTTTACAGACTCCATAAGTAAAGTCACCCATAACGGGTAAGCTGATTGATGACTTTGAAGGCACAAAAAAGTCCCTGCCGGAATCATCATCATCACCATCGAGTACTTCAACGAATACATTGAAGTCACAATTATTAACGAAAATAGCTTCTTCAGTTGTTGTGCACGCCAAAGCCTGGCTTGCGCTGTCGCTAGCAGAACTACCGCTACTACATCCTGTCAGTAACAACATGAAAAACAAAAGAAAAAACGGCCACAGTTGAATTTGTTTTTTTAGCATAGAGCCAGTGTAATAAGCAGTTACACATCACGCAATAAAAAAATATATAAATTTGCTCTATTTAATAAAACTTAGATCCTATTCACCGTGTTGAACACCCCACCCTAAAAAATCCTTTTCAACAGAGTTATCAAGGTTGATGGAGCTTTTCCAGCAACAAAAACACATTACAATAATGACTCTTTATGCCTCAAAAACAAAAGAAGCTTCCAAGAGAATAGCTACAAAGCTTTGTTTAATGCAGTAAATTGAGTAAACTATTCTACCAACAAGTCAAAAGCGCCCTGTTGGGCGCTTTTTTTATTGTGTTGGTATTAAACAATGAATAGTCAGTTGCAACGACTATTCAAAAACACCCCAAAAAACACGAATTTTATACCGCTATGATTAAAAATTTGCTGCAGCGTTTCCAACGTAAAAACGGGAATAACTCCGCGTTGATGAACACCTATAAGCGCCTACCTATCGCCTTTACCAAAGGTGAAGGCATGCAACTATGGGATGACAATGACAAGTCCTATCTGGATGCATTAGGCGGCATTGCCGTCACTGTGTTAGGTCACAAACACCCACAATTCACAGCCGCCCTCAAAGAACAGGCAGATCAGATATTGCATACGAGTAACTTATTCCAGATTCCTGCACAGGAAACCTTGGGAAAAAAATTATGTGAAATCAGCGGCATGGACAAAGTCTTCATCACTAACTCTGGCGCTGAAGCAAATGAAGCTGCTATCAAGTTAGCTCGCAAGCACGGCAATGACCAGGGAATAGTCAATCCAGTTATAATCACAGCCGAAAATTCATTTCATGGTCGTACGATGGCAACCCTGTCAGCAACAGGCAACGATGCTATCAAAGCTGGCTTCAGCCCCTTGTTAAAAGGTTTCGTGCATGTGCCCTACAATAATGTTGATGCGATTACTTCACATGCTGATAACAGTGATGTCGTTGCCGTCATGCTTGAACCTATTCAAGGCGAAGCAGGCATTATCATTCCTGATGAGGATTATCTGACCAAAGTTCGAGCTGTTTGTGATGACAATAATTGGTTATTGATCACCGATGAAATTCAATCAGGAATAGGTAGAACCGGTAAGTGGTGTGCGCAAGAACACGCTGGCATCAGCGCTGATGTAATCACATTTGCAAAAGCTCTGGGCAACGGCATACCCATAGGTGCCTGTGCAGCCAGAGGAAAAGCCGCTGAAGTACTTGGACAAGGCAACCATGGCACGACCTTTGGCGGCAACCCATTTGCCTGCAGTATGGCCAGCGAAGTGCTTGCTATTATCGAGCAGGATAACTTGCTGGAGCATATGGCAGAAATCGGCGACTACCTGCTGAATTCTCTTAAACTGAATTTGGGCAACAATGACAAAGTAGCTGATATTCGCGGCAAAGGCCTGATGCTGGCCGTTGAGCTAAATGCAGTTTATGACGATTTAATTCATCGTTTTTTAGCCGCTGGACTCATCGTAAACATCACAGGGGGTGGTAAAACAATTCGCCTTTTACCCCCTGCCATCATGCAAAAAGAAGAAGCCGATAGCATTGCTAAAACCATTGCCACGGTTATCCGTGAATTGAATTAAACGTTCGCCTGGAACAACATCATGAGTAAATCAGTACGACACTTTCTAACCTTATCGGACTTTACTGGCGCCGAATTACAGCAACTAATTGACCGCGGAATCGAGCTAAAACATTTGAGAAATTCCGGCCAGGAACATACCCCTCTCAAGCATAAAACATTGGCAATGCTATTTGAAAAGTCATCAACCAGAACGAGAGTCTCTTTTGAAACCGGCATGATTCAACTCGGCGGTTCCAGCCTGTTCCTGTCTCCTGACAGCACTCAAATTGGTCGCGGTGAACCAATCGAAGACACTGCAAGAGTTATTTCCAGCATGGTCGATGGCATTATGATCCGTACTGATGCTCATGAAAAAATCACTACATTTGCGGAACATTCATCTGTACCGGTAATCAATGCATTAACAGACGATTACCACCCTTGCCAACTACTGGCTGATATCATGACCTTCCAGGAAAACCGTGGCAGTATTCAAGGCGCTAAAATTGCCTGGGTCGGTGATGGCAACAATATGTGCCACTCCTGGATGAACGCGGCACAATTATTTGATTTTCAGTTGCATATAGCGACACCAAAAGCCTTTTTGCCCAATGCTCAATTGCTGACAGCTCGAGACTCACACATTCATTTATTTGATTCTCCCCAAGAAGCCGTCACACAGTGTGATGTCGTGGTGACAGACACTTGGGCAAGCATGGGGCAGGAAAACGAAAAGGCAGCACGAGAAACTGCTTTTACGGGATACTGCGTGGACACAGCCATGATGGCTTTAGCAAACAAAGATGCTATGTTCATGCATTGCCTACCGGCCTACCGTGAATCGGAAGTATCAACCGATGTTATTGACGGCCCGCAGAGTGTCGTTTGGCAAGAAGCAGAAAACCGCTTACACGCACAAAAAGCCCTGTTAGAAAAATTGCTCAGCTAATACTTATCAGTCTTCTTCCCAGCTATTCTTATTATGCTAGAGCTCGATAATATTCAGGTCCAACATCACGGTAAAACCATTGTTGAAGGAATCAGTTTCACTATTGAAGCGGGTGAAATAGCCTGTTTGCTTGGGCCCAGCGGTTGTGGCAAAACAACTTTGCTAAATGCCATTGCTGGCTTTTTAGAACCTCGCCAAGGTCATATTCTTCTGGAAAGCAACACATTATCAAAGCATCAGTCTGTTGTGGCACCTGAAAAGCGCGGTATCGGCATGGTATTTCAAGACTATGCTCTGTTTCCACATCTAACAGTACGCAAGAACATTGCTTTCGGTGTGCAACATAAACAAGGAAAAGAAACACTGGTCGAAAGCCTGATAGATCAGGTTGGTTTACAAGGTATGGGCCAACGGTATCCGCATGAACTTTCTGGCGGCCAACAGCAGCGAGTCGCTCTGGCACGTTCACTGGCAGCAAAACCCAAGTTGCTCTTATTGGATGAACCTTTTTCCAATCTTGACAACGATTTACGTAAAAAACTGGGGACTGAGCTACGCGATCTATTGAAACAGCAAGGTATCACCACCTTATTGGTAACCCATGACCAACACGACGCATTTGCTCTTGGTGATAAAACAGGCGTCATGTCTCATGGCTTATTGCACCAATGGGATACGGCTTACAACCTGTATCATGAACCTGCAACCGAATTTGTTGCTGAATTTGTCGGCGAAGGCAGCTTTATCGACGGCCATATGATTGCTGATAAAACAGTCATCACTGAATTTGGCGAAATACGCGGCGACACAGTCACCAATGCATTAACAGGACAGGACGTCAAAGTGCTGGTCAGGCCGGATGATGTTCTGGTTAATGCACAAGCCAAACTGAAGCTGGAAGTTGCCCGCAAAGCATTTCGCGGCGCTTATATTCTCTACACCTTGAAGATACCCAATGGCGAAACGATTCTTACCTTATTGCCCAGTCATGAAAATTTCGAAATTGGCGATCAAATTGGCGTCAGCATTGATGCTGATCATCTCGTTGTTTTCCCAGCAACGTAACAAAACGTTCTTAGCTCTGATGTAAATTATAAAACATGCTTGCCAACACATGATATTCCCTCATAAGCATGTTGGATAAGGGCCAACCAAACAAGGGCGCACACCCAGATTCCCAGAGTATCTACCGGCACTTCTCGCTGGAGAAGACGGCTGAAGTGAATAGTCCGTGATAGAAATAAACAAGGGGTCAATACTACTCTGGCTACCCACACCAACATCTTGAGTTAAACCAGGGTCACCACGAGTGAACGCTTGTTGCCATATTGCCAAATCAGCAGATGGGAAGTTCGGTGTTGCATACCGTTCCAACAACCAACTCGATGTATCCCTCAGAAAATAAAGATTATTACCAACATAAGCAATTTCATTTCTGGTATTTGCAGGAGCCGAAGATCTGGCCGAATAGAAATTTAATCCATCACCCCCAACAAGAATATTGTTGTAAAACTCAACACCAACAAACCCAGAAAAACCCAGCCCTATATCAACGTCCCGGCCGATATTATTAAACACTTTCAAGCCAAAACTTTGCACCGGCAACTCATCAATGCCTGATGTAGCCACCAGACTCTGCGCCGACACTACAATATTGTCGTAAAAATGAGGATTAACTCGGTGAGGACTGCCACTTCCCTGGGGGCTGATTGAATAGGCCGCTTCTGTTATATCGTGAATATAATTGCGCCTGACAATATTATCCTGTTTACCATCAGCATTGGCATTTTTATGAAAAACACCTTTGGTGACATGGTATATCTCGTTATTCTCCACCAAAGCTCCCCCTTGATGATAACCATGGATTCCTGAATGAAAACCATAAGGCTTGACATTCGCTGAATTACCTCTATAGAAGCTTTTTTCACGTACACCATATGTTTCATAAATAGTGTTATTACGAACAATGCAATCATTGCAATTATCAAGCCTGATTCCGCCGATGTTGTCTCTGCCATATAAATCATGCAAAACATTACTCTCAAATATATTTTTCGAGTTCAGGTTTGACTGATTGGAAAATATACCTGGACCATACATGTTTTGAATTTCAAATCCTTTGATGGTGACATGCTCGACACCAGCCAACAGATAAAACCCCGCCACTAAACGCCCACTGGCCAGAGAAAAGTCATCGAATGTTTCAGGCACACCGGGCGAATCGATAGTCACCCGTGTTTTACCCTCTTCAAAAACACTGTTTACTATAAAATGCTCGGGACTGTTTGAAGTCTTCAGACCAAATTTAACAGGAATCCCAGGTTGAAAGTTAACCCTGAGGTCTCCTTTGACGGAAAATGTACGGTCATTAACGCGCATCATTTGCATCGCAATCAAGTCAATTTCACGCTCTCCTCGAGAATTTGCCTGCGTATCTGTATATCGACCACTGAAGTCACTGATATCAAACGTTTGTTGTTCAACCCCTGTATCAATGATCGGCCGATGTCCTGGAAAAGCCTCAAACACTATCTTCTCTTTTTCGCTGGCACCGCTGTTAGTCAGATGAACAACAGCGGCTTTATCCTGACCGCTTCGTCTGGTGTAACTGGAGTAAGGTAAAATACTCTTTTTCACATAGACACCTTGACCCGACACCAGCGTATCAGCCGCCTGCTGAATCGTTTTCCATGGCAATGCTGTTGTTCCTGGATTACTGTCATCTGCATCAGGGTGATCTTGATCTACCATAAAAAAATGGGGGTTTACCGAATTATTATCCAAACGAATGCTGGCATGAGTTTCAACATAATTACCTAGCATTAGGCCATTGCCCGGATTGGAAAGGTTCAGAAGAATTTCCCCCCAACCAGATAAGGTGTGTACAGGAATAGTGACTTGAAACGATTTGGCACCACGCTCACCTTCTTGCCAGAACAACGTTCCAGTACGAGCGATACTTGCCCCATTATAATTAAAGCCTTCGTCAATTGAGTAATCGACTGAAACACGTCCTTTTGCACCAAAGCGTCTCAGAACATCTACCGAAACGGTTAGCCCAGTTTTATCAACTGAATACAATGAAGTCGTAAAAACAACCTGACCAGGAGCCGTTTCGGAGCTTGGTAATTTGTCATCCAATAATAAAGACATTATTGGCGTGAGTTTGATACTGCCGGCAACGGCAACGCAGGAGAGAAAAAAACTCAAAGTCAATGCAGCAAATACATTCTTCATAAGCAATGTCGGAAAATACTCAAAAGCCAAGAGTATCTTTATTTAGAATGGACGCTTGTAATAAACGAACACCATTTTTATGGTAAGACCTTGGTGATCTAAGCTGTTGCCTATATCAACGAAAGGGTCACAATTTAATTTGCTGAAACGTACATACAAGATTGCACTAAGCCCGAATTCAGTAACGGTCAGAGCTGCTATACACAGTCAGCAAACAAGACTGCTTTCATGTTTAAAAACGACAAACAGCTGGAAGAAACTGTTTCTCGACAGAGGTCTGGTTTTCACCAACAGCTCGCATCGCTTCTGGGGCCTGGGAGTAACCGCATACCCACGAAAATGGACTTGCAGGTGAACCTTTGACAACAATTGGTCGAATAGTCACTATCTTGCCTGCAACGTTTTGATTTATTTTATTGCCCAGTTTGACATGGAAAGCACCGTTTTCCAGCTTAATTTGATTCACGAAGTTACCTTGCAATAATTGAGCAGCAGGAATCCCTGCAGCAGAATTATCAACCGGAAAGTTGCCTTTGATTTTATAATATTCTGCAACCGATGATTTCAACTCACTGACGATACTGAGTGACTCTGATACTTGCGCCCTGGCGGTATATGTTTGATACGCTGGTAAAGAGATCGATGCCAGAATTCCTATGATGGAAATAACAATCATCAGTTCAATTAAGGTAAATCCTTTTGAGGTAGTTTGGTTCATATAAGTCACCGTCTTTAAAATACGCTTGCCAGCTGAAAAATAGGTAGGTACATAGCAATAATCATTGCGCCCACAAAAACAAATATTGCCATTTGAAAGGTGATCAAGAGTTTCTCTTGTTGAGATATTAAAGCTTGCTCAATCCCTTGCAGGACATCATTAAATTGAAACTCTACTTCATCCTCAAAGATTTCACGCTGTTCAGTCTGCAACAAGGATAATGCCGCTCTATGGTGTTGATAGTGGCTACCCGATATTTCATCAAGACCGGTATAGGCTTTCGCTTTTTCAACAGCAATTGATGGAGCAACACCTGATTTCAAAAGAATACTAAGGTAAGCCAGGAAAATCAGGTATGTATGATGTTGATCTATACCGGTTATTTTTCCAAGCATACTATTCATAACTTGAACATTAGCAAAGCAACGCCGTAAATACGCCACCTGCCAGATAAGCCAGAGCGCACACACTGCCGAAACAACAACAACAACCGAACTGGTTAAGTCAGAGAAAACCGTCATCGTGAATTCAGGCAGTGCCTGCATCGAGTTCAAACCACTCATTTGTGGGAAGACAAAAAGTTTGTACATAAAATACACAACCAGGCTAATGACAACGATGATGCATGGGTAAAGATACAAGCTGGAAAAAAACCTCGCACACGCCTTAATCCCCGGGTTCACCTTGTTTAGCACCTGGTGAGCAATGCTCAAAAGTGTATTCTGATCACCGCCTCCTTGTTGTGTATCTTTTCGCAAAGAGGACAAAATGGCATTGGCACTTTTCGGCCGACCAGATAATGTCTGTTGATCGGGTAACAACACCATCTGTACCGTTTCTATTGCCGATAAATAGGATCCACCCAATCTGTTTCGGGCTTGCTGCAATGCCTGTTCTGTGGATATACCTTTACGCTGATAATAGGCAACCATCCGATTGACCAATGCAACTGCCTCAAACTCTTTTTGTTTCATAAAATTTTTCCATTACAAAAGAAATAATAATATTTAGTCTCAAGCGTAGCCTCTGGCATTGGCTCGGTAATAATAAATGGCGTCTCATTTGGATCATGCTGACACTGCCAGCTAACAAAAGAATAAGCTCCCTGCTGGTTAACATTACGGTGTAAAGACACGGTCTTAGCTTCGACGTTATCACGCATGAATGTCGTTTTCAGCGCATAGTCTCCTAAGTTAACAGCACCTGTGAGGTGTCCTTGCGAACTGATATGAATATCCTTAACGGGCCCATCAACATCATCTAGAAAAGCATAATCAGCTTTCTGTTCAGCCCCATTGGGTAAACCCGTGTAGGCGCTATTGATAGCAACATGAGTTTTAACCTCAAGCAAACCATGGAACACGTCAAGCGTGAAGCTATTCGCAACATAGGATTTATAAAGGGGGATAGCCAGCGTAATTAGAATACCAAACAATAAGACAGAATAGATATATTCGTTGAGCCGAAAACTTTTGATTAGTCTCAGATGTGACAATGAATCTGTTCCTCCATGTAGAACCGCTTTATCCAATAACGTTTAATATAGCCCAATTGCTCTGATAATGTCTACCTGGCGCTTAAACGCCAAAGCAGCCTGATTCGCAGCATCGCTCATCCAAGCGACTTGCTATTTCAGAAGAACCCGCTGCATGGTTCAACAGACACTAATGAACGACCATGAAAGGTGACTGCTATGATTCTGATATGAACCAAGCTCTTTGCCACGACAGCAAAGAGCTTGTTTTTGTCTCATTTGTGGCTGTTAGATAACCTCCTCTGGTTCAAAACCACCACCAAATGCCTGATAGACAGCAATTATCGCAGTGAATGTCCTGATTTTTGATTGCACCAAACTATCTTCAGCAGCCAACAAAGCACGTTCAACATCAAGTACATCAAAAAAATCAATGGCCCCCGCATCATAACGTGCCTGAGCCAGCCTTAAAGCATCACGACTGGCCTGCGTCTGGGCAGATAGTAAATGCCTTTGCTGTTGCATTTTTGCATAATCCGACAAGGCAGATTGAGCTTGAGAAACAGCCTCTAAGGTTTTTTGTTTGAAATTAGCCAACGCACCTTTTTGCCGCGCATTAGCTACGTCAATCTGCGCCTGTATAGAATTCAGATTGAAAACAGACCAGGATAAACTGGGCGCAACACTCCAGGCTTTGGCGCCACTATCGCCAAGGGAAGAAAAGTCACCAGCCAGAAAACCAAGAAAGCCAGTGACGGATAAATCCGGGTACAAATCAGCAACGTTAATGCCTATGGTCGCTGTCGCTGCAGCCAGTTCTCGCTCAGCTGCATGCAAATCTGCACGACGGCGTAACAAATCTCGAGGGTCACCAATGGCCAGGGGTGAATCAAGGCCTGGCAGATTGTCATCTAGCTTGCCCCAATCAATATCTGTCAGCACTGCCTTGCCGCCCACTAAGGCAACCAGTGCATATCTGGCTCGCTCAGCTGTCGACTCAAGCCCTGGAATACTGGCTTTGACACCATATAATTCGGCATCAATACGGTGTAAATCCAACTCGGAAGCAAAGCCTGCATCCACTCTGGCGTTAATAATGGAACGCATTTTCTGCAGACGGTCAATATTGTTTTCTGCAACCAGTATTCGAGCCTTACTGCCTTTTAGTTGCACATACGTCTGGGCTATTTGCGCACTCAGGCTGACTTGTAAATCATACCAGGCAAACTGCTGTGCCTGTGCATCAGCCAGCGCGGCTTCAGCTGCTCTTCGCAACTTGCCAAACAGGTCGAGACTCCAAGTCAATTGAGCTCCAGCCCGGTAACTGCGAATATCAACTCGCTGTTCATTTACGCCAGGGGTAGCCTGTTTCTGAGCATTATAACCAAGGTTCGGACCACCTTCAGGCCAACCAGCAGTTTCTGCATCATCAAACAAAGCGTAGGCTGCAGTAACATTGGCTCTGGCCGCCTCTAATGTTTGATTGTATTGCAATGCCAATTCAATCAACCTATTCAAGGTTGGTTCATTAAATTGTTCCCACCACAGGCTCGCCCGCGAATCGAACTTGATCTGCTGCGCAATAATCACATCCGACTCAGGGGTTGTTGAAGCGTTATAGTCTGGACCAACACTGACACATGCCGTTAAAACCAGACTGCTCATCAACAGCAATGTTTTTTTGGGTAAATACTTATACATTATCGGTACCTCCTGTGGTGACGGCAACCGTTGATTTTTCCTGTTTTTTACGTTGTAGCAGGTAATAAAATACTGGCGTTAAAATAAGACCAAACACCGTCACACCAATCATCCCTGAAAATACCGCCACTCCCATTGCCTGACGCATTTCCGAACCCGCTCCGGTGGATAACACCATCGGCACAACCCCCATTATAAAAGCAAAGGACGTCATTAAGATGGGTCTCAAACGCAAGCGCCCGGCTTCCATAATCGCCTCGAGCGTGGACCGCCCATTGTGTTCCAGTTCACGTGCAAATTCGACAATCAGAATCGCATTCTTGGTAGCCAGCGCCACGAGCACAATAAAGCCAATTTGCGTGAATATATTATTATCGCCCCCATAAACCTGCACACCCAACATGGCAGAGAGCAAGGTCATAGGTACGATTAGAATGATGGCCAGAGGTAAACGCAGGCTTTCATATTGAGCCGCCAGAACCAGAAAAACCAGCAAAACAACCAATGGGAAAACGAACAGACTGGTATCACCAGCGAGAATTTGCTGATAGGTTAACTCCGTCCACTCATAGGTCATACCTAAGGGCAATGTTTCCTGCAAAATTTTCTGGATTGCTGCCTCAGCCTGACCTGAACTGTAGCCAGGCGCTGCTGCACCATTAATTTCTGCCGTCGTAAAGCCGTTGTAGTGCATCACTCGATCTGGCCCGGCGACGCTTTCCACCGTCAAAAAGGCTCCCAAAGGAATCATTTCACCTCGAGCATTACGAACTTTCAGTTGCTTTATCTGCTCGGGTTCCTGACGAAATTGTTCGTCTGCCTGCACATTAACCTGATAGGTGCGACCGAACTGGTTGAAGTCATTGGCATAGACGGACCCCAGATAGGTCTGCATAGTCTGAAAGATATCATCAATGCGCACGCCTTGACTTTTAGCTTTTGCTCGATCCAAATCAATCTTAAGCTGCGGTACATTCACTTGAAAGCTGCTGAAAATAGCCGTTAATTCAGGTGCCGCCCACGCTTTTTGAATCACTTGTTGAGTCGCTTGATACAATTCCTCATAGCCCAGATCGGCCCGATCTTCAACTTGCAGACGAAAGCCACCAATAGTCCCCAGACCTTGTACTGGCGGTGGTGGGAAAATGGCAATAAACGCATTCTTTACACTGCCAAACTGACCATTGAGCTGTCCAGCTATGGCGTTGGCAGAAAGATCCGGTGTGGTTCGTTCCTCGAAAGGTTTCAGAGTCACAAAAACAATACCGCTGTTGGAGCTACTGGTAAAACCATTAATGCTCAAACCCGGAAAAGCCACCGCGGATTCAACCCCCGGGTGCTCCAGAGCAATGCGAGACATTTCACGGATGACCGCATCGGTTCTATCCAATGACGCAGCATCCGGCAACTGAGCAAAGGACACCAGATACATTTTATCCTGACCAGGTACATAACCTACTGGAGTAGTTGTAAATTGTTGATAGGTTAAAGCCATCAGACCGGCATATAGCACCAGTATAATGCCACTGAAACGTATCAGCTTTTTGATGCCGCCAGTATAGCCTTTGGCGCTACGGTTGAATAAACGATTAAATGGTCGAAAAAGCCAAGTACCAAAAATACGATCAATCACTCTACTCAACCAATCCTTTGGAGCCTTATCACCTTTTAACAAGAGTGCCGATAAGGCAGGGCTTAGGGTTAGAGAATTAATCGCCGAAATCACGGTTGAAATTGTAATGGTCAGAGCAAACTGTTTATAAAACTGCCCGGTCAACCCTGACATAAAAGCAGTTGGAATAAAGACTGCTGCCAATACCAGAGTCGTCGCTACAATCGGCCCTGTTACTTCACGCATGGCCTGTTTAGTTGCTTCAACGGGTGATAAGCCTTCTTTGATATTCCGTTCGACATTCTCGACAACAACAATAGCATCATCGACGACAATACCAATCGCCAACACCAATCCAAATAATGACAATGCATTGAGTGAAAAGCCCAGCAAGTGCATGATTGCAAATGTACCGACCAACGACACTGGCACCGCAACCAGTGGAATGATGGAAGCGCGCCATGTCTGTAAAAACAGGACCACCACAATCACTACCAACAATAATGCCTCCAGCAAGGTGTTGATCACCGCACGGATAGACCCTCGTACAAACACCGTGGGATCATAGACAATGGAGTAATCCACCCCTTCAGGGAAGGTCTGTTTCAATTGTGCCATTTTTGCCCGAACATCATCCGATATCTGAATGGCATTGGAACCTGATGCCTGAAAAATAGCGACAGCCGCTGCGGGCTTATTATCCAACAAAGAGCGCAAAGCATAAGTATTCGCTCCAAGTTCAATGCGGGCAACATCTTTCAAACGTGAGATCTGACCACCTTCGCCCACTTTGATAATAATATTACCGAATTCCTCGGCATTGGATAAACGACCTTTCAAGGTTATCAGCAACTGGTAGTCATTATCTGCTGATGGTTGCGAACCGAGGCTTCCTACTGCAGCCTGCTGGTTTTGTTCACGAATTGCAGATACAACCTCACTTGGATTTAATTTCAGTGCAGCTACTTTTTCTGGATCCAACCAGACGCGCATACTGTAATCACCAGCGCCAAAGGCTCTGACATCACCTACTCCTTCAATTCGTGCCAGTTCGTCTTTTACGTTTAATACCGCAAAATTGGACAAGTACAACATATCATAGCGATCATCCGGAGAGGTCAAATGCACCACCATGGTCAAATCAGGTGATGACTTCTGGGTGACCACACCCAATCTCTGCACTTCTTGAGGTAAGCGTGGTGTTGCTCGATTGACCCGGTTCTGCACCAACACCTGAGCATCATCCGGGTCAGTGCCGATTGCAAATGTCAGAGTCAATGTCATACGTCCATCAGCCGTCGCCTGAGACGACATATACAGCATATTTTCAACACCATTTATGGCTTGTTCCAATGGTGAGGCAACGGTTTCAGCAATAACCGACGGACTGGCTCCCGGATAAGTCGCACTGACAACCACAGTCGGTGGCACAACTTCCGGGTACTCCGTGATAGGTAATTGATTGATGGTGATTGCACCAGCAATAAAAATCATCAAAGACAACACACCTGCGAAAATAGGCCTTTGTATGAAAAACTGAGAGAAATTCATATCAACCACCTCTGGTAGTCTGGTCGAGTTCCTGCGCCCTGCCAGTTAACTGCTGTTGTTCGTGCAATTGTTCAACACGTTGTTGCATTGATTTCAGATTCTGCAATATTGAGTCATTAGCCATTTCAACGACCTCTGGGGTCACTGGTGTACCTGGGCGTACACGCTGCAAGCCATTAACCACTATTTTTTCTCCGGCCTGCAAACCCGATGAAATAATTCTCAGACCGGACACCTTTGTGCCTAAAACAACCGGGCGGTATTGAACGACGTTATTCTCATCCAGCACCAGAACAAACTTTTTGTTCAAATCAGTGCCGATTGCCTTGTCATCGATCAAAATAGCATCATAGGGAGCACTGGCAATTTGTTTGAGGCGCACAAACAAACCAGGAATCAACAAACCATCAGTATTATCAAACACTGCTCGACTGCGGATCGTTCCTGTCTCTGGGTCAACTTTATTGTCGATAAAATCAATATAACCTTCATATGGATAGTCCTGATCACTGACTAAGGCCATATACACCGGGCTCTTGATCAACCCCCTATTCGAACTCTTAAGGTTCTTTCCACCATCTTCAGCGCTGACCTGTGCAGCCCCACCACCATTGTCCGCTTGCCTGGCAAGCTTCACCTGATTCAAATAGGAACGTTCATCGGCATCAAAGTAGGCATACATCCTATCTGTCGATACAATACTTGTCAGCACCGTCTGTCCAGCATTGACAAAGTTTCCCTTGGTCGCTGACGCACTGGAAACACGCCCATCAATGGGTGATTTAACTTGAGCATAACTCACATTCAAGCGAGCGATATCGAGCGCAGCAGACACAGATTTCACTGTAGCCTGTGTTCGTTGTTGCTGAGCCAAACGATTATCTACCACCTCATTCGAAATGGCTTTTTGGGACTGCAGCTGTTTTGCTCTGTCATATTCTGAGTTTGCCAGTGACAATTGGCTTCTGGCACTGCTGAGCTCTGCCTGCAGACGGGACACTTCAGCACGTAAAGAGCGAGCATCAATATGCAGCAAGACATCGCCCGCTTTCACTTCAGCTCCCTCTTTAAACAATATCTTCTCTATATAGCCGGATACTCTGGGTTTGAGTTCAACGCTTTGCGGCGCTTGCAAGCGACCAGTAAATTCATCCCATTCAGTAATATTCTGCTCAATGACAGTAGCAACGGATACAGCTGGAGCCGGTGGTTGTTGTCCTTGTTGTTGCTGCTCAACATTACATCCAGATATAAATAGTGCGGCACCAAAAACCAAGAGAGTTTTAGAAGTTAACCATTGTTGTATTGTCTGTCGCATAACTGATTCCTCGACGGTATTTAAAGACTCCAGTTAGTATGAGTGAATTCAATTCATAAAATAAATTCTATTTTCATATGGAATACATCACCAAATATGATGTATTCTAAGGCTACCTATATCTTTATTCGAACGCAGCATGCGACACCAAGACCTAAGTCTATTAATTGTTTTTGACGCCATCATGACAGAAGGCTCAATCACCCGGGCAGCTGACCGCTTATCCATGACCCAACCAGCAGTATCAAATGCAGTATCACGCATGAGACTGGCCTGGAAAGATGAGCTATTTATCAAAAATGGTCGGAATATCCGTCCAACTCTGCATGCGCATAACCTCTGGCCACAGATCCGGGAACCCTTGAAAAAACTCGGCGAAGCGGTCAGCCCAATCGCTTTTGACCCAGCCACTGCACAACGTACATTCCACATAGCTTCAGCCGATGTAGGCATTGATATGGTCTGGAAGCCTCTGCGTAAAATCATTGAACAGCAAGCACCCAACATTAATATCTACGCTATTCCTTATACGCTGGTGAATGGTGAAGAACTGCTTAATGACGCAGAAGTTGACCTTGTATTTGGCCCCATGGGCACAGTTCCAGGTCGTATCAGCAGTGACCCCTTGTTCAATGCAAAATGTGTCTGCGTCATGCGTGCAGATCATCCATTGGCCCAAAAACCACTGAGCATGGAAGAGTTTACTTCAGCAGACCACCTGATGGTTACTCTATCTGGCGATGCGCACGCACCTACGGATGAAGTATTAGAGCAACAAGG
Source organism: Arenicella sp. (assembly GCA_050633785.1). Lineage (GTDB taxonomy): Bacteria > Pseudomonadota > Gammaproteobacteria > Arenicellales > Arenicellaceae > CALKZN01. The sequence goes on from JBOEHE010000015.1 coordinate 37,691, forward strand.
GGCCAGCCGACGCATAGCAATGACAGTGAACCACTTTTCCTCAATAGCCTCCCTTCTGATTGACAGTGACTTAATCGCTGTCACCCCCTCTATTGCCGTTGAAAAAGAAATCTTCAGTGGCAAACTCGCTGTACTGAAAACACCCGTCGAAATTCCTGAAGTATTGATCAGCTGTTTCTGGCACAAACGTCAAGGCAGAGATCCAGGCGTAATCTGGTTACGCGAGCACATGTCCAACATCATCAAAGAACACTGCAAACGACATTATATAGAGCTGGATAGTTATTTAAAAAGAACCATCCCTAAAGTAACAAACGATTAATTACGTAGCAAAAAAAAATGCGGCTTGCCAAAAAATGGCAATCCGCATTTAAACACTACAACAAAACCACTTTCTTAGAGGCCTTGCAATTCAACCCACTTAACTGGTAATCAAGTAGCTTTATAGAGAAAATTTACACTAATTTATTAAACTAGAACTTCTGCTGCATAGAAAATTGAATCCGATTCAATTCACCTTTTGCACCTGACTCTATTTCTCTTTCAGTTTTAGAAAACTCTATGCCCATGGTTGTTTTCGGGGATAAGTCCCATAACAAGTTTGCCATAACAGTAGATGTTTTTTTATTCAAAATTGATCCTGCATAACTGTCATCATTGTCGGCTTCAGCAGCAGAATATAGAACTGTTGAGCGAACACCACTACTCCAAAAATGGCGATAAGCAATTTGAGCCGAAGTTACATCCAACGCTTCAAGGTTTCCATCAACAATCTCAGCATCAGCATATACCGAATCTCCTAGAATACGTCCTACAGAACCTTTTCCCAACAAAAATTTCAAATCATCTTTTGCACCAAGTTTCAATGTTCCACCTATAATTGCACCAATCCCAGTATCAGTTAGATCTCCAGTTGTATCTGAAAGGCCTCGTATTAATAAGGCTCCCTGAATAGCGCCATAGCTGCCCTTTGTACCATATCGAGCAATCAAGTCAGGATAACTATCAGTTCCTTGCAAGACGCTTGTTGGTCCTGGTTCAACACTGGAGACTGTCGTTTCCGGGTTTTCTAAAGCCAACACTAAGCCTTGATTGGTATAGCGAATTCCCGTTTGACGAATTGCTGAGTAACCACCCGCGAAACCACTAAAATTCAATTGATCAGCAAATGATGGGAAAATAGTTGCTGCTGACCAGTTTTGACCAAAGCCCCAGTTTCCATATTGCGCCCAAGCAACCCTAACACGAAAGTTGTTGGAATTACTGGTACGTTCATTCCCGGCCGCACCAAAAAAATCACCTTCAAGTTTAACATTGAAATCCCCTGACTTGGCAGAAACAATCAACCTTGACTGACGTGCATGTAAAGTCAAATCATCTTCATTAGAACCTGGAGAACCCTCTAAGGGAATAAAACCTGGGGCAACTAACTGGTTAGCAAAAGAAAAACGCCCCCCAGCACTAGAATCAACATCACTGGCGATAACATCAGCTTTGATATAGCCAGATATTTTTATCTCAGTACCACCGATCTTTACAGGACCTGCCGAACCCGCCTGTGTAACCGAACTAAAAATTATACTGCTAACGATCAATGGAATTTTTGGCGACACTTTTGTTAGAAATTTCAGTTTACTTTCATGATTCATTTTACTCACCTCTATAGAAATATAGTTTCTTATGAAACTAATGTTATGACAAATTAGTTTCAAATGCAACAATATTCAAACATTGCAAATAAGTTTTGAATTTCACATTAGTCCTAAAAATTCAACAAAAAATTAGAGATGCATAAATATGCAGAATAGAAAAAACGATTTAACATATTGTGACCTGAGAACAACTCAATGAACAAGTATAGATGGTTAGCATTATCTCATAAATCATTGTATTTTCTCTTTATTTAAACTAATTACACCTCATTTTTCTTTTGCCCTTGAGTTATATTGAAGTCTCTTATCGAAAAAAATAACAAGTAATAAATCACAATAAAACGAGAGATGAGAGATTCAAAAATGATCTTTCAAAACTACAACAGCCTCCCTTTCTCAAGATACAATCAAATCAGACTACAGTTTAATAATGGCCATCTTATTAATTACAAAAGAAACAAATATTAGACTGCAACATTTAATATTCAAAAATATTCACCACCATTCAAGAACAATAGAGATAGCTCCACTATTAACTCTATGAACCCTAAGTTACTCAGTCGCTGAAACCATTACCCCCCCCCTTGCATAACTCAGGGATGTTAGAAAAATAGACTGAAAGATTCCCAATTAAGGTAAGAATTGCTGATAATAACGGGCTATTGATAAAGTTCTTAACGAAAAGCACGGAGTTTTCAGACATGTTTATCCGTTCATTGAATGACAATAGATTTCGTCGGTTTAATCACAATGGAGCGACTGATGCTGATGGTATAACTCTTCGAGGTATTCAACGGACAAACCACTCTCTTCTTTTATCACCCAATCATCTAAACTATTTCAACGCTACCAAAGACGTCACAATAGGAAACCAAGCTTATAAGGCAACCACAAGCACAACACAGGGAATGCAATCATCAGTATTACTCTCACAACATCAGCCACTATAAAAGGCAAAATACCCGAGGAGACTTCCTTTAGCGTCAAATCGTCATCAACACCCAAAACAACAAATAAGTTCATACCAATAGGAGGTGTTATCAAGCCAATTTCAGCAACACTTACAAGAAGAACACCAAACCACACAGGGTCAAACCCTATACTGACAACCAAGTTATATAATGGAGTAACTGTCAATAAGAGCATCGAAAGGCTATCCATAAAACAACCCAACACTACATAAAACAAAACTATTAAAACAATAACAGCCATGGGAGAAAACTGCCCATCTTCAATCCATCTGACTAACGCTTCTGGTAAACGACTTACCTCAATAAAATAATTGAAAATAGTTGCTCCAATCAAAATCAGAAATATCATTCCGGTTAATTTAGCGGTTTCCGTCATGCCAGCGATCAGCACTTTGAAAGTCAATTGTTTCTTTAGAGCAGTTATAGCCAAGGCTCCGCCTGAACCGACTGCCGCAGCTTCAGTTGGTGAAAATAAACCAGAATAAATACCACCAATAACGACACTGACTAACAGGATAGCATCCCACATCCCTAACAGCGCAGACAAACGCTGTCTCCACGGCATTTTTTCAGATTTAGGAGCCTTGTCTGGAGATAGTTTGACTTGAATAAAAATAACTAACACATAAAGTACAGTCGCAATCAGCCCAGGAATCATTGCTGCAGCAAATAAGGCACCAATTGATTGCTCTGTCATCAAAGCATAAAGCACCAACAAAATAGATGGAGGAATCAAGACCCCCAGCGTACCACCTGCTGCAACCGATGCACTGGCAAGACTTTTAGCATAGGAACGTTGTGCCATTTCTGGCATAGCTACTTTACCCATGGTAGCAACTGTCGCTAATGAAGAGCCACAAATGGCACCAAAAACCGCACATGCCCCCACCGTTGCCATTGCGATACCTCCACGAAAGTGCCCAATCAGCGCATATATCCCTTTATAAAGACCTTTAGAAAGACCCGAATAAGTACTGAAGACCCCCATAAAAATAAATAAAGGTACAATTGATAGCCCATAAGGATGAACCGCATCAAATGGTAGGGATGAAATCACATACGATGATGACTGCCACCCTTCAATATACAAAGCTCCCAAACCGCCAACAAATGCCATTGATATAGCGACTGGCACTCTGAACAGAGCCAACACTAGAACTAAAACAAACCCAGCAATTCCTAAAAACTCATACGACATTGAACGACTCTAATCTCTAACAAACAATAGAACTTTGCTTACAATTTGGGCAAAGAGAACCAGGCAGGAAAAAAAACAACCTGACAAAAGGAAAAACCAGTAAAAAATCATAGGAATTGCTAAATTTAATGATGAATCTCCATATGAATATTGCTCCATAGCACGAATACAACTCAAAAAAAGGATTACTGTCATAACTAAAAGCCCAATTAAGGAAGCCAGTATTTCAAATACTTTCAGCATTCTTTTTGGTAAGGAGCCACTCAACAAGTCAACACTAACATGCGCCCCTTCAGAAAATGCATACGGAATAGACCAAAACGCCGCAACCATTACACATAGCTGGGTGATATCAACTGTCCCCAAAAATACCTCAGAAAAAATTCGGCGCCAGATGATATCTACAATAACCATTAGAATTGCAATAACCAATGCCCCAACACCGGCTATCGCATTCCATTTAGTGAATTGAAAAATAAAATTGACTGACTTTTCCACAGTTAACATCTGATCAATGCCTCTTCTTCAACTGAGCAATAAGGTAATATCTATTTTTTTGCACGTTCTTCACTTTCATACTTAGAAACTAAGCTAATCGCTTTCTCATACAGTTCCTGTGGGTTATCTACTCCTTGCTTTTTCAGCCCTTCAAGATAAGCCTCAACCATTGGCTGCATTGCCAGCTTCCACCCCTTTCGAGTATCGTCTGTCACAGAGATAATTTTATTGCCACGTTTTTTCGCCTCATCGTATCCTCGTTGGTCCCACTTGTCCCACCAATCGCCAAATTTAGCGACCATGACATCTCCAGTCAGGCCATCTAATACTGCCTTGACATTAGCAGGAAGTGAATTATATTTTTTCTTATTCATTACCACATAAAAAGCGGCCGTGTAAGCACGAGCATCCGTATGATATTTCAATAATTCATTTGCTTTGACTGCCCCAATAAGGTCCCAAGTTGCCACTAAACCATCAATGACTCCTTTTTGCAGATTCTCGTAAATCTGTGATGGAGGCATGCCAACAGGTGATGCACCCTGGCTTTCCAACATTGAAGAAATAGCAGCACTTGGCGTTCTCAAACGCAATCCTTTCAAGTCTGTCAATACTCCAACAGGTTTGTCACGTGTATGAATTAGACCACCATGGTGTGTGTACAAGGCCAGGACTTTAAAATCCTTATATTCAGACCCAAGGTCACCTTCTTTATAAAGCTGCCATAAAGCCTTGGAACCAGAATCCGCATTTTTAACAACGAATGGCAACTCCACTACTGAACTCGCCGGAAAACGTCCACGTGGAATACCTCGTAAACCAATTGCGATATCAATTACACCAGAGCGTACTTGATCTGCCTGACGATTAACTTTACCGAAAGCACTGCCAGCGCCATAGATTTCAGTCTCTACACCTGCCTGTTCCCATAGCTCCTGCGCCAAAGGTTCGAGTACATCTTGTTGAAACCCGTGTTTAGCTGGCAAAAAGTGACTCATTTTAATTTTCGTTGCCGCTACAGCCTGTAATGTAAATCCAGAAAGGGAAAGCAACACTGTAAATAATAGAACTAACGAACTACAACCGCTCATGCCTCTACCAAAATATTGATTCATAACTCATACACCTTAAATTATTTAAATTCCTAACGTTTATAGATTAGCTGGTCAGCTATATACAACAAGCTAAAACAACTGTTTTTTATTATGCCCAGGAAGAGTAGCATAATTATAATTACATTTGAAACTATTTGAATAAATAACTATACTAGCATTAAAAACAAATTAATACTTACATATGAAACTATTATAAAAAATAAGTGCTTGAATCAGCTATTACAAAGAAAGAGATATTTTTCAAAATCAGATTAACTTACATAAAAAACGCTAAGAACTTTCTTCAAAACCAGTCATATAACTATAAAAAAATACAGAATAGGAGTTACCATGAAAAAAATCATACAAAAAAAATATCTACTTAAACTACCAAGCCTCCTCTTACTTTCCTTACCTTTAATTTTATTAACAACTATAGCCAAGTCCGATTCAACGACCACATTGAAAATGGCTACATGGCTGCCAGATAAGCACGTAATGAATTCCGTAGTTCTTAAAGAGTGGGGGAAATGGGTAAACAAAGCCACCTCAGGCCGCGTCGAGATATCATTTGAACGACCCAAAACACACCCAAAAAACATGTTGGAACTAGTAAAGTCAGGTCAGTACGATATTGGCTGGATGTACCATGGATTCTGGCCGCATCAGTTCAAACTAACCCAGCTAAGCGAACTACCACTCAATGGCGTTGGCCCTGAAGCAGCTTCAGTTGCCCACTGGAGGATACACAACAAATATTTTTCAAAAATAAACGAACACCAGGGCATGCAACTTCTTGCCCTTTTCACGCACGGGGAAGCCCAGTTACACCTCAAGAAACCAATACAAACATTATCAGAGCTGCAAGGTATGCGAGTCCGCCTATCTGGCCCTTCAGGAACCCAAGCCAGCATTGCCAATAGGTTAGGGCTAGAAGGCGTTATAGCATCACCATTAAAAATCTATGATCTGCTTAAAAACAACAAAATAGAAGGCGTGTTCATGCCAATGGTTGAAAAGGAAGCATTAAAGCTTAAAGAAGTCGCTCCTTACACATATAAGTTCCGTGGTGGCCTTTATCTTGGCTCATTCGGCGTATTCATAAATCCTAAAGCATTAGATGGCATTTCCCCTGAAGACAAAATCGCCATACTGAATGTTTCTGGGGAAAAGCTCTCAAGGTTTGCTGGAAAAGCATGGCATGATGAAGATATTAAAGGCGAAAAAAACGCACTTGAATATGGAAATACAATAATAGAAGCCACACCAACTATGAGGGATGACTTTGAGCGACTAATGCTGGACATGGACAACATATGGGTAAATAAAACAAAACCCTTGGGGCTGGATCCAGACAAGATACTAGACCTATATCGCCAATTGTCACGCTGTGGAAGCATTACATCAAGAATTTAAACCTATCCAAATATATTAACAAGACTCCATAGGAGATATTAAAGTTATGAAAAAACTACTTTCAACTGTAGCAATTACACTATTACTCAGCAGCGCACAACTTTTTGCCGCGCCAATTAACTATCAAATTGATATTAAAGGTGCACATGCATCCATTAACTTCAAAATAAAACACCTCGGCTTTAGCTTCTTGACAGGTCGTTTTAACTCTTTTAGCGGCACATTTATTTATGACAAAGAAACCCCAGAAAACTCTGAGATAAATATTACAATTGACACTAATAGTGTGGACTCAAACCACCAGAAACGCGATAAACATATACGCTCTGAAGACTTTTTGTTTACAGAGAAATTCCCAGAAGCGACTTTCAAAAGTACCAGTTACACAGCAACTAATGATACTTCAGGAACCCTTAGTGGCACTCTAACCCTCCGAGGAATCAGCAAGGATATTTCTATCAATATAACAAAAATAGGTGAAGGCAATGACCCCTGGGGTGGTCACAGAGTTGGCTTTGAAGGCAGCACATTATTAAAACTTAAGGATTTTGGAATTCCTAAATATTTAGGCCCCCAATCTGAAACAGTTGAACTCAATTTACACATTGAAGGTATTCGTGAGAAAAAAGAACAATAAAAACTCAAAAGCGGTGATATACAAGCTATGTCACCGCTTTATTTTATGTATGAGACAAAAACAGCAGCAGATATAAAATTGACATTAGTTTCATTTGAAACTAATATAGCCTCACTCAACTCCCCAAGGATTAGCATTCAAAATGATCAATATCAAACAAATTCATCACGTTGCATATCGCTGCAATGACGCCAAAGAAACTGTCGAGTTCTATCAAAGAACGTTGAATATGGACTTTCTGGTTGCAATTGCCGAGGAGCATGTACCATCAACTAAAGAGCCAGACCCATACATTCACATTTTTCTGGACGCAGGACAGGGCAATATACTTGCATTCTTCGAACTTCCAACGCAACCACCCATGGGAAGAGATGAAAATACTCCTACTTGGTGTCAGCACATTGCATTCGAAGTTGAAAATTTAAAAGCTCTGAAAATAGCCAAAGAGCACCTGCAAGAACAAGGTGTCGAGGTTCTTGGAATTACAAACCACGAAATCATCCATTCAATTTATTTCTTCGATCCTAATGGTCACCGCTTAGAACTCACTTATCGATCGGCCAGCGAAGAAACACTTAAAGAGTTAAAGGCAGTTGCCCCCGCCATGCTTGAGGAATGGTCCAAAACTAAAAGACCACCCAAACACACAGCCTGGCTACATAATTCGGAATTTTCCTAACAGACAAGTAACCTGTTAAACATTAACTTCCTTTTTGAGCTGAAGAGATTCCAACTTGATAAGCTTTTAGATAGTCGTGGTTTGTAAACTTAAAGCATACAACCACGACTAGTGTATCTATCTACTATCAAGACTCCTGAGCTTAGTTCTCTTTTAAGACTTACCTTCCAACCGAGCTTCTAGCAGATCGATCATTTTCACAAGTTGCTCTGTATCCTTATCCGAAAATGATTCCATTAAACTGTCCTGCCATTTGATGGCTAAAGGCACAATTTTCTCATATAAGCGCTTGCCCTTTGTTGACAATCGAAAGAATGTCTTACGTCGGTCACCAGCGCTGATACTCCGCATAATTAGTCCGTCCTCATACAACTTAGTTGTCGTTCGGCTTAGCCGCACTTTACCAAGATTGACTTCTGACGCCAGTTGCTTAGCTGCCAGAGGCGAGTATTGACCCAATATGGCCAAAACTCTCCATTCAGCAATAGAAATACCAAAATCACGCCGATATTCTACAGCAAGCGACTCACTTATTTTCGTAGCCAGTACATTAATACGATAAGGGATAAAAGTATCGAGACTAAGTAAATTATCCCCACCTACATTTTTTTCCATATTATTTCCATCCCAGTTTAAGTCAAAATTACTATTTCAATAACAAGTATAACAAAAAGTAGCTCCACTATGAAAATGCATATTGATAATTTGACATTTAGTTTCAAATGAAACAAAATGTCAAATTATCAATGCAATTTCCCTTGCCACTTAGACAGACAAGGTAGATTACGAAAAATATAGCCAGGTGATTGGCTCAGGAGACAAAATTAAATGAAGTTAGCATCATTGAAATACGGTAGAGATGGAAAATTGGTAGTGGTTTCGAAAGACCTATCCTACGCCGTAGAAGTAGAGAAGATATCCCCAACCATGCAACATTTAATGGACAACTGGCAAGCTCTATCTCCTGAATTAGAAACTATTTATCAAATGCTCAATGAAGACAAAATAGATAACAAATTTAAATTCGATACGATGACTGTTGCCGCCCCATTACCTCGAGCTTATCACTGGGCTGATGGCAGCGCCTATGTAACACATGTAGAGTTAGTCAGAAAGGCTAGAAATGCTGAACTACCTGAAAGCTTCTGGAGCGACCCATTAATGTACATGGGAGCATCTGACGCCTTTATTGGTGCGCGAGACGACGTATTATTAGCAGAAGAATCTTGGGGAATAGATTTTGAAGCCGAAGTTGCAGTCATCACTGATGATGTTCCCGCTGGCATTAGCCCTGACTCAGCCCAGGAACGTATCAAACTAATAACATTAGTAAATGATATATCCCTACGCAATCTGATTCCCGCAGAACTTGCCAAACAATTCGGTTTCTACCAATCAAAGCCCTGGACAAGTTTTTCTCCAGTAGCAATTACGCCAGATGAGCTAGGAGAATATTGGGATGGCAACAAACTCAGTCTGCCAATGCTAACGCATTTGAATGGCGTTCAAATCGGAGCTGCAAACGCCGGTATTGATATGACTTTTAATTTTGGTCAGCTTATTGCGCATGCAGCCAAGACTCGCTCACTAATGGCAGGAACAGTCGTTGGTTCAGGCACTGTAGCTAACGATGGTAGCGCCGACGGCTCATCATGCCTAGCAGAAGTTAGGTGCCTTGAAACTATTCAGAATGGTCAAGCAACAACACCTTTCATGAAGTTTGGTGATAGAGTTGAAATTGAAATGAAGAGTCGTTCGGGCGAATCATTATTTGGGAAGATAGATCAAAAAATTGTTCGATACACCCCTTCATCCGAATAAAACAAGCAGTAAACCTTATCATGAAGCTCTATACATATTACCGATCATCCGCCTCCTATCGCGTTCGTCTAGCACTCAATATAAAAAAGGTAGATTACGATATGATTACAATCGACTTGTCGAAGGGAGAGCAACTTTCAGCTGAATTTAAAGAGATCAACAAAAGCGGACTTGTTCCAACTTTAGAGCTTGAAGGAGGCCAGAGAATCAACCAGTCGACAGCTATTATAGACTGGCTTGATCAAAAATTTCCCTCACCAAGTTTACTGTTAAACTATACCGGAAGTGAACGAGCTCTCATCCAGCAAATTGTGAATATTATCGCTTGTGACATCCATCCATTGAATAACCTTAGAGTTCTGAAATATCTTGTTAATACAATCTCAATCTCTGAACAAGAAAAAATCAATTGGTATCACCACTGGATTCACAAGGGTCTTTCAGCCATAGAGTCGATAATAGCTGACGCCCCCTATGCAGCAGGAGAGCAAGTGACAATGGCCGATGTATACTTGGTACCCCAAGTATACAATGCACAACGCTTCAACGTGGATATGACTTCATTTCCGAAAACTTTAGCCGTTAACATGGCATGCCAACAATTAGATAGCTTCATTGAGTGCCTGCCCGAAAACCAACCCGATGCTAAATAAACCTCACACTGAACTTCACCATTTCTAGTTACTCCAAAGCCATTCAAATATAAAATCATGGATAATTGCCTGAACCGCCAAGCTATCAACTGCACTGACACTGGAATATTTATTTTATCGCCTAATTAAACTTCAAGAAATCCTCATTTCAGCCCAAGTCCAAGCAGAAAAAACAGCCAATCAAACGATTATTAATCCTATAACAACAATGGGCTAGCTTTAATAAACAAAAAATCACTGCAAACGACACTATATAGAATTAGATAGTTATTTAAACAGGACACTTCCAGAAAACAGGTTCTCCTGAAGAGGTCCAGGATTTCCCTTTACAAACGCCAAAGAGCCTAATTTATAAAGTTACACCCTATGAGAATTAGACTCTAAACCTCAGCATAACTCATTCTTTATTGGAATTAGTAATAGCCAAGATCGGCTGACCTATTATTTGCAGATGCAAGTAACTAACTATAAACTTTCTTCTTATAAACGGCACAATACATTACAATATTTATCAAATTCAAACACTATTTTTAAGTTTCAAATCGTGCGAGGTCTCTGTTTCATTCAGGAAGACCTGACTGTACCCAAAGGTTGTAAAAGAAATGAGTATTAAAAGTTTTTTATTCTTAATGACACTGTCGTTTTTGACTTTCTCCACTGCGCTGAGTGCAAACAAGATCGCGCCTATCTTGTCTTTTTTATTAGATGAAACCGAAACTTGCCCAGGAATTCCCAGCAGCTACTTTAGTGGGCTCTACTCTATGCAGCAGCTATCGGGTACAGATCCAGTCTATGCGGTTCAAACTTTCGGAAGTGCCCCGCAACTGGTTCAAATAGCCGCAAATGGAAGACAACGTTCTTTTCAGATAGATTACTACGCAGAAGTGCCCTCCATAGCTAAAATCTATAACTTTACGATAACCTTAAAATGTGATGGCACCATGGAAGTTCTTGGAGAAAATCTGGGGCCAGACTTGGGTTGCACTCCGGGAATTAGCATTATTTTTTCGACTGGCATTCCTGCATCCACTTATTCAGTGAGTGAGACAGACGACGATATCGTTCTCGTTAATGTTACTGACTATGCACCTGGTGGAGGCTGCCCAGATGAATTAGCATACCAAGTTGAGCTTCGTTTTACCGAGCATTAGCCAACAATCTCTGAGGCTATGGACAATTCTCATAGGCAACCACCAAACCACAAACAATAAGGGTCAAGATATCTCGAGAGAAAGCCTTAGCTATTGCTTGTTATAAATTGCCTTTTCTCGCATTACCTTTTTTACATTTTATCATCGTGCATTTTTCGAGGTTTGCCAGACTGACAATCAATGCAGGTGTGCAGGTGTCGTTATAATCGTTTTGCACATTTATCCGTATTTTGACTCAGGATAAACGGTTAACAGGACCCGGTTATTCTCAATATTTTCTAGCGCAATTTAATGAATTGACCTGATTTCTCATTGCTTCCAAGTTATGCAAATATCTCGACTCAATCAAACAAACCAAAATCATCGCGTTATTTACCCAGAATACTAGACTTAGCCTTAAGCAATTCGTTAATATCATCTGCTCGATTTGGTTGAGGTGTATTTTTTGCAAAAACAAACGTTCAGACTGTGCATCGCAATGGTGGTTTTCTGGCTGCTATTATCAGGCTATTTCAAAATCAACTTGCTGGTATTAGGCGTTATTTCCATTGCTATTACCTTGTATTTTTCAGTTAAAATGCGGGTATTACGGCACCAGGGTCAAGAGATTTACTTTCCTTTAATTAAGATCATTCCTTATTGGAGTTGGTTATTTGTGGAAATTATAAAATCCAACATTCAGGTGGCTAAAATGATTTTAAACCCCTCAATGCCAATAAAGCCTCTGCTCAAGGTAATCCCAACTGATCAAAAGACGGAAGTAGGACGGGTTATTTTTGCCAATTCAATTACTCTTACACCAGGAACCGTGGCTATCAACATATCCCATGATGGAGACCTCATTGTTCACGCGCTGCATGAAGACAGCATCGCAGAACTGGAAGAAGGTGAAATGAATCGGCGCGTCACACGACTGGAAACCTCAATGCTGAACAAAACTGTTCCAACCAATGACAATCAGGATAAAGAGAAATCATGATGTTTATCGCTATGCTTCTTGGTCTGTTGGTTGCTATGCTGGTTGCCTTATCTCGTTCCATCGTTGGCCCAACCATTTATGACCGCATTCTGGCGGCCAATTCTTTTGGCACCAAAATTGTATTACTTATCCCTGTTTATGGCTTTGTGACAGGCCGCCCCGAGTTCATTGATATCGCGCTGGCCTATGCACTCATCAACTTCATTGGTACGATCGCCATTCTCAAGTACTTTGAGTTCAACCATCTCGGCCGTAATCAGTTCCAACGGGATATAGACACCAATAGTGATGACGCACATCTTAGTGCCAACACTATTGAGGATAAATAACATGGATATCAGTGTCATTATAATCGCCTTATGTTGGGCCTTAGCCATTGGCGGAATATTTTTTGTGCTGGTTGGCGCACTGGGTTTATTACGCTCACCAGATGTATACACACGCATTCATGCCGCCAGTCTGACAGATACCGGTGGCGCCTCCTTAATGATCTGTTGTATGTGCTTATATGCAGGAGCAATCATGCACGAACCCATGGTTGTGGTTAAACTGATCCTGACCTATTTCTTTATCATGTTTACCGGACCAACAGCTTCCCATGCTGTGGCAAAAACAGCACTCATGAACGAATTGGGACCCATTGGTAAAGATGGCAGACATGCTATTCACGAGGAGTTACTCAAATCCAGACAACTGAAAATTCTGAAGGACCACGACCACCCCAGGGCGAATAAATGATCGAACAAATCACCATTATGGTTTTGCTGGCATTTCTGGTTATTATTGTGCTTGGCATTATCTGGCTAAAAGACTTATTTGCCGCAGTCATTCTTCTGGGCATATACAGTTTAACCACAGCCGCCACCTTTGTCGTAATGGATGCTGTCGACGTGGCATTTACCGAAGCGGCCGTTGGCGCAGGCATATCGACCATTTTATTATTAGGCGCCCTGTCGTTAACGGAACATAAACAAAAGCCTCAGGGGCACAATAATATTGTCGCCATTATCTTTGTCGTGATTACTGGCGCTTTATTGATTTATGGCAGCCTGGATATCGCTGCTTACGGTTCTCTCGACTCAGCATCCTATATGCACCCGCTACTGGCGCAATGGTTTATTGAACAGTCAGGCTCTGAAACTGGAGTGCCTAATATCGTGACTTCTGTGCTGGCAAGTTATCGAGGTTATGACACACTGGGAGAAACCGTCGTTGTCTTTACTGCTGCTGTTGCTGTATGGAGCCTGATTGGCTTACGCCATGTTATTAACAGCAAAAATGATGAGCAGGAAGCTGAAACCAGGCGCCTTGCAGAAGTTAAATCTGAAAAAAGATATAGACAACGTCACATTATCTTGCAGGTCACCTCTAAATTGTTGATCCCTTTTATTATCCTGTTTGCCTTTTATGTACAGTTCCATGGTGACTATGGCCCCGGGGGCGGCTTCCAGGCAGGCGTTATCTTTGCCGCTGGATTTATTTTGCATGGCCTCATTTTTGGCGTACACAAAACACGTGACATTCTGACACCCAGAGCATTACGCTTCAGCATGAGTATCGGAGTGTTGCTTTACTTATTCACAGGTGTCACTGGCATGCTATTAGGCGGCAACTTTCTGGATTACAATGTCCTGGCTCACGACCCTTTACATGGACAACATTGGGGTATTTTCACTGTCGAACTGGGTGTCGGTATAACCGTTGCCTCAGTGATGCTGATTCTATTTTATAGCTTCTCCCTGAAACCAGCCAACAAACCCACAAACCAGGGTTGATCATTATGTTATCTCTATCGCTTTATAATTACTGGATTGTAGTCGTGTTGATGATGGCAGGACTCTATATCATGCTAAGCCGACATAACCTGATCAAAAAATTGATAGGCCTGAGTATTTTTCAGACCGCCATTTTCTATTTTTACATCAGCATCGGCAAAGTAACTGGAGGCTCAGCCCCTATCCTCAGCGATAGTGTCGCACGTTACTCAAACCCCTTACCACATGTATTAATCCTGACAGCCATTGTGGTCGGTGTGGCAACAACCGCCGTCGGACTGGCTTTGGTGATTCGTATTCATATGGAGACGAATTCGATCGAAGAAGACGAGTTAAAAGCCTTTGAACATAAAAGTATCAACCAATAAACCCTATGTTGCTTATTCAGTTTATACAACAGCATTTACCTGCCTTACAGATTATCCTGCCAATGTTGTTTGCCCCTGTCTGCGTGATGTTGCGCCGGGGAAACACAGCCTGGCTTATTACAGTACTGGTCAGCGCACTCTGTCTGCTCAATGGCGTCATGCTGTTACAACAGGTTCAGGATGGCTCTGTCATTCGCTATGCACTGGGAGGGTGGCAAGCTCCCACTGGCATTGAATATTTTATCGACCTGAGCAACACCTTATTAATTATTCTGGTCAGCACAGTCAGCTTATTAGCAGCAATATACTCAAAAAGCAGCCTGATTAAAGATATCAGCCCCGAAAAGCACTACCTGTTCTATGCTGGCTGGTTACTCTGCCTGACAGGCATGTTAGGCATCTTAATCACCGGGGACGCCTTCAATGTCTTTGTCTTTTTAGAAATCTCTTCTTTATCCACCTATATGCTGATTGCACTGGGTAAAGAACGACCGCACTCTTATATTGCCGCTTTTCGCTATTTGATCATGGGCAGTATTGGCGCTTCATTTATACTCCTGGGAATTGGCTTTTTATATGCCGCCACAGGCACACTGAATATGCATGATCTGGCAACGCGACTGCCCGCTGTTGCAGAATCGCGCACGGTGGTTGTTGGCTTCAGTTTCATCACTATTGGTGTTTTGATTAAAGCGGCCATCTTTCCACTGCACGCCTGGCTACCCAGCGCTTATCAATACGCACCCTCTGCCGTCACCTGCTTTCTGGCAGGCACTGCCACCAAGGTGTCGCTCTATGTTCTTGTACGCTTCTTTTTCCACATTTTTGGTGTGGATTTCAGTTTTGTGCAACTGATATTAGGCTATGTCCTGTTGCCAGCAGCGATAGTTGGTTTCGTAGTCATGTCGATCGTTGCCGTTTTTCAAAATGATTTGCGTCGTCTGCTGGCCTTTTCCAGCATTGCACAAATTGGCTATATCTTAGCCGGTATCTGCATTCTGTCAGTCACTGGCGTTTCTGCTGCACTCATGCACATTATCAACCACGGCCTTATCAAATCAGCTCTGTTCATGGCAACCGGCAGCATTATTTTCGCCGTCGGCACCAGCAAAATACAATCAATGCCGCAGCTGCTACACAGAATGCCATATACCATCAGCGCCTTCACCATAGCTGGCGTCAGCCTGATTGGCGTGCCATTAACTGCCGGTTTTGTCAGCAAATGGAATTTAATTCAAGCCAGCCTGGAAAAAGGTTGGTGGCCCATAGTGGTTTTAATTCTATTCAGCTCCTTAATGGCTGTTCTCTACATTGGTAAAGTGGTCTTGGTTACTTGCTTCAATCAAAGCAATACGGACACCTCTGCAACAGACAGCACAATAACGGAAGTGCCTGCATCCATGACTATCGCCACCTGGGCTTTGATAGGCATCAGTCTCTATTTCGGCATTAATGCTGAAACCTTTGTCGGCATTACTGGAACAGCGGCAGAGCAACTCATCCGGGGGATCCGCTAATGCTGGCATTACTACAGCCCCTCTCAGAATTTGTTGGCAACCACCCAACCCTGACATTACTGCCACCATTGGCGGTCATACCATTTATTCTGTTATTCGGAGAAAAACAGCGCAATCTACGCGAAGCTGCCATTATCATCGCAGGCATACTGCTACTGGCATTCAACCTGCCTTTATTGAATGCCAGTTTGAATGGCATGAGCCCCAGCACTTCAGCGCATGTTATTTTTGGCAACTTAACCCTGCAATTGCGCACAGAACCACTTGGCGCCTTATTTGGCGTACTGGCCAGTTTCCTGTGGATCATCACAACGATTTACAGCATCGGTTATATGCGAGCGCACAAAGAGCTCAACCAAACGCGGTTTTACACCTGCTTTGCACTGGCCATTGCTGCTGTGATGTTGGCAGCTCATTCAGCAAACCTGTTAACTCTGTTTGTAGCCTATGAGATCATTACTCTGTCAACCATTCCACTGGTAACACATGCCGGTACTGCGGCTGCTCGGCGCGCTGGTAAAATTTATGTATTAACCCTGATGGGCTCATCCATTGGTCTGTTATTACCCGCCATCATCTGGATTTATAGCCTGACGGGATCGACTGATTTTGTTGCTGGAGGCCTGTTGGCTGACAGTATCGAACTCGGTCAGCTCAGCATCACGGCACTGGGCATTCTATTAGCCTTAATCGTATTTGGAACGGCCAAAGCCGCACTCATGCCCTTTCATGGCTGGCTGCCTAACGCTATGGTGGCACCAACCCCTGTCAGCGCATTGCTACACGCCGTTGCCGTAGTCAAAACCGGCGTATTCTTACTGTTAAAAGTCATCATCTACATTATCGGGACGGACTCATTGACCCAAGGTGGCAACAACCCTGTCAACACCGGCTTAATATACTTCACCGGTGGCACTATTGTGCTGGCATCGCTGATTGCAATGACCAAAGACAACCTCAAAGCCAGATTGGCTTACTCCACCATCAGTCAATTAGCCTATATCATTTTAGCCGCCTTAATTGCCACCGAGCTATCATTGATGGGCGGCGGATTACATATCATCAGCCACGCCTTTGGAAAAATCACCCTGTTCTTTTGTGCAGGAGCCATTCTGGTCAGCCTGCATAAAAAAAATGTCAGTGATTTAGATGGTGTCGGCAAAAAAATCCCCATCACTATGATTGGCTTTCTGATTGGCTCTTTGTCCATTATCGGTTTGCCTCCTACAGGCGGCACCTGGAGCAAACTACTCATCGCTCAAGGCTCGATTGATGCCTCATTATGGTTTCCAGTCGCCGTTTTATTAATCAGCTCCTTACTCAACATCGCGTATCTGCTGCCCATTCCTATTCGTGCTTTTTTCAAAGCAGAAAAGTCCCAGGAAAGCTCTAATGACCAACAACATGGCAGCGCAGAACCGTTGAGTTGCCAAATCGCCATTGTAGTCACCAGCATCAGCTGCATTGTCTTATTTTTCTTCCCGGACAGTGTTCTTCAAGCTTTACAGGCTATTGAATTTACAGCCTCTACCAACTAATCAGCTATCATAAGTCGCTAAATCGTCATGAAAAATAACGAACACTATTCTGACTTCTTCGATCGTCCAGCAACGATCAAATGGATATTGCGCATTTTCTATTTTCTATGTGTCGTGCTGATGCTTGCTGATTTCTTTGTGCATCGACACATCATGACCGATATGGAAAAGCTGCCAACCTTTTACGCCTTATACGGCCTTTTCGCCTGTACCATTCTGGTCTTAATAGCCACACAGATGCGCAAATGGCTGATGCGTGATGAAGAATATTACGAGCCACTTGACCCGGAAATCGGGCAGCCCGACAGCTCTTCAAAACCTCATGCAGATGGAGGCAGTCACTGATGGACGTTTTCGCTATGCTATCGTCTTTAGGGTTTGGCTTACCCCCTTTTCTGCCGTTGTTAATTGGCGCAGTTCTAGTGGCCTGCACTCAAGGCAAATTACAAAAGGCATTACTGGTATTAACACCTGTAGTCAGCTTTATAAACTTGCTGAGTATCAACAGTGGTTTGGGCTATCACTATTCCCTGATGGGCTTAGACCTGACTCTGGTCCATGCCGATAAATTAGCCATGCTATTCGGTTATCTGTTTCATCTCGCTGCTTTTATCGGTGTCATCTTCGCCTTGAAAGTGGATGACCGCATCCAACATGTAGCTGCTCTGGCCTATGCTGCAAATGCTATCGGTGCCGTCTTCGCCGGGGATTGGATCACCTTGTTTTTATTCTGGGAAGGCCTGGCATTAACTTCCGTCTTTTTAATCTGGGCGCGACGAACTGAACGCAGTTACAACAGTGGCATTCGCTATCTCATATTCCAGGTACTATCAGGCGTCTTATTATTTGCCGGTGCCTTATTGCTGATAGACAGCGGCATGTCGACCAACATTCAGGCCTTGCAACTCGAACTCGCCTGGCCAACAACATCCATTGCTCTGGGCAGCTGGTTGATCTTTTTGTCATTCGGCATCAAATGCGGTTTTCCATTGTTGCACACCTGGATCACCGATGCTTACCCAGAAGCAACAGAAAGTGGTGCCGTGTTCTTAGCCGCATTTACCACAAAAGTCGCCGTATATGCACTGGCACGCTGCTTTGCTGGCACAGAAATGCTGATTCCAATCGGCTTAACCATGGCCTGCTTCCCTATATTCTATGCCGTCATTGAAAATGATTTGCGCCGCGTCCTGACCTACAGCATGATCAACCAGATCGGCTTTATGGTCTGCGGCATAGGCATTGGCACAGAACTGGCGATTAATGGCACGGTCGCACACGCCTTTAACGATGTTTTATTCAAAGGCCTGTTAATGATGTCCATGGGCGCAGTTCTGTTGCGAACAGGGAACATCAATGGCTCTGACCTGGGGGGGTTGTATAAAACCATGCCCAAAACAACCGTTTTATGCATCATTGGCGCTGCTTCTATCTCAGCGTTTCCACTGTTCAACGGCTTTGTCAGCAAAGCCATCATCATGGCTGAAATGCTGCACCATGGGCATGTGATTGGCTGGATGTTGCTGCTGTTTGCGGCTGCCGGTGTTTTTCACCATGCCGGCATCAAAATTCCCTTCTTTGCCTTTTTTGCCCATGATAGCGGACTTAGAGTCAAAGAAGCACCAGTAAACATGCTGATCGCCATGACTATTGGTGCCGCTTTCTGTATTGGCATCGGCAGCTTTCCAAGCTACTTCTATCAGCTCCTGCCATACGAAATGGACTACTCTCCGTATGATTTAACGCACGTCCTGACACAATTGCAGCTGCTGTTTTTCTCAGCCCTGGCCTTTGTGTTCCTGAACATGTGGGGGCTTTACCCACCAGAATTACGCTCAACCAACCTGGACTCCGACTGGTTTTATCGCCGCTTACTCCCCTCAAGCTATCAAGCACTTGCCTCAGGCACTGCTGCAACTCACAAAAAAGCGCTGGCAACACTGAATGCCATGGCATCAAACGGCATCGGTTGGATTGCCAAGTTCAGCCAGCCCGGCGGCATTCTGGCTCGCGGCTGGGGAATTAATAATATGGTATTTATTATCGTTCTGCTGTTAGGAACCTTGTTATTCTTTAATTTTAATTGAGTAGAATTCAACAACCATTGAGAATCGAATCTATTTTGTGTGTCTAACGCTCACACCACAGGACAATCTGCGACGTTAGCAACCCACTCTGCATAGCAGGGTAAGCGCGCTTTGGCTTATTAAAACTTATACGCCACAACTACTTTAAATACGCCCAAATTAGTAACACTACAAAAATAAAATACCATATTAAAGTAAGAGTCAATAACACTTTACCAAATCCTTTTTTAAAATTGATTAACCAGAATAGATTTGCGGTAAAGCCTATAACAATTAGCAAAGTAAGATATTTTGCATAGATGGCATTGAATGAAATGAAGCAACCCACATTGGACTAGGCAATAACAGTATTGTTGGTATTCGATACCAAGTTATCTTTGCCTTAATATTTTTTGACTCTTGAATGCCTTTCAATGGAATAAACGCTTACATCAGTGGACGCAAAAGTTACGGTTTTTGTGCAAAAATGGAGCAAAGCGGAATGTAATCAAAAAAACGGCTATTTTTCAGGTCCGTTGGATGTTTTTGTTAGCATTTTATTTATTACTTTGGCCATGCAACTTCAAGCGTTTCCTTTTTGTATTCTACCAATTCAGGATTATTACCCAGCCTATCTTGTTCCTCTTCATCAAGATCTGCATAAGGAATACCATCAGCTTTCCTACATTCAATTTCTCTTGTCATAATGAATGTATTATCGTTTTTCCAACCTACTGAATCAATTAAATCCTCAACTCGAAGTAACTCATTTAGTGGAAGTGTTTCTGGATCACTAAAATCATACAGCACTAATTCATAAGGACATGCCCAATAACAACCATCAACTGCTAATAACTTCCCATCTTCTGATGGAAATACTTTAGCCCAACAGAATCCCGACCCGTTGTACGCTCTTTCAGGAAAATATGTTTGAACGGTTCCTTTAGTAAGATTTACAAATGTGTATCCTTGATAGTCTTCACCGCAAAGCAAATACTCACAACCATTTGGGTGTTGAAACCAACAATGCCAAAACACCCCGTAATTTCGCTTTATGTCCGCAAGCAAATTGTTGTTTAGATCATATACTTTACCTCTAGAATAGGACCAAGTTCCTGGTCCTTTGCTATATTCCACTATTCGTAACTTGTAGTGTTCTGAGGGCGAAGTGTATTCTTCAGCTGAATCCGCAACTACGTCAGCCGCTTCAAAGAATTGCTCAATTTCTTCCCGCCTTTCTTTATATTTACTACTCATTTCTTTCATATGCTAACCTATGACTTTGTTTGGTTTGCACTTTGGGAGGTATCTATATATGTCCCAATTTACTTTTTACTTACAACTGCATCATTTCTTTTAACTTGGATTGAGCATCAAAACCCCAAATGCTCTTATTTTTTTTATCAAAGGTAGATAAAATTGGGGTCTGAAAAACACTGCCGACATCAGGAAACACTTTATTCAAATCGCCTACTCCTTCAGCTTGTGCAACATCGTAAACGTATAAATTCTTATCACTAAAGCTCTTCTTTGCAGAACAAATTTCGTCCAATAACTCCATATCTTTAACCGAATAAGTCGCCAAGCCAATTGTTACACTATTACAGTCAAGCTCTACTGTTGCTTCATAAAGCTTTAAACAACCAGAGCCAATAACAAGTTTAGAAAAAGTTGCTTTAGCGTTAGCTTGTTGCTGCGCAACACTCATAGCAGGATTATGCTCTAAAATTTCTTTAAACATTTTTACAAACTTTGGTCCACGCCATTATTAATCCATTTGCCACCATCTTTTAAAATTCGTTTAATCTCTGATGTTTGCACTCCTGGTCCAAGAAAGCTATTAGAGTCAATAGGAACATTATTAGTAATTACTTCGTCAACCGACTTATCTTTGAATGGAATGGCAAGTAAATCAAGTAAAGGACAGGCACACTTTCATTGACATTCTAACAAATTAACCATAGTGTTATCCTCTCTATTTCGTTAAAGGAGTTA
>JBOEHE010000016.1:0-99949 GCA_050633785.1 Arenicella sp.
GCTCAAATTTCTCTTTAGACATTAGATCAACCCTCTGTCGTTCCTAAGTTTAATCATGTTCAGTGCCAGTTGGATATTCATTCAAAAACAACAGCTCAGAACAAAGACCATAGCACTTCTTAAAATACACAAAGGCCACACTAACAAACGTGCAGCCTGAAATAGCTGTGCATAATACTCATATGCACAATAAATACAACCACTATATCGTGGTTAGCACTAAATTTAATGGTGCCCACAACCGGAATTGAACCGGTGACCTCTTCCTTACCAAGAAAGTGCTCTACCGACTGAGCTATGTGGGCAAATATGCGGTGGGCAAATATGTATTATTGAAAAACACAGGCGCACGCACTTTATAAACACATCGTTCTTAAACAATGGAGCGGGCGATGGGATTCGAACCCACATTATCAGCTTGGAAGGCTGAGGCTCTACCATTGAACTACGCCCGCATTGCCTAGCAACTATTGCGCTGCAAAAGCAGCATATACCACTCACGTAGCAACACTTAGCGAAATGGTGGAGGGGGCTGGATTCGAACCAGCGTACTCTGAGAGAACGGATTTACAGTCCGTCGCCTTTAACCACTCGGCCACCCCTCCATTTTGCAACGTATCATTACTACTTCGCTCAAATACAAAAACATTGCATCAAGAGTCAATAGAATAACTACATAGAGCCTGAACAACTGCATACTCAGACAATCAAACCTGGAGCCATCAGAGGGAGTCGAACCCACGACCTACTGATTACAAATCAGTTGCTCTACCAACTGAGCTATGATGGCATTTCCAAGTCAGGCGCGCATTTTAGGTCTTGATTGCGATTAGCGCAACGCCTAAAACAAAAAAAAATGGATTAAAATGTTTTTTTCTCACAAAAACCAGTATGAGCCCAGGTTTTAAGCCAATCGATTCAGTAAAAAAATTTAGGCCTGACACTCATAAGAACCAAATTGCGCAGAATATTCTCCCCAATCCACATTCTGCAGAACCTCAACTGGCAAATCGACCAACTCTCGACCCAAAAGACTCAACCAATAACTATCAGGCAACACAGTTTTCTCAGGGCGCACTTTGGCATTTAAATTGCGAGACTCGAAACGCTCCCGACTATTATCCGCGGTGGTTCTGCGCGAATAGATACCCAGAGAAACAATATAACGCCCATCCTCATCCTGTTTTTGAAAATGATCGTAAATACCCAATTCCGTCAATTCTTGTCTGGCACTACGACCACGAGCATCACTATCAAATGGACCAACATAGACACGAAACACTTCTGCCGGGGTAGATTCACGCTTTTCTACCGTATAGAAAACCCCCATATTATTTAATTGAGCCTTTGCCAGAGACAAACGTGAAGAGTGCAGAAATGGCCCCACTCGATAACATTTTCCGTCGATCTTATTGCTCAAACCATCAGCAGCTACATCAACAACCGGAGTAGCATCATCATCACTGAATGTGCCACCACCAGAACTGGCAACCAACTCTGATGATTTACTCGTCATTAACACAATTTGTTGAGGAGCAACTTCTTGAGCACGAGTAAAGCCCTCATTGATCCGCTGCTGCTCGCTCGGCATCAAAAACACCACCAGATTTGCTATAAAAAAACATCCTATCAGAAAATAAATCAATCGCATTGAGCCAACCTTATTAAGCCTCGTAGTACTAAATTCGCATCATTCACAGAGTCAAACGTTACAAATGGCAACAGAGATTCAGCCGCCCCGCCAGTAACGATAATACGCATTGGTTCATTAATAAACCGCTTTTTTATATTAGAAACCAATTTCTCCACCCCACCAACACAGGCAAACACAGCCCCGGATTGTACACATTGCTTAGTAGTACGGCCAACACCCAATTCATCAAGCCCCGACATTCCAAACGCAGAAATACCATCAGCATTGACAGACAGTGCCTGTAAGGCCAAATTCAACCCAGGTAAAATAGCCCCGCCAAGATAATTATTGTCAACCGTTAAAACCTCGACATTAATTGCAGTCCCGCAATCGATGACAACAACATGCCCACTCCCAATCTGACGAGCCCCATGCACTGCAAGCCATCGATCTACCCCTAATTCATCTAAATTATGATAACCATTAGTAATACCTAGAGCTTTTCGCTCAACCTCAGCAAACCAAGGTTCAAGCCCCCACATATCGCGGCAAAAACTCTCCAACTCCGACCGAGCACTCAAGCCCGCCACATTGGCAACACAAACACATTCAGGCTCAACCTTAAGTCCGGCAAATGCCTTTTGATAACTTTGAAAAAATCGACCTGAATGCGATAGAGCATTCGATGCTTCATCCAAAGACAAAACGGAACCAGGCACTTGTTCATACCATTTAATTCGAGTATTTCCAACATCGATAAAGAGCTTCATGACAACCCTTCTTCCGCACGAATTGACAATTCAGCATCCCACAAGCGCAATACTCCCCCGTCGGGTTCAACCACCAATAACCTACCGACCTCATCAACGCCTTGCAAGACCCCCCTAATGATCTTATCACCAAGCTCAATTCTTACATTTTGATTGATAAAAGCGGCATTGTCCTGCCATGTTCGAATAAATGGTTGCCACCCTTTATCTGCAAACACCACCAACATATCCACCCATAGACTGCAGATATCAGCAATAATTACGTTACGATCTAAAGCCTTAACACCATTGCTAGCCAGATCTGTCCAAGCCTGATCAATCACAACCGAACCCTTATCTTGCTGCACATTCAAACCCAGACCAATCACAACCCGACAAACACCACCCGGCTCACCTGAAGCATCCACCAAAATACCCGCCAGTTTACGGTTACCCAGCAATATATCATTGGGCCATTTAATTTCAGTTTTCAAGGACAGCGTTTTATTCAAATATTCCACTATCACAGCAGCAACTGCGAGACTCAGACCAGACAAAGATTCAGGCCAACCTTCAAACTGCCACGACAATGACATCATGATATTCTTGCTAGGCGTTGTCAGCCAATCACGATTACGCCTGCCCTTGCCCGCTGTTTGCTGCTCAGCAACACAAAGGTGCACGCCTGAAGAGTATTCTTTCAAATATCGATTAGTAGAATCAATCACCGGAAAAACTGAAATCGATTCAAGTAATGCGCGACTAGACACATTTAGATTAGCCTCGATTTTCGAGCGCTGTAAAGCTGACAATGATATCTCCAGTAATATTGCTGATACAATTCACCATTGTAACAATAGTTATCGTCCGGGTCGCCCATCAAAATTCCTACAAAAGAAAACTATTAATTAATAGACAAGCTTTACCGTTATGGCGCTTGCACAATTAACATTTAACAGGTAGTTTGTGCACCATTAAACCAAGACAGTACTTGGCCCAGCAGATAAAAAAGTTTGATACGAAGAGGCTTAATTTTGAACATCAATCGCAACAACACGCGCGCCGTAGCCATAGGCAATTTAACCATTGGCGCCAACAACCCAATTGTCGTACAAAGCATGTGCGCAACTCGCACCCGGGATATTGATGCCACGATAGAACAAACAAACACCCTAAGCGCCTCTGGCGCTGGCATTGTTCGCATAGCCGTTGATGACAAAAAAGACGCCGCAGCATTGATCGAAATCCGCCAATCAACCAATGCCAACCTCTCAGTTGACCTTCAGGAAAACTATCGCATGGCAGCCATTGTTGCACCTCATGTTGATAAAATACGCTATAACCCAGGCCACCTGTATCACCACGAACGCAAAAAGCACTGGCAAGACAAAGTCAGATATCTGGTCGATTTGGCACAAGAGCACGATTGCGCAATCCGTGTTGGGGTCAATTGCGGCTCCGTTGACCCAGATAAATTGGCTCAATTCGGCAATGACGATTCAATAGCCCCCATGCTGGCAAGTGCCTTAGAACATTGTGAATTTCTCGATTCTATCGGCTTCACCCGTTACTGTGTATCACTCAAAGATTCTGACCCACAAAAAGTTATTGAAGCCAACACACGCTTTGCCGCAGAACGTTCAGACATCCCATTACACTTGGGTGTAACTGAAGCCGGAATGCCACCGATGGGCATCATCAAGACCCGAATTGCCTTTGAACAACTTATCAGCAAAGGCATTGGCGATACAGTCAGAGTATCTCTGACCCTGCCTAACAAGAACAAATCAGATGAAGTTATTGCTGGTCAGGAAATTATTGATGACATTCATGCCGGACGTGTTCGAAGCGTTGTAGCCTTTGATCCTGACAAGCTAAACATCATCAGCTGCCCTAGCTGCTCAAGAGTCGAGAACGAAGCTTTTATCGAACTCGCTCAGGATGTCAAAAAAATGACTGAATACGCAGAGCAATACAATATCACCATTGCTGTTATGGGCTGCCGAGTTAACGGTCCAGGAGAAACCGACGATGCAGATCTGGGACTCTGGTGTGGCCCTAAAACTGTCAATTTAAAACGACGCGGAGAAAAAGTTGGCGCGTTCGGCTACGACACAATTCTGGACAAATTGAAACACGAACTGGACGCCTTGATCTCTCACAGAGATTCCAGCAAAAGCGCCTAAAAAACGCTCCAACCTCAAACACTAAAAAGCCGCCACTGCAAGCAGTGGCGGCTTTTTAGTAAATACCTTCTTTATGGCCTTTTATTTAGTCGCGCTAAAGTTTCCACTTACACCAACACTTACTCCCTTACATTTGCCACTACCACCCAAATCTCCAGAAGCGGTAGTACCATCAACCGAACCCGATACATCCACATTACCTTCACAATCTCCAGTTTTAATCGGCAATGAACCATTAAAGTTACCATTTGCTCCGACTTTGGTAACAAATACTTCATCAGGATCATCACCCTCAAAGCGTATTGTATTATCGGCTGACACAGTAATCGTAATAACGTCAGTTGTCGTTTCATTAAGAGGACCCGCCTTAGCTGTAGCGGTTAAAGTACCTCGATACACACCAACAAAATTACTCGGTACAGCACCATCAGTAACAGGCTTTTGATCAACTGAGGTATTGCCTTTACTGCAAGCAGCAACCAAGACCAGCAAACTCAGCAACACAAATCTCTGAACAATGTACATAATAAAAAATCACCTATAAAACGTTAACCCGGATGCCAGATACTAACATGTTGAGTGAAACAATCATCAAAAGAATAGGTTTAATAAGAACACAATCAAAACCAACATTATCAGCGTCATGATTCCACCTACTTTCATGAAATCCTTCACTTTATAGCCAGCAGGACCCATGATCAAAGCATTGACCTGGTGGGTAGGCAATAGAAAAGAATTGGATGCCGACAAAGCAACAGTCAAGGCAAACATCGCAGGACTGGCCCCCAAACCGATAGCCATCTTAATGGCAATTGGCACCAAAAGAATAGTTGCCCCGACATTAGACATCACCAAAGTAAATACTGTAGTCAATGCTGCCAGAAAAAGTTGCACCATCCATGTAGGAAGGCCATTCATCCACTGCAATATATGCGATGCAATCCAGTTTGCGGTTCCCGTCTGATCCAAAGCCAGACCGAGAGGAATCAACGATGCCAGCAGAAACACCGTCTGCCAACTGACAGCCTGATACCCCTCATCAATGGTTAATACCCCAGTCAGCACCATTCCAACAGCCCCAGTCATCAATGCAATCGACACAGGCAAATCACTAAATAACACCAAGCTCAAAGCAATCGCGAAGCTAATTGCTGCAAATATCAATTTATTAGGCCTGAATGTTTCCCGAGGGAAATCTGTCACAATAGCAAAATCAGGCTCACTGGCAGCTCTGGATAAATCCTGCCAACGAGCATGAACAATAACGGCATCTCCAGCCTGAAACACCAACTCAGCCAGATTTTCATCAACAACCGAGTCAACTCTATAGACAGCCAGAACTCGCATACCATAACGACGACGAAAACTGACTTCGGACACCGATTTTCCAACCAAGGTAGAATCAGGCGGAATAACCAGTTCAGCGATACCGGCATTAGTCGTACTTAATGATTCCGCAAATTCAGTCATGAATGGCTTCACACGCAAACCGTTCAAATCAGCATAATCATCGACCGCCCTCTTTGATCCCATGATAGCCAGAACTGAACCCTCACTTACCATGCTCTCCTGCGAGGGAATGATCTGCACATTTTTGTTAGTTTTGACCCCCAGGATCCAGCCAGCACGGCCATGAGAAGCAATTTCACCCAGCCTCTTATCAACCAGTTCACTGCCCTTTTGCACCTCAACTTCAAAAATGCGTCCATCAATATTGTACATATTGCGAAAGTATTGCAGGCTCTCGCTGGTACCCGGCTTTTTCTTGGTGACTGGCAACATGCTGCGACCAAGAAAAATAAAATACAGAATAGCCACCACAACCAGAGTAATGCCTATCGGTGCTACTGCAAACAAACCAAAGGGTTGTATAGGTTCAATATCAGCAGGCAGACTGCGGTTAGCATTTTCCAGCAGCTCATTTAACAAAATAAGAGGACTTGAGCCGACCATAGTAATAGTGCCACCAAGGATCGCGCAAAACCCCATTGGCATCAACAATCTCCCAGTTGGTATGCCAGTGCGCCGCGAAATACGATTAACAACCGGCAAAAACAATGCCGCCGCACCAATATTCTGCATAAAGCTGGAAATATAGGCGACCACCACAGCAATGGTAATCATGATGCGTTTTTCTGTTTTGCCCGCATACTTCAAAATCAATGATGCGAGCTTTCCCATCACCCCGGTTTTATCCAAACCAGCGCCGATTATCATCACCGCAATAATCGACATCACAGCATTACTGGAAAAACCCGTAAACAACATCTTAGGGTCTATAAGACCTTCGTAATTTGGAAGTATGGCCGACAAACCAATGATGACTAAAACAACGATGCCGACGACATCGACTCGAACCAAGTCAGAAATAAATAAAAATACTGTTAATGCAAGCAGCCCCATCACCGCTACAATTTCAGGATTTATTGCAACAGATTCCATGGTATTTTGTGCCCTTCGAATGTCCTAAAACAGGTTATTAATATGTACCGAGATAATAACACAAAAATGAGACATATATTACCAATTTTCGCTATTTTTAAAAACTTAAAGCAGCGTCTAAATTCTCGTGATAGGATTCTATTTCTATAATAATAATTAGTGAGTCTATGGACCTGAATCCACATGCCATTGCAGTACTGACCCTGACACTTTTCGCTCTTATTTTATTTACCAGAGAGCGCATTCCCCTTGAGTCATCCAGCTTGTTGGTTGTCGTTTTATTAGCGTTTGGCTTTAGTGTTTTTCCTTTCCGGGACAGCAGTGGCTTTTTAGTAAACCCCATTGATTTTTTCTCTGGCTTTGGCCATGAAGCCCTCATCGCTGTCTGCGGCCTGATGATAGCTGGCCATGGCATTGTTCGTACAGGCGCACTGGAACCAATTGGCCGAGTCTTATCCAAACTCTGGGCCTTCAGTCCTGCACTATCATTGCTGGTTACCTTGGTAGTAGGCGCCTTATTGAGCGCTGTGGTTAACAATACCCCTATCGTCGTATTGCTGCTGCCAATTCTAGTCAGCGTATCTATCCGCACTAAAACCAACGCATCCTCTGTTCTAATGCCAATGGGATTAGCCACTCTACTCGGCGGCATGACAACAACCATTGGCACCTCGACCAACTTACTGGTAGTCAGCGTTGCCAACGACTTAGGAGTTGCCCGTTTCGATATTTTTGACTTTTTCATTCCTGCCAGCATGGTTGCAGCAATTGGCATTATTTATCTCTGGCTGATTGCCCCTCGATTACTGCCCAATAGAACCACTGCTATGCCGGATACCTCACCACGAGTATTCACAGCTCACCTGTCAATTCCAGAGGATAGTTTTGCCGAAGGCAAAACTTTACGCGAAGTACTAAAAAAAGCGGGTAACCGCATGCAGGTCTCAAAGATTCGTAAATCCGAAAACAATTTCACCTTGCCTCTGCCAGATGCCACCATCAATGCTGGTGACCGCTTACTGGTTCGTGATACGCCGCAGAATTTAAAAGAATTTGAGAACTTATTAGGCGCCAATCTACTATCAAAAGGCATGCAGGTTGACGACAGCAACCCTTTGAACGAAGAAGATCAGCAATTGGCAGAGCTGGTCATTGACCGTGGTTCACCAATGGTGCACCGCACCCTCAAAGGCACTCGCTTTGCCGATGTCTATCAACTGGTGACCATCGCCATTCACCGCAAAGGCCAAGTTCTTGAATCAATGCCACAGGGTATTGATAATGTAACCCTGCGTCTTGGTGATGTCTTACTGGTCCAAGGCAAACGCGAACACATCGACGAAGTCAAAAAGCGCAACCAATTTCTAGTACTGGATGCAACAACCGACCTGCCAACCACCTCAAAAGCACCGCTTTCCCTGAGCATCATGGCAGGTATCATTTTACTGTCAGTATTTAAGATCGTACCAATATCCATTAGCTCCATAATGGGGGCATTGTTAATGGTTGCCACTAATTGCATCTCATGGCGTGATGTACAGCGCTCCTTGAGCGCTCAGGTCATCCTTATCGTTGTAGCCAGTCTGGCCTTAGGCTCAGCACTGATAAAAACAGGCGCGACTGACTTCCTAGCAGACAGCTTTCTAAGTTTGACCAGTGATATGTCTCCCCCCTTTATTTTAAGTGGCTTAATGTTATTGATGGCAATTTTAACCAACGTTGTCTCCAACAATGCTGCTGCCGTAATCGGCACTCCTATTGCCATTAAAATAGCTCAGTCACTTGGTCTACCTCCAGAAGCCTTCGTGCTTGCAGTGCTGTTTGGCGCCAACATGAGCTTCGCCACTCCAATGGCCTACAAAACCAACTTATTGGTCATGAATGCCGGGGGCTACACTTTTGGTGATTTTGTCAAAGTTGGTGTGCCATTATCTTTGATCACTTGGTTAGCCTTCAGCTTTATCCTGCCTGCCATGTATTTCTAAAAACAAGAATTAACATAAGACAAAACAAGCACTTATTTAAAACGAAAAGCTTTTACAGGCTCAACATTCAGCTTATTTTATTTGCCACTGGAGCTTTTTAAGCTAGAATGGCGCTTTATGAACAATCATAGATGTCATGGGGATTCAATGAACAACGAAAGTAAGTCACATAAACAACTGACACGACGCAATATGCTGAAAAAAGCCACTGTTGCAACCAGTGCAGCAAGCATCATTGCCATTATGCCAAAGAGCTGGAAAAAGCCTGTTTTAGACAGCGTTATACTTCCAGCACATGCTCAAACATCCGCCGCACTCAACCCCGCCATCGCAACTGCGGCAGCAGCCAATGGCGGCGCCTGCTCTCCAGGCCAAATAGATTTTCGAGTCACAGGTACTGTGAGCAGTGGAAATGGGACTGATCTGCAAGGCGTTGCATTGACTATTGAATACACCAATGGAGAGGGTATGGGCCCAATGCCACCTTTAACGACCATTTCTTACTCAACCAACGTTCAGGCTGGCAATACCTTTGATAGCGGCCTGTTATCAGCAGTTTCCACATTCTGGAATAGCCCTACCGGTGATATTGTTGTGCGCTTCACTGACCAGGCTACTTATGGCACTTCATCGATCACCATCAGTTACAACTGTTTTGGCCCGGGACCAGGCATGCCAGAAACGTTCTGATTAAAGCACCTAGAACAAACCAACAAAAAGGCCAACTGTGTTTTCAGTTGGCCTTTTCATTTGTTGTCACCCTAATTTCAGGGTGATCCAATTCCGCTTGCAGTTACACCAACTGTTCCCAGACGTCCTCTTTGAAACCCACGAAACCCACAGCATCACTGAGTAGAAACGGTCGCTTAATCAACTTTCCATTGCTGCTGAGCAGCTCAATTGCCTGCGTCTCTGTCATCTCAGGTAATTTGTTTTTCATATCCAACTCACGGTACTGCACGCCTGAAGTATTAAACAACTTTTTCAACTCTGAATTTTGATGTTGCAACATCGCTTGCAGTTCAGCAACTGATGGCGGGTTGAGTGTGACATCAATCGATTCAAACTCAATATTATGCGCTTTGAGAAATTTGATAGCCTTACGACAGGTACTGCAATTCGGGTATTGATATAGTTTCATGATCGCCTTAGTCAAAACGCTGAATCTAGCATAAACACAATTATAAACTCTAGACCTTTATCGCTTTAACAGATTTTGCTCCTAGCAGAACAGCAAGCAATAGTGAGGGAATAAAAGCAACAGAATACCACAAGGGTAAAACTGAAAACCCACCATAAACAATCAATAAACAAGAAAAAAATAGAACAAGAATTACAGCAAAAACCAGCCCATAAACAATCTCTTTTCCCGGAGCTCTCTTCACAGCGGTGCGTGAAGCTAAAAATATAGACAACATGGAAAAAGGAAATTCCACAGCCAGATAGAATTTGTCAATATTTATGCCCAAGCTCAAGAAAAAAGGCTGCACAACTCTGGCGAAAAACATCGCCAATGCAATGAACACAACAAGCCCAAAGAAAAGACCCCTGATAGGCCTAAAAGGCCTTTTCGCTTCCATGCTCACATCCGATTCTGGAGCTTTGTACACATCCATAGTTCTTTTCCCTTAAACTGAAACCACTTTAAATGAAGACCACTCCATCATCTATAAACTCTCTGGCAATGTCTCATAACTGGGAATGCTTTCATCGATAGTATGCCAAATAGCTTTTGAACCCGTAAAACAATGTGCCGTTATCTGCATTTTTTGAACGAATTCCTGATCCAGACACGCTGCGGCTACGCTTAAATAATCACCATCATTTTTCGCATAATTCATTAATCGCGACCCACACTCCGAGCAAAAGCAGCGCAAACCTCCTGTTGACTCGAATTCCTTAAGAAATTCTTGTCCTGCCATAAAGCTCAAACTGCTTCGATTCGCAAAAACCTGAGTTGCATAATCCGCACCATGAGAGCTTCTGCACCTGGAACAATGACAGTTAAAGACCAACCCTGGAATTTCATCTACCTGAAACTGAATCTTGCCACACAGACACTGACCTTTCATTGCATTACCGCCATAGTTTCAACTAAACAACCATGCTATTTCAACCCCTCTCTTTTTTCAACAGAAATTGAATCAAGCGGTGTTTATCAACTAAGAATACAATACCGCGCAGCTCAACTCTCTTGCCGCGCTTATGTGTTAGGTACGCCTAGATACTCCAGCTATCGTAGGATCGATAATAATTCATCAGAACTTCCGCCACTTCAGGGCGGGAAAATTCCGGCGGCGGAGCAATGCCTTTACCCAGCAACTCACGAACTTTAGTTCCTGACAACAGAACAAAATCCTCTGGCGTATGGTCAGGCACATCACGCATCATAACGACTTTATCAAGTTTCTTCGAATAGGCGGTATGATCCGCATTGAAAATTTCAATTTCCAAAGCGCCTTCTGGAACCTGGTCATCAAAAATAGTTTGTGCATCAAAAGCACCATAATAGTCACCCACACCAGCATGGTCTCGCCCAATAATAAAATGAGTCGCCCCCATATTTTGGCGAAATAGAGCATGTAAAACAGCTTCACGCGGCCCCGCATACAGCATATCAAAACCATAACCAGTGATCATGACAGAGTTATCAGGAAAATAATTATCCACCATCACCTGAATTGAATCATTACGCACTTTAGCAGGAATATCGCCCTGCTTGAGTTTACCCAACAACATATGAATAACGCAGCCCGTCTTTGAGTCATCATCACTGATCGCATCCATTGCCATCTTGCACAATTCTTCATGAGCACGATGCATTGGGTTTCGAGTTTGAAATGCCACCACCTTATCCCAACCACTGGCTGCAATGTCATCACGAATTTGCTGAGCAGTTCTGAACGTCGCAGGAAAATCGGTGGAGAAATAACTGTAATTAAGTACCTTTATAGGCCCAGAAACAACATAGCTTCCCTGTTTATTAAATGCAGAGACACCCGGGTGCCCTTTATCCAAAGTTCCGTACACACATTGCGTCACATGTTCAAGTTCAGCATTTGTTAATTCGTCTATACCAGTAACCGTCTGGATAGCGATTACCGGATTACCAGCCACATTAGGATCGAGCAAGGCGATGTCCTGCCCAATTTCAATGCCATCAACATCCGGCAACAGATTGGCAACCGGCACTGGAAAAAAAACACCATCATCAGCAAGCGTCATAGTATCTGCCACTGACAAGATATCCGCCTTACTCATAAAACCCTGTAACGGAGTAAAATATCCACCACCCAACATGACTGCGTTTGCCGCAGTGGCTGAGCTGACCATGATTGCAGGCAATTGCTTGGCCTGATCAATAAGTTCTGCTCGTTGTTTTTCATCAGCTATATATAAGGAATTAAGCTGCTCGGCACCGTGTGGTTTTATCATGGTTTATTCTCAAACTGTATTTGTGGGCTTTTTTAGTATTTAAACTACTAATAGCTGGAGTATAAGCGCGACCTAAAATCATTAAAAATAATAAAAAAAGATCTTTATATAATTTTTAGTTTTTAAGAAAATCCACTAACCGTTCGATGCCTTGCAGATACCCTTGCTTACCCAAGCCGGATATTTGCTCAATACACACATCTTTGACCACCGAATGTTGTCTGAAAGTCTCGCGTGCGTGAATATCAGATAAATGCACTTCAATTGCCTTGAGTTCGCAACCAGCGATAGCATCGCGCAGTGAGATAGAATAGTGGGTCAAAGCAGCCGGATTGATGACCATACCATCAGCCCAATGTCGTTGCTCCTGAAGAAAATCGATAATGCGCCCTTCATGATTCGACTGGAAAAACTGTAATTCAACCTTATGTTTTTCTGCTTCAACCAACAACCAGTCATTAATATCCTGCAGAGTATCAGAGCCATAAATTTCCGGTTCACGTTCTCCCAACAGGTTCAAATTCGGAC
Organism: Arenicella sp.; assembly: GCA_050633785.1. Classification (GTDB taxonomy): domain Bacteria; phylum Pseudomonadota; class Gammaproteobacteria; order Arenicellales; family Arenicellaceae; genus CALKZN01. The sequence continues at coordinate 12,959 of JBOEHE010000016.1, forward strand.
CATTTACAATAAGAATATTCATACAGTTTAACCAACCAAGCGCTGCCCACCGGACAACACCGAAAGGCTGGCAATCATTTCATTCGGGGATACATCGGTATTAATAACGCCATTACCTAAACGGTCAAGCAGAACAAAATGTAACTGACCATTAATATTTTTTTTGTCATGGCTCACTATCTCAAGCACTTTCTGCGGATCTACTTCACCCAGCTCAGGCAGAGGAAATCGATCCAGTACCGCCTGTCCATGTTGATACTCATCATCGCTCAACAAGCCTTTCTGCCAGGATATATGGTTGGCACACTTCATACCGTAAAGTACTGCCTCACCATGATACAAGCCTTGATAAGCATGAATCGTTTCCAAGGCATGGCCGATAGTATGCCCATAATTGAGTAAACGACGCTCACCATGTTCAAACTGATCGTTGGCCACTATATTGGCCTTGATACGGCAGCTGCTGGCGATAATATCCAGCAACAATGTTTCTTCGGATAACGACACCACCTCATCATAGCGATCATCCATCAAATCAAATAACCGTTTTTCTCGGATAAATCCATATTTGATGGCCTCTCCCAGAGATGACACTACATTGCGCTCCGGCAAAGTCTGTAAGAAACCTGGATCTACGATCACCATCTGGGGTTGATATACTGCGCCCACCAAGTTCTTACCAGCTGCCAGATTAATTGCGGTCTTGCCCCCGATTGCAGAATCTATCATCGCCAATAGTGTTGTAGGAATCTGCACATAATCGATGCCGCGCATATAACTTGAAGCAACAAAGCCACCCAAATCACCTACAACCCCACCACCAAGCGCTAATAACACAGAAGATCGATCACAGCCAGCCTGCACCATAGCAGTCCATAATTCATCCGCATAAGAAATATTCTTAGCGGATTCATCAGCAGGAACACTGTGAACCACGATGTTATATCCTTGAGCAGCTAATTGATCCAGTACAGGCTGGTAATGCTTCAAGATGGACTGCTGGCTGACAACAAAGAAAGTCTGCCCCTTATTCCAAGGCTTGAGCAATTCAGACAGCAGGTGGCGCAGACCATACCCCACTTCTATAGTGTAGGATTTATCAGCCAGATCGACAGGAATGCTCTGATGCGCGGATTGATTCATAGTGACTTTCTATAACCTTTTATTAAAAAATTGAAAAACAAATTATTTAAACCTTGTGTAATGAACTGTCTCAGGAGAAATGAGCTTCCAATTCAGCTGTTAATGCCTGCATATCAACCTTGCTGACAATATTTCCACCCATCCATATTTCGACTGAATATACAGCTTGTGCAACCAGCATTTCCAAACCATTAATAGTTTTTGCGCCCGCTTGTGATGCCTCTTGCAACAAGCGAGTCTGCAAAGGGTTATAAATCAAATCAACCACAGCCCCGATATCTGCAAAATTCATATCCGGCAAGGGAGTCTGTTCAACACTAGGATGCATTCCCACAGAGGTTGTGTTAACCAACAAATCCAATTTCATACCCGAAAGCTGTTCAACGCTGACCAGCTCAGTCTGAATCTGAGGATTCACTTTCTCGATCAACATGGATAAGCGGTTAGCTTTTTCAAGAGTGCGATTTGCAATTTTCACGCAACGCACACCACCTTCAGCAAGTACCGCCGCCACTGCCTGAGCACTGCCTCCTGCCCCTATAATGGCACAATCAGCCTGCTCCAATTCAATTCGATTTCGACGCAAGGAATAAGCAAAACCAAGAGTATCGGTGTTATAACCTTTTAAATCCCCCATGTGACGGTGAACACAATTTACTGCATTCAACAGGCGAGCTTTGCTATCAATCTCTTGTAAAAATTCAATAGCTGCAGCCTTATAGGGGATAGTGATATTAATACCATCAAACGCCCCGGCTGCAAACCCAGCAAAAAAGTCTGCCAGATTATCACCAGGCACTTCGACCGCACGATACTCAGCATCAGTGATACCAAGCTGTCGATAAATGGCAGCATGCAACTGAGGACTTAAACTATGCCCCAGCTTTTCGCCCAATAATGCGAAAGACGCCATCGCGTTATGCCGCTTGTTGTTTAGCGCGCCTATCTCGAACTGCGGCTGCCAGTTTGCGCAGCATCAGCTGAGTATCATCCCAGCCTAGGCAACCGTCAGTGATGCTCTGACCATAAACCAGATCTTGCCCTTCAACCACTTTCTGATTGCCATGCACAAGGTGAGATTCAATCATCACACCAAAAATGCGCTGGTCTCCCGACGAGATTTGTCCAGCGACATTTTCAGCCACCTCAACTTGTCTCGCTGGGTCTTTATGACTGTTAGCATGGCTGAAATCGATCATAATATTAGCTTTTAAATCTGCTTTCTCAACCATTGCTGACGTTGATTCAACATGTTCAGCGCTGTAATTAGGTTCAGCAGAGCCACCACGGAGAATGACATGACAATAGGCATTTCCAGCACTGGTAAAAATGGCCGTTCTTCCTTCTTTGGTCACAGACAGAAAATGATGTGAATTTTTTGCTGCGCCAATGGCATCAACAGCTATCTTTACGTTGCCATTAGTGCCATTTTTGAAACCAACCGGGCAAGACAAACCCGAAGCTAATTCACGGTGGCACTGACTTTCAGTTGTTCTGGCGCCAATGGCTCCCCAGGATACCAAGTCGCCCGAGTATTGCGGCGTAATCAAATCAAGGTATTCACAACCCGCTGGCAAGCCCAGGTTGTTAATATCCAACAACAGGTTTCTGGCAACACCCAAGCCTTTATTAATGTTATAACTACCATCCAGATCCGGATCATTAATCAATCCCTTCCATCCAACAGTAGTTCGAGGCTTTTCAAAATAAACCCGCATAATTATCTGCAAGTCAGCAGCCAATTCATCTTTCACCGCTTTTAAACCAGCGGCGTATTCCATCGCGGACTTAGGATCATGTATAGAACAAGGACCCACTATAACCACTAGACGATCATCATCGCCACTCATAATTGCTTCTATTTCCTGACGAGCCTGGGCAGTCGTTTCTGCAGCCTGTTCAGTGATCGGAAAAAGTTCCAGCAATTGTTCTGGGGCAAGTAACTCTTTGGTTCCGGTAATTCGTAGATCGTCAGTATTTTTCATAAATTCTTCTGGGTTTTATATCATTCAATATTAACGCAAATTATAACATCATGCGGCACAGCTTGAGTATGTCATAATGGTGACAAATAGCCCTATTTTTTTAATTTGTCATCAAATGGAAACAAATACCCAGTAACTTGATATGTCACAGCAGCAAAAGCAGTTAATTTCGTTGAACAACCCAGATTTATATATTGATCGAGAGCTGAGTTTATTAGCTTTCAATGAGCGTGTTTTAGGATTGGCCCAGGACAAACGTGTTCCCTTGCTGGAACGCCTTAAATTCCTGTGTATTTCTTCGTCCAACCTGGATGAATTTTTTGAAATCCGTGTTGCTGGAGTCAAGCATCAGGCTGATAGCAATATCACTGGAACAGAAGCCTATTCACTGAATCCAAGCATTGCACTTGAACAGATCCATCAACGTGCAAAAAAACTAGTCAGCAATCAATATCAATGCTTGAATGAACAACTCCTGCCAGAGCTGGCAGCCGAAGGCATTCATTTTCTCAAAGATGAAGAGCTGGGTATAGAGCGTGAAGAATGGTTGGAACACTATTTTGAGACTCAGGTCTTACCAATATTAACGCCAATACGCTTGCATACAGCTCATCCCTTCCCACTCACTATCAACAAAGGCCTGTGTCTGATTTTGCACCTACAGGACTCCAAGTCTGACAAAAAGAACCTGAATCTGGCCATAGTTCCAGCACCCAGGGTCTTACCCAGATTTATACAAATCCCTACTGAAATGGCCAAAGAAGAGTATGAGTTTGTTTATTTATCAAACATCATCCAACGCTTCGCTCATAAAATGTTTCCCGATAACAGGCTAAAAGGCTGCTACCAATTGAGAATCACCCGCAACAGCGACTTATTTGTTGACCCTGAAGCGGTGGAAGATTTATTACATGCCCTGGAAGGCGAATTGCCATCTCGCCGCTATGGCGAAGCTGTCCGTCTCGAGGTATCCCACGACTGCCCGACAAAAGTCAAAAAGTTCCTGCTTTCACGCTTTAAATTACAAGATGATTACCTGTACCAGAATGATGGCCCGGTCAATCTCAACCGCCTGATAAAATTACCTGATCTAATCAATCGGTCCGATCTGAAATACCCAAAATTCAGACCGAATATCCCTTCAATCTTCAAGCAAAAAAAATCTATTTTTGATGCCATCAAACATGCCGATGTGTTGTTACACCACCCCTTCGAATCGTTTGTTCCTGTTATTGAATTAATCAAACAGGCCTCAAATGACCCTGATGTTCTGGTCATTAAACAAACCTTATACCGAACTGGCAAAGACTCAGTGATACTCGACCACTTGATGGATGCTGCACGAGCAGGTAAAGAAGTGATTGTCGTCATTGAACTCATGGCACGCTTTGACGAAGAAACCAATATCTCAACAGCAGTTAAATTACAAAAAGCCGGAGTTCACGTCGTATTCGGCATGGTTGGCAAGAAAACGCACGCAAAAATGTTACTCGTCGTTCGGCGTGAAGCAGGCAAGATAAAACGCTACTGTCATTTAGGCACTGGCAACTATCATCAGAAAAATACTCAGACCTACACCGATTATGGTTTTTTGACCGCAGACAAAGCGATAACCGAAGATGTGCATAAACTGTTTATGCAATTGACAACGCATGGTGACAATCAGCCTTTACAGAAACTGGTGCAATCTCCATTTGCCATACGGGACATGCTGATCCGTAAAATAGATCGAGAAATTGAATACGCTGAGCAAGGCCTGCCAGCAAAACTGGTCGCCAAAATGAACGGCCTGGTCAGTCCAATCGTGATTCAACAATTATACAAAGCCTCTCAAGCGGGTGTTCAAATTGACTTGATCGTACGAGGTATTTGCTGCCTGCGTCCTGGCTTAAAAGACATATCAGACAATATTCGTGTCCATTCAGTCCTTGGCCGCTTTCTGGAACATGGCCGCATCTATTGGTTTCATAACAATGGCGACGATGAAGTGTATTGTTCCAGCGCCGACTGGATGCCACGCAATCTGGCACAACGCATAGAACAAAGCGTCCCAATTTCTAATGAATCACTGAAACAGCGTTTAATAGCTGACTTAAGCTTATATCTAAATGACAACCAACACCGCTGGGTACTATCAAGTGATGGCAACTATCATCTGGATACCAATGATGAACAGCCCCCGGTTGACGCACAGGAAACCCTGCTCTCTGAGTTGGGCGACAAACAATAAGACCGAGCCTCAACAAATAAACACAAGTAGAGCTGTTTGATAACGGCTTTGCCTGAACAACTGTCAGGCAACTGTCATCCCCCTGAACCCACAAGCAAGGTTATGGCCAGTCAACACTAAAATATTGACCGCCGTGCTCTTTCTGGCACGACTATTTGAGGTGCATCCCTTGCAAATAGTTATACGTTCAAATCATCACGCAATGGTTTATCATTAAAAACGTAAATCCAGGCCAATGGCTTTGAGCCATTTTTTCTCCTGCTGTAAGTCAGCCGAAGTCAATGGGTGAGCTGTCAACCAGCCATCAGGAAAACTCAACGTCAACTGCATTCCGCTGGCACTGGAGCTTAACCCTTCTGGTAGAGGTTCGCTTCTTGCACGATGCAGTAAAACAGCAAGACGCAGCAGAATAGCCAGACGTTTTGCCGGAGTCACAATGCTGGCTGGTAATTTTTCAAAGTCCTGGACAGGAAACTTACGCCGATGCCCCCTGATCATACAAGCCAACAACATCTGGTCGCGTCTGGCAAAACCAACCAAATCCGCATTTTGCACCAGATAAGCACCATGTTTGTGATAAGCATCATGGCTTATCAGCATACCGATTTCATGCACCAGAGCAGACCACCCCAGCATTTTACGCAATAAGCGAACATCAATATCCCAGGTTGTGCTTACATCATCGTACAAACGTAAAGCGGTATTTTTTACATATTCAGCATGATGAACATCAACAGCACAACGCTGCAAAAGTGCATTCAACGCAACATCACGCACATCACTGTCGGCTGTTCTCCCTATCAAGTCATACAAAACCCCTTCGCGCAACGCAACATCCGACACTTGCATACGTTCAAATGAAAACAATTCAAAAAGAGCAATTAAGATCGACAAACCACCGGCAAAAACCGGCTTCCGATCATCCGTCAACCCAGGCAGCTGTAAGCCTGAGACAGATCCTTCCTTGAGCACATAGTCATACAATTTGCGTAAGGCTGATAAGGTTATCTCACCATTAGCCCATCCCATGGCATCCAGTATGTTCGACAGTGATTTAATGGTGCCGGAACAGCCGATTACATGCTGCCACCCTTGTTGCTTGAAAAGCTTTACTACCGGTTGAATCGCCAACTCAGAATATAAAATTGCCTGCTCGAATCTGTCCTCCGACAAAATGCCATCAGCAAAAAATTTATTGCTTACAACCACACATCCCATCTCAAGACTCTCACGGTGAGCCGGTTCATCACTATTACCAACAATGACCTCAGTACTACCTCCACCAATATCAACCACAACTCTACTTGAATCACCAAACTCTGAGCCTTTAACCACTCCAAGGTAAATCAGTCTTGCCTCTTCTCGCCCAGCGATAATTTCAATCGGATGATTCAGCATCGACTCTGCTTTTTCTAGAAACTTGTGCCCATCTCGCATACGCCGAAGAGCATTGGTCCCGACAGCACGAATATTATCTTCAGGTACGCTCAACAACAACTGTGAAAATTTCTGCAGGCAATCCAAAGCTCTTGCAGCCACCTCATCAGACAGTTCGTTTTCATCATTCAAGCCAGAAGCCAGACGCACAGTTTCCCGGTGTCTATCGACAACGACAAACTCACCATGCTGATAACGAGAGATTACAATATGAAAACTGTTAGAGCCCAGATCGACCGCCGCATACATAGAAGAGTTATCAACAGTTGCATTTGGTAGCGGTGTTTGTTTTTCAGATGGCTGTATTACTTCGGCAGATGTGTTGTCAGATGTATTATGAGGCACTAAACTATTTGCTCCTAAAAAGATATCTCAAGGATAGCAAACACTATTGAGCAACGACAAGCTGAACTGACAGTAGTGTCGCTTTAGCCATTAAAATCGTATTAATTGAGGCAATAGATAAAATATCACTTGAAGTATTTGGCAACCTTCCTTAAAGTCGCGCATAGTCAGAATTAATGTATTGAGATTGCTATGAAAAGTCGACTATTTATATCCTTGAGTATCTTATTAGCCGTGTTNNCAGCACTACATCACATGCTGCTGGAAATGCTGCCAACGGTGAGAAGTTGTCGCAAACCTGTCTAGGTTGTCATGGTGCGCCAGGCATGCGTAATGCCAGCCCGGTTTATCGAGTTCCAATGATTGGTGGCCAGCATGCTGAATATATTGTCAGCTCACTGCAAGCGTATAAGAATAAAGACCGTTCACACCCAACCATGCAAGCTCAAGCAGCCAGTCTCACTGATCAAGACATGCAGGACATCGCAGCCTATTTCGAAGGCTTGACGGGCAAAACAAAAATCATCACAAAATCAGGTGCTGCAGCAGGCAAAGAAAAGGCGGCTGTCTGCGCAGGCTGTCATGGTACAGATGGTAATGGTGAAAACTCAATATACCCAAAACTGGCTGGACAATACGATGATTATATTGAGAGAGCCTTACTGGATTACAAATCAGGCAAACGTAAAAACCCAATCATGGCTGGTTTTACCACACAGCTAAGCAAAAAGGACATCAAAGACCTGTCACATTGGTTCAGAAGTCAAGCTGGTGACATTACTGCTCCAGTGATCAAAATTAAAAAATAATTGCTCTCCCAAGCAAGCTACGAGCAAGTAGCAAAAGCCGGATAATAAAAAGCCAGATAAGCAATTATCTGGCTTTTTTGACGTTATCGTCTTACCTTTTTGGTGGGAGAGCTCGTGATTTTGCTCTTTTTTGCAATGGGCAAATTCTTAACCTCCATCGACAAATCTATTTAAGGCTCTTTAACAAAGGTCCCCTTCAGCAATACCTTCATCCAACTTACATATTCAGTATTTGACCATCCATAATCCAAAGTCAACTGCTCCCAGTTCTGAATCGATATCATTGTTTTGAACATATCAACAGCTTCATCAGACGCCCAGTTTTCTGCCAGCACCCCTTCGCTATGAAGCATATCTATTGTTTGCTTACAGACATTATACAAATCAGTCATACACCCATTCCACGCTGCTGCCGCAGCTTCATCCGTTTCACGAGCATTTAACAAGGCTTTAGCCATGCCATAAATCTCTGGAATGTAATTACCCCAAACATCAATACATGTTTCCAGAAGTTCAACTCCGGTTCGAGCTGTTTCAAATTGCTTCAGACGCTCATTCAACCCTTTAACTTCATCCACATAGTGCACTGTGGCTACCATCAGTTCCGTACGTGAATCAAAGTGCAAATATAAGGCCTGCCTGGAAATACCAGCTTCTTTCGCGATATCGCTCATACTGACATTCCTGCCGTTACGCTGCTCCATCAGATGCCACGTAACTTTGAGAATTCGCGTTCGAGTATTACTTTTTTGACTTGACAGTGTGTCAATTGACACACTGTCAAGTAAAAATAGTAGCTTTAGGTAATGCGCGTCAATGAGAAGTTCAACAAATTACTTGTCAATAAATCTTATTAAATTACAAACATTAGATAACAACATAATGTCTTCTGCAAACCTATTAATTTTCCTGCAAATAGCCACTATCAGCTGCGGCCTGATATCGGGTTTCTTTTTAACATTTTCAGATTTTCTTATGCGTTCCTTGAAACTGGCAAACGCTGAAGCAGGGATTGAAGTTATGCAGATTATTAATCGTGAGGTATGGAAATCAACCACCATGGTATTGCTATGGAGTATGGTTGCATTATCACTGTTTCTCAGTGTTTATGCCTACTTTGAACTTACCGGCTCCATGGCCCTATTCACCATGACAGGCGGGATAGTCTATCTTCTTGGAGTCTTTGTCATTTCATTCCGTTTCAACGTTCCAATGAACAATCAACTCGACCGCATGGAAAAGTCTAGCGTTGAGACCACCAACTACTGGGAAGATAGTTATGTGGGCCCTTGGGTATTCTGGAACTATATTCGTGCGCTCAAAGCTGGTATAGCAGCTGTTTGTTTTCTCTTGGCCAGCTCGCTGGTGAAGTAATTTCCATTACAACCCTCTTACAAACATTAACCCAACAACACACTACAGGAGAACACTATGAACGTTGCTATCTTCGGATCAACTGGAAACACCGGTCAACAGCTCATCAAACAGGCACTTGAGCAAGGTCATACAGTCACAGCATTTGCACGAGCCCCATCTAAAATCACGAAAGAACATCCAAATTTACGCATTGTAAAAGGTGATGCGCTGAATATTTCTCACGTAAAACAGGCATTATCAGAACAAGATGCCATACTTTGTGCCTTGGGAATGCCGAACATTAGGGACAAAAGCCAATTGCGCAGCAAAGCAACCCAAGTGATTATACAAGCTATGCAACAATTGAAGGTCAAACGACTCATCTGCTTATCGGCTCTTGGAGTTGGTGATAGCCGTCCATTGCTACCAATGTTTTATAAATACTTTCTTGCTCCAATATTCATGCATCATCTGTATCTTGATCACAACCTGCAGGAACAACATATCCAGCAAAGCCAATTGGACTGGACCATTGTCCGTCCTGGAGTTCTCAACAACGGCCAACTGACAAGTTCTTACCAACATGGACTGACAGCCGACTGTCAATCGATCAGTAGCAAAATTTCACGCTCTGATACAGCACAATTTATGTTAAACCAATTAAGCAGTGAGCTCTATTTACACGAAACACCGTTTCTGTCCTACTAAGACCCCTTACCTCTGGCATGGAAATCTGCAAACCAACTGAAAAAGCAGTTGCTCAGTTTCAAACTTACAATCTGATCAACTGCCCTTTTGTTTCACTTCAGGCAATGTAATCCGCTTACCGGCAAGTGCTAAGTTCGTTCTAGGGTTGTAGTTATAAATCAACCACAAAGGCACACCTGCATTTTGTGAAATACGCCATAAAGTCTGACCACTGCGTATGCGATAAGGATAAGTTTTCACCACTTCATAACGTTCAAAATATTGTGCGCTGATTGCTTCATGATAGTCTGAACGTTGGGCTTCAAAGGCTTCTTTCTGAGCAATAGTTCTAATCGGCAAATTAACTCGTTTACCGATCCGCAAAGGGGTATTTTTTCGCATCCCGTTTAAACGCCTGATATCTGCTGAACTGCCTTTCCCCAACCAATCAGCGTAATGCCCAACCGTCTCTGATGGAAGAATTTTCACCCAATGTTTCTGCCCATTCTGCTGCACTGACATATCAAACTGAATTGAAGGTTCTGTCTTAGTCGCAGGTTTTGAACTTGCTTGAGTTTGTTTTGATGGCGTTGAACTATTCGCAGCAATCGAATCTTTTAGAGCGTCACTTTGAACATTCTTTTGACTCGTTCCTGCAACCAGGCTCTGGCGAACAGATGCAGTTTGTTGTGCCAGAGCACTTGGCTTGTATTTCTCTTTGCCGGTAGATGGAATTTTCAGACGCTGCCCTATTCGTATCACTGCCTTACGATTAAGCTTATTCAGAACGATCAAGTCACGACATCGAGCCCCATATTTTTCAGCAATACCACAAGCGGTCTGCCCTCGACGAACCTTATGACGGTTACCACTATCACTGCCAGCAGGAGCAGGCAATTTCGCAAGTTTCGCTATCTGCCGATCCCAGCCTCGACTGTTTTCTGGCACTTTCAGAACATAACCTGCCGGGATAAGCCGTGAGCCACGCCATACTTTACTGGTCAATGCCGGATTCAAAGTTTTGAGCTGCTTACGCTTTACTTTGAAAATAGACTCAACTTGTTTTGCCGATACAGCCTTCTTCAATGGAATACTATTCGTTGCCGGAGCTGTATTGTGTTGAATCGATGGAAAATAAAAAGATGCGTTCTGTGCGACATAACGTGCCGCCAGGAAACTGGCATAAAAATTTCGTACGGCCGTTCGAAATGAATTCGATTTATACTCTGCCAACAATTTAACGTAATCACTGCCAACCTGAGCAATGGCCCGTTCCATTCCTCTGACTCCATAGTTATAGGAGGTAATGATAAAAGGATTGATATGCGCTTGCTCAGTCGAGTGTCCGCCACTTATGGCCGCTTTCGATAACTTACGAGTGCTGTTGGTAAAGTATTTTGCAGCTGCCAGTGTCGCCATTTCAGGTTCGAATCGTTCATCAACTGCCGAGCCAACTTGCAGGCCAAGACTCCGAGCTGTACGTGGCATGATTTGCCAAAGACCCGCTGCCCCCGCATAAGAATAAGCTTTCGGGTTGTAGGCAGATTCAACAAAAGGCAGATATTGAATGTCTTCAGACAAGCCATTATCTTGCAAGACCTGTAAAATAAAGGGGCGGTAACGTTGAAAGTTTTCCAAAGCTCCCTGAAAACGTTCTCGATTACCCGATTGGCAACGTACGTTGTCAGCCGCATCACGCAATTCTGCCGCCGTCGGTTTATCAAACAAACTTAACAAACGGCTACCTTTGATCGATGCCGGGTCCTGGCCCTGCTCCAGTCGATCTGCCAGAGATAATAACTCCACTTTAATGCGGTTGTACTCAAGCTTAACCTCACCCTTAGGTTTCTTGCGACTGCAGCGATCTTTTGAGTTTACGACCGAATAAACGCGTTCAGGCACTCGTGAATCATGAAATATTCGATCTTCCAATTCCCACAAACGAAAGACCTGTATCCAAAAGTCAATTCGCCCCTGTAATTCAGCAGGACATACGAAGACATCACCACAATTGAGCTCATGCGCAACTACCGTAGGAACGCCATAGTTGACAGCCTGAGCCGGTGTATTAAATAGCATCACCAACCCAATGACACATGGTGTCAGGTAAGAATGCAATAAATGAGTAATTTTATTCCTCATGGGTTTATAATTATTTCTTTTATCCATGGTTGCAGTTTACAAGATAAATCGGTTGACTAAGATTAACTTTAGGCGAAAAAAATTCGAATGAAAATTATTTATGCAGTTCTGACTCTTATTGCGCTTTATGTTCTGGTTTCACTGGGAACTATAATCAAGAACAATCCATCTCTGACCGCAAATCCGGGTCTTATGCAACGGTTAAAACTTTTTTTGAGCACCAATAGAGCAGAAACAGCAGATCAGCCAGTTTTTCCAGAGTTGATTACCCCAAGTTACCAAATCCCAGAGCAACAATTGCACTCTTCACTGGTAGATGCAGGCAAAGCATTGGGCTGGGAAGTAGTCGAAAATTCGGCTCATGATATCGCGTTTGTGATGACAACCCGAGTTTTTCGATTCAAAGATGATATTACTGTAGATATTGAAGCAACAAACGGAACCAGCAATTTAAAAATTATCTCTCAATCACGCACTGGCCGAGCTGATTTTGCCGCCAACCTGAACAATATCCTGAGTTTAAAAAAACAACTTGAATCGCAGCCATTACTCTAAGCGCTTTTTAACCTGGTTTATCATAAAGCCAACTCCTGGAACCGTGCGGTAAAAGCCTTCATAACTATCCCAGTAATCTTGATGCAGAACAATCCTGCCATTAGCATCAAATTGCAAGTGAGTCATTCCTACAGATTCAATTTCTTCTGAGTCTGCATCAGCCTTGTAGCGCATTGTCCAACGCACATAGGCATTTACATCACCAAGAACGACATCTTCGACGACAACATCAATATCATGTAAACGCTTAGCTGTTCGTTGCAGATAGTTTGTCAACAGAACGTTGTCAGAGAAGGTATGTAATGTGTCATTAAAATACAACTGCGATGCATAGACCTGTTTGATACGTTGCTCTAAATCCTCAGCCATCAAATTATCCATAACGTTGGTAAATCTATCTTTAATCTGGTTTGCATCAAGACCATTTTCAGTAAACTTTGAGGCTGAAGCCGCATATTTATCCTTAGCATTATGATAGTCATTGACGTAGCTGGAATGAGTTGGCCCAGCACAACTACTCACACTAAGTATAGACAACAAGGCAAGCAAAATTAACGTAATGACAATACTGATTTTCATAGCATAACACTATCCCCTCAGATGTGAACATTACGTCAAAAACAAGTCAATTCGACCAACACATTCATTACTGTTTTTGCGATAAAACCAAATGACGTAGCACAATGTCAGGTCTTTATGCTATCTATATAGAGGGGCAAACAAAAATATCAAAAAATATCGGGGCAACCGTTTCTCACGGCTATTTGAATGAAAAATAAGACGTTAACAAAAACAATCATCAGCTGGTTTGACTCAAGCATCACTCGTGCAGACAGCGACATAGAGAGCAATGAAAAGTCCGTGGATTGGCTGAGAATTCTGCCCTTCCTCGTCCTCCATTTGGTTTGTTTTGCTGTTATCTGGGTTGGCTGGAGTCCAATCGCCGTAATATTTGCCATTGCATTCTATGTAATCCGCATGTTTGGCATCACTGCATTTTACCATCGTTACTTTTCACACAAATCGTTCAAAACCAGCCGCACTGCTCAGTTTATCTTTGCCTTAATTGGCGCTGCTGCAACTCAACGGGGTCCCTTATGGTGGGCATCACATCACCGCCACCATCACACTCACGCTGACAAAGAACAGGATCGACATTCACCCAACGATGGTTTTTTATGGAGCCATATGGGCTGGTTTCTCAGCAAGAAGAATTTCACGACTAACTTTGACCGTATTAAGGACTTTTCCAGTTTTCCTGAATTGAAGTGGCTGGACCGGTTTGATATCACAGTACCCATTGTATTCGCCCTTCTGACCTTCCTGCTCGGAGCCATGCTCAACACCTTATGGCCTGAACTGGGCACCAGTGGTTGGCAAATGCTGGTCTGGGGTTATTTCATTTCAACCGTACTGCTCATTCATGGCACACTGACAATCAATTCACTGGCACACGTATTTGGTCATCGCCGTTTTGCCACACGGGACAATAGCAAAAACAATTTTTTTCTGGCACTGATTACCTTTGGCGAAGGCTGGCACAACAATCATCATCGATTTCCTAGTTCAGCACGTCAGGGCTTGCATTGGTGGGAAATTGACTTCAGCTATTATGGTATCTGGTTTCTTGAAAAGTGCGGCATCATCTGGGATGTTAAAAAAGGCCCAAGCCGCGCTGAAATTTTGAAAGCCCAACAGAAAAGCAACGCTGTCGTTTAAAGCTCAGGCAAACAGACATTGTTTAGAAACTATGTTTAGAAACTATCGGATATTCCTTTGAAAATAGCGATTATTGGCAGTGGCATCGCAGGCCTGTCCTGCGCTTATCATTTAAACAAGGATCATCGGCTTGTGGTCTATGAAAAAAATAACTATCTGGGAGGGCACACTGACACCCACTCTTTGAATATTGCTGGACAGACAATCAATATTGACAGTGGTTTCATCGTGTTCACACGAGCGCAATATCCCTGTTTTTCAGCCATGTTGGACGCTTTAGGAATTGCCTCAAAGCCTACGAATATGAGCTTCAGCGTAGTCAACGAGAACAGTGGGACGCACTATAACGCAACTGATCTCAACCGTTTGTTCTGTCAACGCAGTAACCTGATCAAACCCAGATTCTATCGAATGATAGCGGATATTATCCGTTTTTATAAATCAGCTCCAGCGGTACTCAAAAGCACTGATGAACTGACAACAGTCAAAGCCTATTTGCAGCAACACCGATACTCAACTGTGTTTATGCGCGACCACCTGTTCCCCATGATTGGCGCTTTGTGGTCAGCAGCGCCTGCTACCGTTGAGCAATTCCCGATACGTTATCTGGTTGAATACATGCACTCACATGGCATGATGAATCTGTGGAAACGTCCGCAATGGCGCACACTGACCAACGGATCCAATGAATATGTTGCCCGTCTTAAAACCAGCCTTGGCAATACTGAATTTCGAGTTAACTGCGGTGTCAGTAATGTCATCAGAGAAACAGATCGAGTCCTGATTCATGCTAACAGCTGCGAACCCGAATATTTCGATGCGGTCATTTTTGCCAACCACAGTGATCAGGCTCGCATGCTTTTGCAAAAACCCAGCAAGGATGAAAACGAAATACTCTCGGCAATTCCATTCCAGAAAAATGATATCATCATTCACACTGACCCCACCATCATGCCAGACAACCGACGAGCCTGGGCCAGCTGGAATGCCAGAGTCACTGCGGCCCAGCAAGCACATTGTTGTGCTACTTATTGGATGAACAGCTTACAAGGTCTGACGCTTGACCAGGATGTGTTTGTCAGCCTTAATGAAAATCAACCTATTGAGCAGAGCAAAGTTCTGCATAAACGCACTTATCATCATCCGGTTTACACCGCCAGCAGTGTCGCTGCCCGCCGAAAACTCACTCTGATCAATGGCAAAAACCGCAGTTTCTATGTAGGTGCCTACTGGGGCTGGGGTTTCCATGAAGATGGAGCTCGTAGTGCCGTAGAAGCCGTATCCCTGCTCAAAAACACACTAAGCGAGAGCGTTTCAGTATGAGCCACAGTGTTTATGAAGGAGTGGTGATTCATGAGCGTCAGCAACCCAGACTGCACCGATTTCAGTACACTGTATTTCAACCCTATATTGATCTCGACGAAATCGATACATTGAATCAATTATCCCGCTTATGGTCAGTGAATCGTTTTAATCTGGTTCAATTCAAACGCTCTGATTACATGACGGGTGATGATGACCTGAAAACAGCGGTCATTGAGTGTATCCACACTCATACCCAGGAACATTTTCAGGGAAAGATTTATCTGCTCACCAACCTGCGTTACTGGGGATATTGCTTTAACCCAGTCAGTTTCTATTTTTGTTATGCTGACAACAAAGACAACTCTGAAAACCCGACTCTGACCTACATCGTTGCCGAAATCAATAACACACCCTGGGATGAACGCCATGCCTATGTATTGGATGTTGCCACAGGGACTGTCGCTGGAAAAACCGATACTCTACGACAAGATTCCAACGAGTCTTCACATATTAACGACACACCAAAGCATAAACTGAGATTTGATTTCGATAAGGTATTTCATGTATCACCATTTATGCCCATGGATTTACAGTATCGATGGTTTTTCACTATCACCGAAAAAAGAATTAATATCCATATGGAACTATATCGGGAGACAAGCGGTACCAAGCGTCAGCGACAATTTTTTGCCACTATGAATTTGCAAGGCCAGTCTTTGAACCGTCAGCAAGCCAACCGTCTGCCTTTTCGCTACCCGATGTTATGTTTGAAAATTTTCAGCGCGATTCACTGGCAAGCATTGAAACTCTGGTGCAAACGCATCCCTTTTATCAACCACCCCAACAAGACATAAAACCAAGGCACAAACACCTATACACGACTACCAATACCCAAAGAACCTGAAACACGTACAAACACAACGAGACGATTGTCGATCATGAAAAGCGCATTGCCAACAAACTCTTCAACAAACACTTCTGCCACCATTAAAGACAGTGCTTTTCGGCGTGCACTGCATCAGCGGCTGAAAAATCTGCAAGACGCTCAATTGACAATCACCGACCCTTTAGGAGAAATCACAGTCGGCCAACCAGGCCAGGACGCACTGCATGCTCATATTCAGATTGATCATATCGACACTTACCGAGACATCGCTCTGGGCGGTAGCAATGGGGCCGCCGAAGCGTACCTGCAGGAAAAATGGCATACAGCTAATCTGACAAATGTCATTCGAGTGATGGCTCGCAATCGCGAACTGCTTGATGCAATGGAAGGCGGCCTGGCCCGTGTTGCTGGCTGGGCTTTGCGCCTGTGGCATCGACGTAATAAAAATTCCCGTCAAGGCAGCCGCAAAAATATTGCCGCTCACTACGACCTTGGCAATGAATTCTTTCGTTTGTTTCTGGACAAACGCATGATGTATTCCTCGTACCTTTACCATAAAGGTGATGATCTGCACACTGCCTCTACTCGAAAGTTGCAACGTATCTGCGAACAACTGAGAATAAAACAAAGCGATCATATCCTGGAAATCGGCTCCGGCTGGGGTGGTTTTGCCATTTATGCCGCCCAGACGACAGGTTGCAGAGTCACTACCATTACTATCTCCAAAGAGCAATATAACGAATCCCTTGCTCAGATCGAAAAAAACAAGTTACAGGAGCTCATCAAAGTTGAACTCATGGATTATCGAGACCTGAAGGGACAGTTTGACAAAGTCGTTTCCATAGAAATGATTGAAGCCGTCGGACACCATTATCTGGACACGTATTTTGCAACTATCGCACGTGTGCTCAAGCCCAAAGGACAAGCATTATTGCAAGCCATCACAGTAGAAGACCACCGCTACCAACAATCACTCAAAGAAGTGGATTTTATCAAACGCTATATTTTCCCCGGCAGCTTTATCCCCTGCATCAATGCCATTGGACAAAGCGCCAGCAACAGCAAATTGGTGATTGAAGATATCCATGACATAGGCCTGAGTTATGCCCGCACTCTGGCTGACTGGCGGCAACGCTTTTTCGAACAGATAGAAACCGTGCGAGCACAAGGGTTTGACGAACGTTTTATCCGTATGTGGGAGTTTTATCTATGCTATTGCGAAGGTGGTTTTGCCGAACGCGCCATCAGTGATGTGCAAATCCATTTCCGCAAATCCTAAAAACTCGGTCACCATTGCCTGATGTCGATTAACAACATCATTAACTTTGTCGGTTTTCAGATTATCTGGTTGGCCGCCGTGTTTGGAGCAGCCCACCAGATACTCTGGCCGTGCCTGCTTTTGACAGGCATTTTTGCACTCTGGCAACTACACCCGAAACACCGTCACCCCAATGATATACGTGTTGTATTATGCGCCATTTTTCTTGGGGTTGTCAGCGATTCTATCTGGCAAATATCTGGCATGATCGACTATGCCAGTTCCTCACCATCAGGCCCCTTCGCTCCTTTATGGATAATGGCACTGTGGATCAGTTTTGCCCTGACGTTCAATCATTCTTTAGCCTGGATCACAAAGACACCCTGGCAGGCAGCTTTATTTGGTTTGCTTGGTGCTCCATTGTCTTACTGGGCAGGTTCACGTTTCGGTGCGTTGGATTATCTGCTCAATGGCTGGATAAGCAGTGTAATTCTCGGCCTCAGCTGGGCCTTTATTGTCTGGTTCTTGAGCGTGCAATCCAATAAACTGACATGATGCTTAATACCTCCCTCATAACCCACGTTTGCATTGCCGCCAGCTGTATGATGGTGCTAGGCTGGCTCTATCAACGAAAAAGCTCGAATGCCGGCATTGTCGATGTACTATGGTCCTATGGCATTATGGCTGCCAGCATGTATTATGCCCTCACCGGTCCTGGTGATAGCAACTTGCGTATCCTGGTTGGCCTAATCGGTGGCCTGTGGTTTGCTCGTCTGGGCATCCATCTGGCACTCAGAGTCATCAGCGAACCTGAAGATGGGCGTTATCAGGCCATCCGTGAACATTTTGGCAAAAGCACAGATCGTTTCCACCTGTTCTTTTTTCTGTTTCAGGCAGGCTTGGTCGTATTATTCAGTCTGCCAGCCTGGCTGCTCGTTCACCATGTTGAGCCTCAAAGCTGGGCTATGATTCTTGCAATTATCATCGTTGCCGCTGCTTTTATCGGTGAACACCAAGCGGACCACCAATTGCATTTGTTTCGTAACGACCCTGACAACAAAGGTAAAACCTGCCGTTTGGGTTTATGGAAATATTCCCGCCACCCCAACTATTTCTTTGAATGGTGTCATTGGTTTGCCTATCCCATTCTGGCCATTGGCCTGCCATATGGCCCCTGGTTATGGTTAGCACCGATATTGATGCTACTGTTTTTATATTTTATCACCGGTATTCCATTCACTGAAAAACAGGCCCTGAAAAGCCGAGGTGATGATTACCGTCACTACCAACGGACAACCAGTGCATTTTTCCCATGGTTTCCAACCCAAGAATCAGACACAGAAGAACACGATAACACCTCTCATGATTGAAAAACTACTCGAACTCGCTGAAGCAGGCAAACTTCCAGACCCATTGATTCGTGTCGGCATCCGGGAACTGTGCCGCCAGCGATTGCAGGAAGAGTTTGTCAAAGACCCGGAAGTTCAGCAACAACGCTACCAGAACCTGATCGACGAACTCAGACAAAGCCCCATAGCCATCGAGACCGATGCAGCCAATGAGCAACACTATGAGGTACCTACTGAGTTTTACCAAAAAGCTCTGGGCAAAAACCTGAAATACAGCGGTTGCTATTACCCAGCTGGTTGCGACAAGCTCGACGAAGCTGAAGACGCCATGCTGGCCCTGTACCTGCAACGCGGCGAATTAAGCGATGGCATGTCAATCCTTGAATTGGGCTGTGGATGGGGCTCACTGACTCTCTGGATGGCCAGACACTTACCTAATGCCAAAATCACTGGCGTATCGAATTCTACAAGCCAGCGTGAGCATATCCTGAAACAATGTACCGAGTCAGGTTTGGATAATGTCGAGATCATCACCAGAGATGTCAATGAACTGACATCAGACCAATTAGGCAAACAGTTTGATCGTGTGGTCTCAGTTGAGATGTTCGAGCATATGCGCAACTACCAGACCTTGCTGAGCAATATTGCCAGCTGGCTGAAAAAAGATGGCAAACTGTTTGTACACATCTTCTGTCACCGCTATATTCAATACCCCTTCGAAGTGCGCGGCAAAGATGATTGGATGAGTCAGTATTTCTTTACTGGAGGATTAATGCCCTCCAGCGATACCTTGCTGCATTTTCAGGATGACCTCAAACTCGAGCAGCGTTGGCACATTGATGGCTGCCATTATGAAAATACAGCGAACCATTGGTTGGACAATACCGATCGATACCGCAGTGATATTTTGAACCTGTTTGCTGATACCTATGGACCGGACAAGGCTGAGCTATGGCTGCAACGCTGGCGAATTTTCTTTATGGCCTGTGCCGAATTATTTGGCTACAGAAATGGCAGTGAATGGCTGGTTGCACATTACCTGTTTGCCAAACGTTAATCCTGCGGCAAGCTCTTTTTTGAGTGATTGTTTTGTAATGATTTTCATCACCTATCGGTCATTAGTGTTCAATATCTATTGATTTACCCTACACCCTGTGAGAAGTTATCCGAAGTCTGCTTTATTTATGGCTTTGAAATAACTTTTCAACAGAACGCGTTTAACTGTATTTTTTAATCTCTCCGGGAGAAATAGCATGAAAAAAACATTACTCACACTAGCTGCAACAGTCACTTTATCGGTCATATCACTCAATGCTGCCGCCGCTGATTACATGATTGACAAGAAAGGCGCCCACGCGTTTATCAATTTCAAAATCAAGCATCTTGGGTATTCCTGGCTGACGGGTCGCTTCAATGATTTTTCCGGAACATTCAGCTATGACGACAAAGATACTAACGCTTCCAAAATTGAAGTCGACATTGTTATGAACAGCATCGACTCTAACCATCAAAAACGTGATGACCACTTAAGAAGCGCTGATTTTCTGGATGTTGAGAAGTATAAAGATGCCAAATTTGTCAGCACCAAAATTGTCGACAAAGGTGACAACAATATCGATGTTATTGGCGATTTGACACTGCACGGTGTCACCAAAAGCGTAACCATCGATGCTGAAAAAATCGGCGAAGGCAAAGACCCCTGGGGTGGCTATCGCGCTGGTTTTTCTGGCACAACCACATTGAAACTGGCCGACTTCAACATCTCAGAGAAAGTGGGCCCCGAAGTAATGCTGGAACTGCATATCGAAGGCATCCGCATCTAAGTTCTTACAAGTAAGCCTATTGGCACAGAACGGTTTTCAAAACGGTTCTGTGCCAGCAGCGCTATCACAAGCTCAAAGCAATATTGAATGTAAAAACACTTCCACTTAGAAGCTATAACCCACATGTAAAGCACCGAAACCGACCAAAGGATCAAGGTCATAATGTCTCGTTCCAAGCTGTGTTTCCCCCGACACTTTTTCTGAATACCCGACTCCAAGCCAGCCCTGCACATAGTAATGAGTGCTCAGCGGCAGTCGATAACCGACATAGGGCATCAACAAAGCATTAGCAAAGCTCTGCTGCTCTGAACCACTCTGACTGTTACTGATATTGAACTTTTGATAGGCCAACTGGGCACCAGCATATAAGCCGTGTTTATTGTCGCTGAAGTAGTACTCCGCGAACAAGCCAAGTCCCAGATCCAGATCAACATTCCAGCCCTGATTTTTGTTCTCTGAATTGATATCAACAAAAGCATCTGGAAACTCCAGAGAATAAACTCCAACTCCTAACCGCCATTTTGACGTACTGTCGGGAAACATTCGAACATGCAGGGAATACCCATCCAAAGCGAACGTTGATGGATCAACTTCTATTTCATATCGAGGTTTAGCAATCGCCGCAGTTTGAGTCAGAAGTCCAGCCAGAATCACGGATAACACAGTCGTTTTTTTCATAGTAACTTAAGGTCAATGTTTATTGATTTTCGCCAGAATACAAAGAACACTTCATATTAGAAAGTAGTTACCAAAAGGATAGTTAAGACCATTGAGGAAAGTTATTTTATGGATAAGGCCTGAGGCAGATATTTTTTTGCAAAAAATATTTCTTCTAGCCCAGCTATTGAGCATAAGCCAAAATAGTTCGATGGTAAAATGGTATAAAAGGTCCTGCAAGCATTGTTAACGCATGTGTTTTACCTCTATCAGCAACCATGGTCTTCTGCAGATTTCTTATCCTCAAAATCAAATTTCATTGTTGTGGATGACACTCGGAAACCTATTTTTTCATAAGCTCTCATCGCATTTTCGTTGGCAGCCGATACATCCAAGGCCAGTGTTTTAATATCACGCTCCTTCAAAGCTTCTACAAGAGACTCTATCAACAACCGACCATTTCCTTTCGACCTTGCTTCAGGCAATAAATAGATTGAATTGATATAACCCTGTTTTCTCTTCCCATGATGTCTAGTCGTGCCAACAATATAGCCTTGTGGGACCCACCATTTCTGCAACACAAACGTTAAGCCCGGCTGAGACTCTATAGTGGATAGCCTATGGCTAATATTATCATCCTCAAAAAGTCGACCAGGGAAGGACAACTCAAAGGCTTCCCGTTCCCCTCTCTCCAGCAGTTTATAATCCATAACATAGTCAAAGTGCCGAACTTTTTTCATTGTATTTATTCCCTCTAAAATGCACATAACGTCAACAGCAATTGCCTGAATACCCTGTTCATTGTTTATGTGTTCAGCTGTTATAATCTGGAATTTTTAACCTTGCTCAAACTGCAAAAGAAATAATTCTATGAATCTCAAAGCTCTGACCCTTACTGCTTTATTGATATCCATTATTGCGCCAATATCTATAACAATCGCTGACAATACAGAGCAAGAATCAACATTGCTAATTGAAGCAAAAGCTGGCAATGCCGAAGCACAGCACAAACTGGCCGAGTTATATCACTTTGGCACAGGCGTTGAACAGGACTATGCCAAAGCTAAACAATGGTATGCCAAAGCCGCCAAACAAGGCAACCCACTAGCCCAGAAAGGGATGGGAGATATCTACTATGAAGCCTTGGGAGTTGAAAGAAACAACCATGAAGCTCTGGAATGGTATCTCAAAGCTTCTCAGCAAAATCATGCTGAAGCACAGTACACCCTGGCTTATATGTACGAAGAAGGCCGTGGAACTGATGTGGACTATAAGCAGGCCGAACACTGGTATCTACAAGCAGCCAGGCAAGGCCACCTCAGCGCTCAGAACAATCTTGGCTATATGTACGATGAAGGCTTAGGTATTGAACAGGATTACGTCAAAGCTCGAACATGGTATGAAAAAGCGGCCGCTCAAGGCAATGCCAGTGCCCACAACAACCTTGCCTATCTTTATGACAACGGCTTGGGAGTCGAGCAAGACCACGCCAAGGCCAGAGAGTTATATTTGTTTTCTGCCAACAAAGACAACTACTATGCGCAGTTTAATCTCGGCTACAACTACCACCATGGTATTGGAGTTGAAGTAGACCTCGACAAAGCACGTCAGTGGTACACGAAATCAGCAGATCTGGGCTATGAATCGGCAATAGAGGCATTGACAGAGCTGCCAGACTGAAAGCTTCAGGCGGGAACAATAGCATTGGATAAAAAAAGCCGCACATTCCCTTATAATGCGCGGCTTTTTTAATGTTTAAATAGCTAAAGCTTGCGCTTAATTATTCACGGCTTTTATCTGACCAATAGAGAAGAAGTTGGTTTCACCAGAACTGTCATCAACCCCATCATTATCAGTCACAACAAAACCTGCACCATTTTTGTCAATGGCAAAACCTTCCACTTTGTCTGTGACATAGCCATTGAAGGCTTGCAAATCAGCGATAAAGTCATGCACCAGTTCCTTTTTCACCAGTGGTAAATCGCCGCCCAGTTCAGCAGGTTTCAAGTCAGCTTGAGCAACGCGGTATAAACGCTTCACAGCCGCCTTTTCACCAATTTGATTGTCACGCTCAATGATGTAAACCGAATCGCCATAGGCCGTGATTTCGGACAGTCCCACCCAACCAGTTTCCGCCGGTTCTGTCGGGTAACGCACTGCTCCCCATTGTTTGCTTTTGGTGTTATACGACAATAATTTCACCGTATTCACTGGATCATCCTGCCATTGACGCTGGATAGCAATCCACAAGGTGTCACCAATGCGGGTGATGCCTTCAGCACCGAAGCGTTTTTCATTGCGCAACAGTTCTGCCGGAAAGGCAATTTCACTCTTCTTTTTGCCAATCTTGCCTTTGGCATCCACATGATACAGACCATGTGGAATCATTCGTCCAGTGCGTCCTTCAGAAGCCAACCAGAAACCGCCTTTACCATCGGTGGTAATGCCTTCAAGGTCCAGTTTTTGCGCCGGCATGCCATCACGAGTGACCGGCGTCGCCTGAATAATTTTCGCTGGCGATTGGGTGGCATCAATAGTAAAAATAGTGGGTTGACTGCGGTAAAAGCTGTCATTCACGGCATACAACCTGCCGGGCTGTTCTGGATCGGCAACCAAACCAGAAAGTGCTCCCCAACCAATGGGACGCCCATCTTTGATCACAGATTGCAGCTGTGGGTATGCTGGTTTGCCTGCAGCCAATTCAAACACCATCACATGGGCACGTGGGCCTTTGTCTTCCAGCAAATCTTTTTCATTGGCTGTGATCAATAAGTTTTTGGCAGGAATGGCCACCGCTGATTCAGGGCCAACACCGGATGGCAGCAGCTGGACAAATTCAGGCTCGGCACCCGTGTCTTTATAAACGCCCACCACTGAACCTCGCTCTGACATCACAAAGATATAGCGTTGACCATTGAACGTTGCCACTTCCAGACCTTCAGGTTCAACACCCTTGTTGCCAGAGCGTTTTTCGGGATAATGTCCCGCCTGCGCCACGATATATTCAAAGCTCAGACCTGATTCAAACAGCACCTTACCCTGCTTGTTGAAAATCGTGAAACCACGAGAACCGCCTTCATAGTCGCCTTCATTGGCGGTCACAAAGCGCTGCTTGTCCAACCATTTCACCGCATCAGGTTCACGCTTGCGCTGCATTTGCTTGCCAGCAAATGTCAAGGCACCTTCTTCGCCTAAATCAACATTGTTCAAATCCACACTGCCAGCCGAAAAATGTGCCAGCACTTTCGCCTGCTTCGCACTGACAATTGCGATGTGATTGTTTTCCTGCATGGTCACCACAATCTCATTGTTATCATTGAAATCAACAAACTCCGGCTCAGGATCACTGGGTGCAATCTCGGCCAGGCCAACCAGACTGACAACTTTTTTGTGTTCGCACACAGGCACGCCTTTGCGCAATGGAATGATCACCAGATGTCCCGCAGGCAACTGCGGCAATACGCCGTCGTTCAAGTCTTCATCGCGTTCGTTTTCGATGGCAACGGCCACATATTTTTCGTCTTTGGACACCGCCACTGAATCGGGTTGACCACCCAAGTCACAACGCCCTACCGGTTTTCTCGACACCATCGACAAAGCCAGCAAATGGCCATTGGGTTCAACATAATTCTCAGACGTGTTAACACCCGCCATCACATTATCGCCCGCAACCGCCACTGACGTCGGTTCACCAGCCGTTTTATAAAAACCCGCTGCCTTGGGTTGCCTGGGATTTTGAATGTCAAAAAAGCCCAGCCCCTGCATGGGACTGTCTGAATACACCAAGGTATTGCCGTCTTTCGACGCAGCAATAATTTCTGGAGAAGTTTCCGTTTTCCAATCGGTGCCTTCAGGTAAATTCTCAGTGGTCGAAATAGCCGCAATTCGTTGAAAAGATGTTGGAACATTGGCTGAATCAGCAAACGCAACAGGCGTAACAACCAAGAGACAGGAAGCAATAGCCACTGAAACAGCGGCAGGATATCGAATAAGATTCATAACTACTCAAACAGGTTAAAATAAAAACCGCAGTATCCCAAGCAAATGTTGCAGCAAGATTAACATAGCTGGAGGTAGTTAAACTGCTTTTGGGTATTCAGCATTCTGTCTCAGGATGCTGATCGATTCGCTGCCAAATACCCCTTGCCCCACTTTTCCAGCTCCAGCACAACCGGCTCGAGACTCTTTCCCAATTCAGTCAGAGAATATTCTACCTTGGGAGGCACCTGTGGGTAGACCTCGCGATGAACAATGCCATTGGCTTCCAGATCGCGCAGTTGCTTGGTCAACATGCGTTGCGTGATATCAGGAATAAGGCGCATCAACTCATTATATCTCCGCGTATCAGAACACAGATAATACAAAATCATTCCTTTCCATTTGCCTCCAATCAAATCGAGAGCGGTCTCTGTCGGACACGCTTCCATATCAACATCGATATTAGTCATGCATTGTTCCCATAACATACAAAAATGTATGTATAGCACAAAAATGTGCATTCTTACAAAAAAGCACGCATTGTTCTACAGTAGCCGAAATTCACATAACTACATAAGGCTGACTTAAATGCTCAAAGAACATTCACTACTGCAAGCTATCAAAATTAACCATCTATCCCTGAACAGCAGAATCGTTGTTGCTCCCATGAGCCGCGTGAGCACCCAAGGTGATGGCATTGCCACACCTTTGATGGAGCAATACTACCAACGCTATGCCACAGGTGGCTTTGGCTTAACGATCACAGAGGGCACCTACACAGACCGTTCGCTCTCCCAAGCCTATCCCAAGCAACCCGGCATCACCAATGACCAACAACAACAGGGCTGGGCGAATGTGGTCAACGCCACCCACAAAGCCGGAGGAAAAATCATTCTCCAATTGATGCACGCCGGAGCCTTGTCGCAACACCTGACAAACACCCGCAGCGCCTCAGCCATTCAACCAATGCGGCACATGTTAGCGGGATACAGCAAAAAACAAGGTCGCTTCCCAGTGCCACAGGCCATGAATCTATCTGAAATTGAGCAAGTGATCGAAGGGTTTTGCCACTCTGCCAAACGTGCCCAAGCAGCGGGCTTTGACGGTGTTGAAGTCCACGCAGCCAATGGCTACCTGCTGGACCAATTCCTGACCGACTACACCAACGAACGAGAAGACCAATACGGAGGCAGCCTAGAAAACCGCTGTCGATTAAGCACCGACATCATCAGCGCAATCAAAGACTGCGTTGCAGACAACTTCATCGTCGGCATCCGGCTCTCACAGGGTAAAGTCAACGACTTTGACTACACTTGGCCAGGCGGAGTTGAAGATGGCAAAATCATATTTTCAGCCATAGAACAGGCCGGAACCGACTACATTCACTTCGCCAGCGAAGGCAAAGGCTTCGACCACGGTTGTCTCAGCCGAGATGGACAAAGCCTGACCAAATTGGCCAGAGACATCACCCAACTGCCCGTCATCGCCAACGGCGGACTGGGTGATCTCAATGAAGCCAAACGTATTTTCGAAGGCGGACACGCTGATCTGATCGCCCTTGGCACCGCAGCACTGGCCAATCCAGACTGGCCGCTTCGATTTGAGGCTCAAGATAATATTCGCCCGTTTGACCCTGATATGTTTGCTAATGGTGTGACGGTGGAAGAGCAGTTTAAATGGGAAGAAAGACGGTAGTAGATATAGAACTTCCGATACCAGGGGCGGGGTGAAATAATCGACTCTGCCCCTCCCTTTATCCTTCATTCGTTTCTGTAGTAAGCCCTAAAAGAAGGAAAAAGGGTTGAATCTATTGTTAGACGATTATTCATCAATAAACGATGTAATGCTATCACAAAACTCTTTTATCCCAGATTCATTCACAATTAACTCAACGTTTTTAATCTGAATCATGTTAGCTATTCCCCACGAAAACTCCTTCAAATCTTTTTTAATAAACTCTCTGTAACTCGGACCATACCGCCCAGACGTGTGCTGAATTCTATTGTATCTACTATATGCATTCGCAAAAACAAATAGAGGCTTTACATCCCAATCTTGTGAAACTAACGTTTCTATTTCCTCCATTCTACGAGGGCCACAAACTACTATTTTGTTCGCTCCGAAATCTGAACTAATTAGATCTTGAGCAATTGCGTCCTCATTCCCATTAGCCCAAACCTCTTTTTCCATGAAATCCAAAATAGATCCTTTAAATCCATCGCTATCATTAAATCGATTCCATGCAAATGAACTCATTTCAGCATGAACATAACCAAACTCTCTAGCAAGATATTGCCCAATTGTCGTCTTCCCAGCATTGCTTGGCCCTAATACTAAAATCATTTCTTTCTTATTGCCGCCGTTATCATGCCGATGACCTGTAAAAACATCATAAGTAGCTTTTTCCAATGGAGCTACAGCTGTGTATGGTGTTTGTTTTCCTAGTTTATGATCAGAGCATATTGTTTTTACTCTATCAATCAGTTCTCTATTAAATTGGAATGGCGTGAACGGCGTGTCAAGGTCATTAATCAAACAAGTAAAAGTATGAGTAAACACTCCACCTTGTAATTTAGCTAATTCTTTTGCAGTCTCGCCAGGGCTACAACTAAAGTAAGTTATTACACCTTTTCTTCTAGATAATTCAGCAGTTCTTTCTCCAAAGCTATTAATGCCTCGGTTATTTTCAGATCTACAAGCATCAATTATTACAACAATATTCCCCGCTCCAGACAACTTAAGAAAATCAACAACATCATCTGTGCTTATTGCAGTACTCAAATCTGCAAAGACTGTATCTTTAGCGATTAAATAATCCTTTCCATCTATAGAAAAGCCATGGCCTGCATAAAAGAAAACCACAGTATCTGTTTCTGAATAGTTTAGATTTTCAAACCCTTGAAGTTTTTCTATTATGTGTTCTGAGATTGGACTACAACATTGATCATTTAATATATTTACTACAATTTCTGGATGCCTATTACTAAATGACTTTGATATGCTTTCAGAATCTTGAGCACATAGTCCAAGAGTTTGAAAATTGTCATACTCATTAATTCCAATAGATAATAAAGAAGCGTTGCTCATTATTTTTGTCCGTTAACGATTTGTGATTGATAGTAGTGAATTGGCTTAAATGGGTATTTACTAATAATTTTTTTTATTCTTTCAGGTTTTTTGGTTAAACAATACATTGTTGGTCCCATGCTACTAAGGCCAAGTGCAATATTTGTATCCAATGATTCCCAGTATTTTTTAAATTTTAACGTTTCACTATCCTGATGACTCCATTCTATTTTCTTCATTCCTAATTCTTGTATTGACTTTAATGCCAGTTGAACTCCATCATCACAAGATGATAATAGTGATGGCACAAGTACACCAGATATAACTGATAATAACTCCCTAGTTGAGTCATGGGAGAGCGGGCAGTTGTCTTTAAAAATAGCTAACTCAACTTTTCCAAAAACACCTTTTTTTGCGTACCTGAAATGGCAAATATAATAATCGTTTAAATCAAATGAGGTAATTAATTTGGGAGGTCTTGAAGATGAGTAAGATGAAGGTAAAAATGTACTTTTATCTCTTGGGAACCTACGGCCAGCATCCCACACTACGCCACCTTTTTGGGAAGCCCAATACCCAACTCCAGAAGTACCTCCGCGTTTTGCCTCAATAGCTATTTCACTCGGAGAAAGCCCTAACTCAAATAGCTTACTAGTTGCTTTTCCTATGCCTAAAAGTAGCGCAGTTTTAGAGCCGAGACCAATATGACTTTCTATTTTAGTTGGTATCGTAATAGTAAAATCAGGTAATTTAAATCGAGCAATAAATCGAGACTTTAGTTTTTCAATTTCATTCTCAAATTCAAGATCAACATTCAGCTTACTATTGGAAATATCTCTGCCTACACATATTTCCCACTTTGGTTCATCAATTGCAAAACCGATTCCTCCATCAATGCGCCCCATATAGCCACTCTCATTTATTAAAGCAGCGTGAATTCTCGCATGAGATTGTATGGTTACTCTATCCATTTATTATATTAAATGTCGAAGAATGTGTCAGGTGTTGCCAATTGCTATGCATCTGAATGGCAGAAACCAGTATACTAAAAAGTTATTTTTCATCCTCACCTACCTGAATGAATGAAGCTAGTTTCGTTTTAGTTTTAGCATCCTTAAAATATCGGTTAAACGAAAATGATTCGTCACGTTCCTGTGTTAGTTTTACTAGAGCAGATACGTATTCAATAGCTTCAGGTATAAGTTTAACTGTATTATCATAGTCAAGTCTTTTGATAGACCTTTCATCACAAATTTGTCCAACGGCAAACAACACATGATAGGCACCATCAATTAGAAAAAGGTGATTCAAATCAAAAGATTCTTGCTTTCTGATTGACGATTGGAGTACCTTTTTTATAGATTCAATTGAGTTTAAAATCTTTAGTGAGCACAAAAGCTCATCAGCAATTACCTCATCCGTAAAAATCTGATCATACAAATCTGAAAATATTCTGCCTCTATCTTTCTTAGCAACTTCTGGCAAATCAAGAATATATGCTAAATATGCTTGCCCAGCTGTCAACGCATCAACACGACTCCCCTTCGGTTTATCTGCATGTTGTTTAAGCTTTCTTTCATAATAAAGCCCCATTCCTTCAAACGCCTCTTCTAATTTCTTTTGAATATCATCATTTGACCTTAAGTCTCTGCTTTTAATCGGAGTTTGACTATTAGTTGACTCAGCAATCGCCAAACTAACTGGTTGAGATTTTGTTTCAATGATTCTTGCCACTAATAAGACATCATTAAGCTTTTCTGCGTCTAATTGATATGCTTCAAAAAGTGCATTAGAGGTTTGACCTCCATTTACGATTTGTATATTTTCTAATTCAACAACAGGTGCTCGTTTACCTTTTGGGTATGAAAACGAATCACAAGTAATAGTGATTCCATTATTCAGATACCAGAATAAAGAATTGTCTTCCGACAAGGCTGCTTCAATAATTTTTCGATTTATTTTATTAGTCCTGCTCAAGTAGACTCGCACATTATCATTGAATATTTCCTTGTTTATCACAGATGGGTTTTCTGAATCAGAAATAACCCTTACTATCTCGCTCGCTTCAATTGTACAGATTAGGCCACGAATATTCCCATCTGTTCGATCAAAAAAATCCTTATCAACAATCTGTAGTTTATCATTGATTCTTACCGACTTTTTATCAACAAACATCCCAACAATAGAATCAAGGCTGTGATGATGAACATTAAAGTATTTGAATTTACCTAATGCTGCATTTGCACGAGTTTGCTCCTCATCTGTCATCGGTAATGTGTTACCACAAAAATGAACCTCTACAAAAGGTTTTGGCTTATCCAAAGCCAACCAAACCTCTCTTACTTTATTCCAAAGTATTGGATTACAGGTGTCCTTCAACGATTTATTCATATCCAATAAATCGTCAAAAAATGAAACTAACTTATCTATTTCATTGCTAGGGAAATTCTTTTTCGTATTTTCAAAAGTATCCACATATTTAAATTGGAATATATGAATCGAGTTCCGGCCATCTCTATCGTCGATAAAAATAGCGTCAACTCCTCTATCTTTACTTCCATCAGTTATAGAATCCTCTGCTTCTTCGTCTGATATATCAAGTAAAGATGCAACCATTAGAATCGGAAAAGCTTTTTGCTCAGAATCAATACCACTTTCCGTATCTAGATAGGCCTTTGTTTTATGACCTAGCGTGTTCCAATCTAATAAGTTAGTCATAGTTAAGTATTTCTCTATTAGTATTCAGTTTTACACAACATATCGTATTTTGAACAGTGATTCAGATGTGATGTCAGGTCTTGTCTTTCTCCCATCTATCAAATATTCGCTACGAGTATAAAACACCAAATTTAAGATTTCATCTAAACACTTTCCCTTTCATTAAAAATAAACAACCATTTAAATATTTCTTTCAAAAAAATCTATATCAAAACTACTTTTATTCATAACAGCAGAAATCACGGCATACCCCTTCAAACACTCAACTAAATAAACCAACAACAGCTAAAAATCACTTCTGCTTAATTTTCGGAATCAACTCAGCCCAGAGATCCAGTTGTGGTTCAAGCCGGGTGAATATCACATTTCTACCTGCACCGCGTACGCGAGTTTTGATCATTTGTTGGACGAAGTCGGGCACGTTGGTTGGGGTGACGATGACCATGGGTAGCTCGAGCACTTCTTTCCAGACTTTGGATGCGGGGGCACCGGCGAAGTTGGCGGTTCGGCTGACTAGGTAGTGCTGACACAGGCGGGCTTTTTCAATGGTGTCGACGATGGTGGTGACGT
The DNA here is from genome assembly GCA_050633785.1 of Arenicella sp. Classification (GTDB taxonomy): domain Bacteria; phylum Pseudomonadota; class Gammaproteobacteria; order Arenicellales; family Arenicellaceae; genus CALKZN01. The sequence continues at coordinate 44,977 of JBOEHE010000016.1, forward strand.
GACCTTCGACCAGACGTTGATTACTGCGTGACATAGATGCCAGAGAATCTCCTTCTGGCCAGTGGTAGTATTTGGAATCACCGGCAGCGAAGTTTTCCGGGTCGAGTCTCAGGTGATCGGGTTCGGGGTGGCGGACGTGGACTTTTTTGGACACTGAAAAATTGCTTCCCCAGTTAGTCCGTTTATACGGCTCGCGAATAAACACTTTGTTGTCACCAGCCCAACAGCCATGCTTGGCTGCGAATGCACCTTCGGCCTGTTTTTCATAAATTCTGTTGGCCACAACACCATCAAAGTTGTCGAATGCACCGGGGCGAACGCCAGCTTCGTGCATACGCAGCAATTCCTGACGATCCAGATATCGTCCTGCCTTGATTTGATCCAGGGCCTGAGTGGCTTGTTTTCGCTGTTGTAGAGCTGCGTCAAGCTTAAGCTGTTTGCCTTGCATCCAGCGCTGGCGCCGGGCGATGCCACGTTCTGCTGATGCAATCGCACTGGGTGATGTGCGGATACCTTCGGTGCGCTTTGCCTTGGGCAGCTGACGCTCAGCCTTCATTTGGGCAAGTTTATCCTGTGCTTTTTGCAGCTCATCCTGATGATCAGCAAGCTGTTTACGCAGTTTCTCAACTCGCTTATCAACACCTTCAATTTTAGTAAGCAATGAGTCACTCTTTTTCTTCGACTTGCGGAACATTTTTGCAAAACGGGCTTCAAGCTGTGTTGCGGTGACTGCGTTTAGCGTGAAAATAGCCTGATCGTGTGCCTGTCCCAGAGTTCGGTTGATGAATTTCAGCTCTGCCTTGGCCTGCATGCGCATTGCTTGTGCGGCTTTGGCATAACGCCGGATACCCAAGGCAATGGGCAACAAGCAGAGCAAGGCATCGGCACCACCAGCCAGGCGTTCAACAAAAGAAGCTTTTCGCCCTTCTTCGGTTCGACCTGAGACCAGTGTGTATGCGCCAATCATAGGCGATAGCACAAAGCGAACAGTTTCCAGCAAAAAGATAAAAACACCATCCATCACCGTCAATGAACTGCGTTGATATTTGACTTGTTCATCGATGGTTTTATCAATGATTCCTTGCTCTGCTTCGCAGACATAACGCACTTGAATGGCTTTTGCTATTTTAGGCAACACCTTCTGATCCGGTGAGACATCGATTGGCTGACCAAAATCAAAATCTTCTGATTCCAGTAACTTTTGATATTCATTGACGATTTCGATGTTAATCAGCCCAACTGAGAACGGCTGTTGATGAAATATCAAGGCATTTTGAACCAGCTTGGCCTTGATTTGCAGGCCGCTGCGAATATCCGCTGGCAGAGAATCTGCTTTCAACGCTTCTGCAATTATTTTTCCCTGTGACTCAAGCAGCTTTCGCTGTTCGCCTGCTGTGGCTTCGGGCTCTGTGCTGTAGACTGGAACGGAGGTTTTCTGCCCATTAAACTCAAAGCACAGCTCGTCGCCCTGATCATCCATTGCCACTTGCATTACTTCGCTGGTATACAACCATTTCATGGCAGACTTCGTCAGGATGACTTCGTCTTCACCACCATCCGGTTCAATAACTTTTGCTGTGATTGTTTTTGGTCTTATCAGACCACGCAGTCCTCCGCCCAGAAACGCTTCTACATAGTATTCATGCTTATCCAGAAGAATTGGGGCTTTTTTGAAACTCTTATTCAGAATGCTGACCATGGTCGGCGGAGTCAGTTTCGCTTTGAAGGTGACTGGCGCTGAGTCCATGCTGCCAACGAACGATTCATGTGCAGGCACCGCCGTGACTGAAATTCGACCAACCGGAATATTTCGAGCCAACAACAGATCATTGAACATGGCTGCAAATTTACGATTATCCGTTGGGGAAAACCCCAGAAAGGTCTCTCCTTGCTCATCTGTCGCCGTTATTACCGCTTTGTCCACACCTTTGATGCGCCACACTATTTGTTCAGCGACCACTGGCTTGCCTTGCGGATCGGTGAACCGCACGCCGAGATGACCGTTTTGATTACGGTCCGGGTTGACCAATAAGGGGCGTCCATCGCCGATACGTTCGAGCAAAAAACCCTTGAATTCAGGAACGTCGCTGTCTGGCATTGGGGCCACCCGAATCGAATTATAATCCTCACCAACAGTGGCACGTATCAATCGGCCGGGTTTTGGCTTTAGTTTTTTGGTGTGTAGTTTTAGAGTTTCCTGCGGCCATTCCAGCACCAAGGGTTCTGAAATGAAGGCCTTATCTGTGGAATTCTCCGGTGTTAGTTTCAGTGTTACGGTCTGCCCATTGGCAGGGCAATTCACCATCACATTCAGTGGCGGTTCGGAATCTTCTCCTCCTTTTTTGGGAAACACCTTGATATGCAGCACTTGCCCCAAAGAGGCTTCAGTCAGCTCATCAGCAGGATCCAATGCAAGGAATTTGATGAGGTATGAATCACTTTTCTCCCGATCTTCCTCTTCTTTACGTCGTGCTCGGCGTCGACGCAACCACACCAGACCAGCACCACCAAGGCCTGCGGTTATCCCCGCGCCCACCACCGCCACCCAGGGGAAATGAGCACCACCCCAAGCGAGCTTTTGCTGCATATCGATGTCGCTGGAATACCATTCGACAATCAGTCTTTCGACTCGCGTCGAACCAGCAGGAGCTTTGAGTGACCAGCCTTGATATTCAATTAAGCTGCCTTTATCAAACTGGACAAAAATTTTCCGCACGGATTGATCAGGATAATCCATCACTTGTCTTGCCAGTCTATACCCCAACCAGACCCGTGTGTTCGGCAGTGGAATTTCATCGGTCACCTTGGCCGTAACGCCCGGCTTGATTGACACCGACAAACCATCATTTCCCGTTCTGAAGGCAATGGTAGGTTCCATATAGATATGGCCATTGAAATAGACATCGCCAGCAGCATGGCGAACACTGAATGATTGTTTCGCCAGCTTTACCTCACCAGACTCCGATTTCCAAGGACCACCCTTAACATGAACGGTAATATCATCGTCTTGAGCGAATACGGCGCTAAAAAAGAAAAAAAGCAGGCCACACATAAAACCACGCAAACGATATGCGACTCGCCGTGAACTACCCTTGATTCCGACTGTATAATCCATCATCCCCTCCCCATTTCTAGAAAAGACATCAAACGCTCTTTTTACTATAAAGGATGATATCCAGCTTTGCCAGTAAGAACTCAATGAATGGGCATTGCTTGCTTAGCCTGAAACTTCACCTGCAAAACAAACTAAAATACTTCGAACCTTCGCAGCTTCCATCACTTGATGTATCAAATACTACTTTTTATTTTAGTGAGAACAAGCCCCAAACCCTAAGTGCTGTTGATGCGATGCAGTTCTTTGTTTGCCCGTTTTTTATACATCCTTGACTGAAACACGCAACACAAAAATCTCCTAAAGCATGGAGTAACTGGACAACATAAGGCATTGTCCAGTCTCCATAAAACCCAAACGTCTTATGACACAGTTTCTACGTCCATGGTTGCAATGGATTCATTTTCGTAGAAAATTTCCACTTGTTTGTAGAGAACGCCTCCCGGGCAGATGACGCTGTCGTATCGAGCCTGAGCCCAGGTCATCATCTGTGGCCACATGCCCGGTTGCTGCACCAGATGCAGGTCAAGTAACAGAACATCGGGATTGATCCCTTGCGGTTCTTTGACGGTTAACAAAGCTTTCACACCCGGGTTAGCAACATACACTTCGCCCGTTACGTGAAAGTCATCTGGCTTAGGTGGCATTTCGTTCAGCCATGCGTACCAATTTCGTGTTTCCATAAAATACTCCTTGTACGAGGTCAATAGTGAAAAGGGTTCGCTCATGACCCCGCAATCCTGAACGAATCCTCAATGATCTGAAGAGAAAAAAATCCCTGCAAACCAACTAAATTGATTAGACTGCTTGATCACCCTCACTTGCCAACCGGAAACTTGAGGCGTCCAAACTTCGCCAAATCAGACCATTATTGTGAATAATGGTCTGTTCTGTTTCAGGTAGTACGAATTTAAGGGCATTGGGTTCATTCTGATTCCAAAATTATGCGACAAACACCAATGATGGCTTGAGTATATAATGGCCTTTTTAAGATTTCATCTAAATACTCTATTTTATGCAGGCTTAAAGATACAAACCGACCTTTAAGTGCACTGTATAAGCAATCACCGCATTAGTTGGTATGCTTCAATATAAAGCGCAAGAACCATATTAAACGATATTAGATCACTAAAGATGCAGGCTTAATCTGCGCCATACCACATGCGAGCGATCAGCCCGTCTTTTTTGATAAAGTGGTGATATAGTGCCGCGCCAATATGAAACACGAGCAATATCACCATCAGTCTGGCACCAAGTCCATGAGGCAAACGCGGGGCATAGTCGGTAAAATTCGGCAACATTGCTTCTGAGCCTCCAAACAGTATAGCTCCAGCACCTGAGAGAACCATCATTCCAATGCCACTTGCGGCCATGCCAATAATGACAACATAGAACAATACATGCACCACTTTGGCCAAGAAGTTTTGCCATTCAGGTCCTGTTGACTCCGGGGCTGGCTTCTTGTCTGCCAAGGTCCACCAGAGAATGCGCGCCACCGTCAACAGTAAGATGGTGATGCCCAAGGGCATATGAATTACCAGAATCGCTTCTTTGGCAGCGCTATCGATCATGGATGCAGCACGAAATCCGGATACCACCAGCATTAGAATCAAAATGGCACTCAGCCAATGAATGGTGACTGCGACTGTTCCATACTTTGTAGATGTGCTTTTCATAGTTCCTCTGTTAAATACTCTGTGAGATTATGATTTTCCAGACTGCGGATTTATTGATCAGCCCAAGCGATGTCTACATGAGTACCATCACAAAAGGGTTTATTCTTTGAAGCACCACAACGACAAAGCACGTATTTTTCAGCAGACCCTCCTTGTGCTTGCGCACCCGATGCCAATGGAATTTTTGAGACACGATAGGGTCCGTTGCCTTCGATTGTAATGCCTGATTCTTCGCCGAGAATGTGCTGGGCCAGTCCGCCTGGTTCACCCCAGGACAAGGCACCAGAGGGGCATGCTTTGATGACCTCTCTGACCTCGTCCGGCGTCGCATTATCAGCGACAATCCAAGGATCACGATCAGTATCAAATACTTCTTTCAAGCGCGTTCCACATTCACCCGCGTGAGAACAAAGCAACCGACTGTAGTGGACATTAATGTGTTCACCCTCGAAGATTTTCACGTCATCAGGTGCACCGTCTGCCAAAGGTTCGGTTGTGAAACCAATCTCGCTGTGTGCTCCATCACAATAAGGCTTGTTCTTCGACTGGCCACACCGGCACAAAGCCATAACGGGTTTCAACGCGAGATTGTTTCCATTAGCATCAGTGAGTCGGGGTGCTGATTTAACGACTAATGGACCTGCGGGACGTTCTTCAATAATTGCCTGCGATGGCTTTGATGATGATTTTGACGATGGTTTTGATGAAGTCGATGCTCTGGCTGCCCCACCAATTCTACCTGTCATAGTCAACCCATCGCGAATATTCAAACCGACCATGGTGAGGTTTGCCGCACCAGCGATCAACTCGATGACCTGAATGATATAGAACGTGGTGTCGAATCCTCCCATAGCCGCCTTATCAGCCAGAAACCAGGCGCAGGGAACCAGAACCAGTAAACCGTTCAAGGCAATAATTGGCATGCGTTTTTTCTTTGCACATGCAGGAGCATCAGTGCGATTTTTCCCCATCACCATGCCCGACCCACCAGCAATGATCATAGCGGGAATAAGGATGAACATGCCTTTCAGGATCAACGCCTTGACCGCCGCGACAGTCTCGTGACTCGCAAACAATTCAGCGATCACTGTGGATGTCAAAAACAGGAGGATCATCAAGAAGCCGATGCCACCTGCAATTGCATGAATTCGTGTTTTCATGGAGACCTCCTCCTATTTAATATTTCACTAAGGCTTATGTCAGACCGTGCAGCAATTTGATACGGCAATCTTTTCGAACAGGTGTGGTGCTGTGACCGCGCTTGAGGGGTAGTGACTGAGAGCATTCTGAAACTCTGGTTTTGCGAAAGCTGCACGAAAGTCTGATACTGAATCCCAGACGGCATAATTCAAGTACATTGAGCTTTCACCAACTGCCTTATGCATTTGAGTGCTGATGTAGCCGGGTTGCGTTTTCATATAGAGAGCGTCTGCTTTCCAAGCTTCGATCAGTGCATCATGATCATTAGGGTCAATAGTGAATAAATTGATTAAAACGACTGGCCCAGCTTCAACGCCCAATTGTTGTTCAATCGGGAATTCGGGATCGAGTGGTTTGAATTTGACCATATGGTTAGCTCCTGGGAAATTGGTTATAATTGGTTCATTGATTATCATTATGATAATTGGTGTTATATTGTCATAATGACAATGCATTTTCAATAAGAGAAAGAATTATGTCGAATAATCAATGGACAGAGTCGGGTGAAGCAGTAACAGCATTGATATTGGATGTATTTAAACTTAACGGCCGATTGCTACTTGCAGGCGACCGACTGGTTGCCAAACTTGGATTAACCAGTGCGCGGTGGCAGGTTCTCGGGGCAATATCGTATGCAGAACGACCGGAGTCAGTTGCATGGCATGCCCGTAATATGGGTGTTCACCGACAAGGTATTCAACGCATTGTTAACGAGCTGGAAAAGGAAAATATTGTTGAATTTCAACCCAATCCACACCATAAACGAGCCCATTTAGTTGTCCTGACCGACAAAGGTAAAACGCTGTTTGAAGCCGCTATCGCGCTGCAAATCCCCTGGGTGAACGCACTGTCCAGCGGCCTTGAGGTAAAAGACATTGAAACAGTAAGAAATGTGGTAGATAAGCTAAAAACACGCTTGGAAGAAGAGCTCGACAAATCCACTTAGATCAGTTGATAGAGTTTCACTGCTGGATGTAACGTAGACAACCGGAGTTGCCGGTGGAAACTTTTATAGCTTTTGTCTAGTTTTTGGCAGCCGGAAAGCACTCCCCAATAGGCTTTATAATAATTCTTCACTGAATTAAGCCGCTAAACATTAATCAATGAAAATTCTGGTCTAAGGGTTTGTCTCTATAGAACGAGGGATCTCTATTATTGGCAACACGCCAACATATCAACATTCACATGAATCGAGTTGGTATCTGAAACCAGCCAAATACTGGCTTTGAGATTCAAACAACACTAATCGGATTTCTCCGATATATTGATCAAACTCACTCCCTCCAAAATATACCGATTATAGAAAAATAAGCTATTATCTTTGAAGAACCAATACTATTAATCACCCTAACAAAACCACCCAAATGCTACCAACACAACTTTTCTCTCAGCTGTTTAATCAACTCTGGTTTCTCATTCCTGTGTTCTTTGTGCTTATTATATTTAAAACATCCTGGTTCAAAGGTATTGTAGGTGAGTTTATTGTCAATCTGAGTACCAACTTATTTCTAGACAAAAAGAAATATCATTTGCTGAAAAATGTCACCTTACCCACCGCAGATGGCAGCACACAGATTGATCATATTATTGTGTCGCGATATGGCGTGTTTGTGGTGGAAACAAAAAACATGAAGGGTTGGATTTTTGGCAATGCTCGTCAAAAGCAGTGGACGCAGAAGATTTATCGGCATTCAAATCGATTTCAAAATCCGTTACATCAGAATTATAAGCATGTGAAAACATTGGAGGCTTTGTTAGAACTTGAACAACACCAGATCCACTCTGTGGTAGTTTTTATAGGCGATTCTACATTCAAAACACCGATGCCAGACAATGTTACCTATGGCAAAGGGTATATTCAATTTATTCGATCCAAGACAGATCTTGTTCTGGAGCAGTCAGACGTAATGTCTATTCTCAGTAAAATTAACAGTGATATGCTGCAACGTTCATTCAAGACCAACCGAGAACATGTTCAGCATGTCAAGGCAACCGTTTTGACAGCAAAGACTGCATCATCACAGCAGCATCTAGAAAAGACCAATACTGATGACAGAATCAATAATAAGAACAAAACTTCTCAGACGAGAACTTGTCGGAAGTGTGGCAATAATATGATATTGCGGCAAAGCAAAAAAGGTCTTAAAGCGGGTCAAAAGTTCTGGGGTTGCGCTGAATTTCCGCGATGTCGACATATAGAAAGTTATATCCCTACTATTTAGTCCAAAGCTCTCTGTGCAGATCACGTGCCTGGAATTTAATGGCTACAACCCAATTATACTTCAGTAATATCTTTCCTTTGGGCTACCTTCACTTATCTTGATTATTTTACCTTCTCCAATTTTAAAAACTCCAAAATAGGCACATCACCAACATACAGTTCCGCAATGACTCCAGCACCCTCTTTGATACGTACATCAGCAATGATTTCTGGTGCATCTTCTCTTAAACGATTTCTGTCCCAGACAATCGATTCAATTTTTGGTGCCTTAAACTCTTCCGCATAATAGCGATCAAAGGGCAAATCGATGCCGTATTTATCGTCATATAAATAGTTTATTTTTACGGCAATATAATCCCCTGAAGCTGGTTTTTCCCGCAGGATGTTGCTGATTACAGCCCTGCCTTGTGGGTTGTTGTCCAATGTTATGAAGGCCTTGTCTTTGCGTTTGAATTCATCTTTGTCAATGCTTGCCCCCAATGAAGACAAGGTTCCACGTTCAATGGGGAATGTCAGGCGCACATAACGACCTTTGAAGGGGTCAGCTGGGTCAATCGGTTCAACCAGAAATCGATAGCTGGTTCCTGTTGACAAAACGTCTTCATAACGCAAAGCCATGCTCACTGGAGTGTATAGCTGCGCCGCACAAACCAACAAGGCGATGATAAGTATAATCACTCTTGATTGTTTCATTTTCTGCTCCTGCGGTTCTGCCAGACATTGACAACGATCAGCGCTATGCCCATGGCGATAAACGCCAGACCTTTAACGATGAAACTGAAGTCTTGATCAAAAAAGCGTAACATGATGATCGACATGATCAAAATCAAACCAAAGTTCAAACGACTGCCACTGTCATATTTGACACCAAGCCATAGATACCAGACTCCCAGAGCAAACACGACCAGATTGGCAACCACTGAAAACAGCACGGGTTGCCAATAGCTCACCGGAACAAACGAGGGAATGCAAGCCAACAATATCGTACTTGCCAATGGCAGCAAGTCAAAACGTTTGTTGCGCAGCACATAAAATAAGCCAATCAGCGCAATTCCTATCAAAGAATACGGCAACAAACCTGTTTCTCCCAACCACATGGACTGCACTCTGGACAACTCGCTCCAGACATCTTCAAAGGAATAAAACAACAGGTTGATGGCAATACTGACAGCCCCAACGTTAGTAAAAGAACGATTCCAGAAACCATACTGCTGTTCTCTGAGTCCACCTAAAAGATAGAGGGCAACAGCTCCCGACATCACGATCAACAAAATGCTCGGATGGTGGTCATGGTCAATCAATAAACTGATGGGTAATGCAATGGCTGTCGCCAAAGCAAAAACCCAACCCACTTTGGCATTCTTTGCTGCCAAGCCATAGGGATTGGGTAAAAAATAAAAAGGCAGCAGAACCAAGGGATATATCCAGAACTGGGACTGATACATGATAGCCATATTGGCTGCCAGAATCATGGTCAACATGGCAGCCAACTTGGACCTTAGCAAATAGACAAAAGGCACAATCAACCAGAACCAGGCCGTTTGAAACGCCTGTGCGTCATTGCTGATGTGATAGGTCTGGCCAATCAGTGCAATTGATGCCGGTACAGCACAAAACATGAGTGCGGCGGATGCTTCTCTCCAGGCACTGCCACGTTCTTTAGGAAAGAGCGCCATCAAGACAAAGACCTGGGATAACACCAATGGCCCCAATGCCAACCATGTGCGAATGGTTCTGCTTAAATTATCCCAGTTGTGCGCAAACAGCATGATGATACCACCACCAATCAACAAGCCGCCAATGGCCGCCAGAATAATGGTCATGCGGGATAAACCCGATTCTTCCTGTGGCAATTCATCCAGAGCGAAATGTTGGCTTATACGTTCAAGCACATCCTGGTTGATGATTTTCTCAGCAAGCAATTCTGGCAATTGTTTTGCCAGCCATTGTCGATTTTCCTTACTCATTCATATTTCCTGCATGTTCTATATAGCTTCCCTTAAACAGTGATACTAATACAATCCCATTGCAAATCAAAGTGGCATCTGGATAGTGACATCTGAATAGGGAGATCCTCGAAATTGCCGATAATGCATCAGCCTCCCCTTCCACAAGCAAGCCAAACCCAACTGCTGAAATTGACTAAGACATCGGAAACAGAGTTAACAATAAAGTTACAGCCTGACTTGAGCGCCTGTTTATCTGCGCTTTCGTGACTTTAGGAATTGCTCCTGTAACACGTCTTATTTGTAAGTCACCAATCAAGAGTGATAGATAAACATTGCTAATCTGTTCCTTATCATCGAAGTCGATGGTTTGTCTTGCTCGTGCCTGTTCAAAAAGTTCCTGAATCAACGGTTGAACTGCATTTTTGCCCGCACTGGCTAATGTTTCTCCCAACACTTTCGTTTCATTGGCATCCGCTGCCGCTGCACGATTCAAGGCTATGGCCTTATCACTGAGAACCAGAGTCAATAACAAAGGACCAATTCTATTCAGTGCTTTTTTTAAGTCGGTTTCCTGAGTCAAAGCTTGTTTGATAGTAGCAGTCACTTCTGCGGCATTGTCAGTGATTAGGGCACGGAACAGATTCTGTTTGCTGCCATACCAGGCATAGAGAGTTTCATTGGATGCTTTAGCCTGTTTAGCTATCGCAAGCATAGAAGTAGCTTTATAGCCTTTGTCTTCCAACAGTTCATAAGCCGCAGCCTGAATTTGTTGTCGACGAATATCTTGTTTTTCTTTCAACATGAATTGAGTATACACAGCTTGACAAAAATCGTACAGATCTATACGATTTTAAAATCCGTATATAAATGTACGATTTTTTAAGATTCTACGATGTAGGTAATGATGATGATGAATAACAACACGTTTTTAGACCATGCAGGGAGAGTCAGTCTTGGACTGACCGTTGCTTTTTTGGGTGTCATGGCAGGCTTTTTCTGGACATATACATTCAACATCAATCTAGCCATGCAAGAGGTAGATGGACAAACCTACGCCACTATGCAGTCCCTGTTCAACCAGAATGTTCGCCATCCAATGTTCTTTATGTTCTTTTTCGGTAGTGGCGCCGTTGCAATGCTTGCCGTGTTGCTCAATTTCAGACACAGACAATCCCTCTTTTTCTGGCTGATCGTCCTAGCCGCAATTGTTTATATAGCAGGCATAATTATATTTACCAAGCAGGTTAATCTGCCACTCAATGCCTACACCGAGTCATGGGATCCGCTTAATTTGCCTATGAATTGGCAAGCGACAAGAGACTCATGGAATCAGGCTAACGCCTTTCGCACAATGACTTCATTCGTCTCATTATTACTAAGCACCTCAGCCTTAATGCTCAGATCAAGCACTAACAGGCCTTAGTCGTTTGTTGACATCCAAACCCGGCCCAAACCTACCACTGATATAGAGGTAAGAAATGCCAGCAGGAATTTAAGAAACTGTTCTTTTGTGGTCAACAAAAATCCTTTTTGCCCTAACACTAAACCCGCAAACAAAGGCAGTAAAAAAAGAACTGACAGCTTGAGCGACTCGAGGGTAACAATGCCATTCATACTGCCAACGATTGTGCCATAGACATAGAGCACAAAGAACATCACCACCATTGTCGCCCGGGCTTTTACCACATCGTAGTTAATAGCTAGCAATATGATCATAGCCGCCAAACCTCCAATGGTGGCCAAACCACTACCAACTCCGACTATCAAACCAATCCCCAGGCCCAATGTTCGGTTGACGGTTAACGAGAAAGTAATGCCACTGTGCAAAAACAACGTGGAAATAACAACAACACCATACAAGGCTATTCGTGTACTACTTTCTGGCAAATATAATAGCAATTCCTGCCCTACAGGCATGCCGATAGCACAACCTATCAAGCCATAGACCAACAATTTTCGGTCGACATCCCGATATACTGATCTCAACATGTGAATGCTGGCAACAATTTCTAAAACATACAGAACAGGAACCAGTTTGACAGGCTCCATGAAGATAGAACCTGCAGTAATCGCGACAGCTGACAGTCCAAAGCCAGCATAGCCCCGGGCCAAGCCTGAGACGAATATAACCAGCATAAGCAGGCTTATTTGTATACCATCAATCCCCAGAATCGCTTCCATCATTTATAGCCCAGTGAGTTTATCCACTGGCTATGATAGGAAATAACCACAGACAAGGAAACTGCCAATTGTTCGCGCTATCTAGATCCAGCCAATTGCATCATTCAATTGCATCATTGGCTTCTAGCAACAAGACCTGAAAGATTGGCTCGGCTGTAGCGTATAAGCAGCAACAATAAGTTACTGCTTATCAACGTATTAATGACTAACTACTTCAGTTCAAGCTTCTTTATCCAATTGAGAATCCAATTCAGCGAGTAGTTCCGGATTCAACTGTAAACCCTCTACCAAAGTTCGCAAATAGTCACGTTCTACCTGACTTGAGTCAGGGCCAACAAATAGACGTGTTGCCAGATAGACTTCGTTGGCTTCTGTTGCTGTGTTCGCTTGTGCAATCAACTCTTGAGCCGTTGGAGGTTGAGCAACAATCGCTTTCACGGCTTCAACCATATCTTCAGGTAGGCTCATTTGCATTATCTGTTTTTTAAGTTCTTCCTGCTCATCAGCATCGATATGTCCATCAGCGTTGGCTGCACCAACCATAGCTCGGAGCAATAATAAGCTGCGATCATCCGCCGCCTTGCCAGTCAATTCATGGACAGGCGTGCCATCAGCCTTATCCCCTTGCCAGTTTTGATAGGCTTTATAGCCTATTCCTCCCAGAGCAGCCAGACCACCAAGTTTCAGTGCCGCTCCGGTCAGCTTACGCCCGCCACTGGTGCCAACCAAAGCAGCTAGAACCCCCGCCATCAAAGCACCTTTGCCCATGCTGGACAGAGCTGCGTCACGTTCTTCACCAGATTCGGGAATACCCAACTTATCTTCTGCCATTGCCTGACCCTTGTCAGCCAGGGTTTTGCCAGCGGTCAAAAATTGTTCCAGCAACTGCTTCATGTCCATAACAAAATTCCTCAATTAATTGTATTAAGGCAATATTGTTGAACAATCAAACCCCGTTGGCAAGATGAATGAACTCAGCGTAAGATAGATTCAGCTTATTCAACTTACTATGTCCAGTGACTATGAGACTCTACAGCTATATTCTCAGCCATGATTATGGCTTTTCTCCAAACCCATTTGGCAATTATCTGACCTTGAGCACTGGCCAGCCGCTGTTGCGTAAGAGTATAGAGGTGGACGATTGGTTGATAGGCATTGGCGATGAACACACCATTGGCAAAGAGCGTTTGATATTCGCTGCGCAAGTTAGTGACATAGTATCAATGGAAGATTACGGTCAATCCAGTCAGTTCGCTTTTAAAATCCCCAATGATGGTCCAGAAAAATGGCACTGGCGAGGTGATAATATTTATTATCAGGATGAAAACGGCTGGCAACAGCGTGCCACAGAGTTTCATCACCCAGATAATATGCATGAGGATTTGAGTGGCGAAAAAGTCTTAATCTGCAAAACATTCTGGTATTTCGGTCTTTACCCACCGTTGATGCCTCAGGACTTCTCATCATTTTCAAATATCCGACGTGACTTTATTACTATTGAGCAAATAACTGTGATAGAAAGGTTTCAATCCTGGTTAAATACTAACTGGGAACCCGGAATGATCAATCGCCCTACTCTTATCAGTCCGAAAGATTAAACAATATGTGAAGTGATTGATGCTTAGGAAGTCTTTGCGATAGACTGTTTCAATGAAAAAAATTCTTCGAAGAAGTTTGTTGTTAATCATACTGTTAGCAAGTACTTTTTATTTTGGTGGGCTATTGGGCTTCAGCTATCGCCAAATGGATGATAGTGCCGCCAACGCTATGTTACTGGCCCAGGAGTTGCAGCAACTGCGCAAGGAACCAGAGTCCGAATCTCTGTCGGAATTGATTGCTGAGAAAGAGTTTGCTTTGGATATGTATCTGGTACGCCTGACGAAATATCGCCAGCAAAAACAGATTCACTGGCTCTACTGGCCATTGAGCAGCAGCCGTGACCATGATGCTTTTTTGCGAGTCGTGGCTCAATATCGGCAGCAACACCCATCTTCGGTCGCGACTCTGGGTATTGACTCCGAAACCGTAAAAGCCATTCGTTTGTCATTACAAGCCACCTTGCCTGAAAGGGCAAAAACACCAGAAAAACCCCAAACGATTGCCAGCAAAAACATCAAGCAAGTGCCCAAATAATTTTCTTAAAACACTATAAACACATTTTCGTCTGACTTATTTCTTTTTACCCGCCTTGGGTTGATCGACATTATCAATATCAACCAGGTTCCAAGGCATGTTCTTCTGACGATAGATACGTTTATTCAGTGTCGGGTAATCACCAACATCATGTTCCAGGCGCTGACCCACGACAATACATTTTAAAACAGAATCGCTGTTGTTGATCAGCGTGTGCGCTTCGCCGCCAGCACGATAACCGATGAAGTCACCAGCCTTTACTGAATATGAGTTCTCACCAATAACCGCTTCTGCCTCGCCTTCAAGAATATAGACACATTCATCTTCATGATAGTGCTTATGAAATTCAGTAGACTGATACCCCGGTTGAACTTCAATAAGGTGAAAGCCAAAGCCGGTTAAGCCAACGATATCACCCAATGATTTATTGAGTCTTCTGGCATTGTCATTGAGAAAATGCGTTTTTGACAGGCCTTCGTAAGCGTCAATTTCTTCCTTAGTGATCAAATATTTATCCATACAAACTCCCACGCCTGTGACAAAGGTGACTAATGATTCCAATATGTATTTTGAACATTCAATTTTTCCATTGGTTTCAGATGGATACTATTTTATCTCGCTTAGGCATGCCCGTCGAAATAAACAACAACTTTGGACCCTACACCTAATTCACTGTCAACATCGACCTGCCAGTTATAACGAGCAGAAATTCTCTTGACGATAGTGAGACCTATACCATGGCCACTGCCTGAGCTTGCTCCAGCGCGATAAAAAGGACGAAATATTTGTTCCACTTGTTGCTCACTCATACCAACACCCGTGTCATGCACGATAATATGATTCTCATTGATAGTAATATCAATCTGACCCTCATCGGTATAGGCGCAGGCATTGCGTATCAAGTTACCCAGCATCACTTCCAGAATTTTTTCCGAAGTATTGAGTTGTAAATCCTGATTCTTAATAATATTGAGAACAATCGGTTTCTCACCGAGTAACATTTTGCACTTTTCCACCTCGCGAGCGACCACTTCTGCAACCCAAATAGACCCTTCTTCCATTGGGTGATCTGACTCACGGGCCAGTATCAAAAATACGTCTATCAACTCTTTCATATCTTTTGTTGATGAGGTAATTCGTTGCAGACTCCTCTGATCACTCTTGTTGAGCTGTCCATCAGTTTTGATCATATCAACTGCCATGCCTATGACTGTCAAGGGAGTACGAAGCTCATGACTTACATCACGTGTGAAGGCTCGCTCACGTGCAATAAAACGTTTGATGCGTTCAGAATAGTCAGACAACGACTTTGCCAATACCGTAGCCTCACGATCAGCGTCCTCGGGAATCTCATCCAGGTTGATAGTTGGCAACTGCGGTGACATGGGGTCAAAGCGGTCAAATTTATCAGCTAACCAGCTGATGGGGGATAATACCTGTTCTGCTTTGCGATAAAAAAGCCAACCAAGCACATAGCTCAACAATAAAAAGATGGCCATCGGAATCACGCCTAGAAAGAAGGCCAGACTACGCACATTATCCCCATCAAATAGCAGTAACAGCTGCTTATCACCCTGCTCTGTTTTATATAAGAGGGTATAGCCGGGATGGTCTTTCAAATGAGTAAAACCCAAGGGTTGGTTCATCAGATCATCAGGCGCTGTGCCTGAGCTGCCATTCAATAATAGAAAACTTTTCAGGTTCCACGTGTCCGGTGGTGAAAGTTGTGGGTTCTTTTGATGATTCTCCCAGAAATAATTGGCTTCCTGACGCAATGCGTTTTTAATCAAAAACTGTTCCAAGATAAGTGTAGAAAACAACACAGCCAATAGTGCCATCCCTGCCAATAGCAGGGCTCGCACTATCATTATGCGTTTTATTTTGCCGCGAATTTCCTGAGTCATTATGAATCAACCAATGGACACATATCAGTTTCTATACCAGTCTACTGTACATGACGGTTCAGCTGTTTAATTGACATCACCAATACGATAGCCTCTACTTTGGATGGTATGCACCAGTTTTTTCTCAAACGGTTTGTCCACAGCTTTACGCAAATTATATAAATGGCTGCGTAAGGTATCACTGTCGGGCAAAATATCTCCCCAAATTTCATTTTCAATGTCTCGGCGCATCACCACTTTCGGAGCGGCTTTCATAAGCATGGTTAAAATTTTCAAACCTATCGGTGATAGTTCAATCTCTTTCTCACCTCGTTTTACTTGCAGTGTACCAGTGTTCAAGGTCAAATCGTTTATGTGCAATACCTCATCTTTCACGACACTTCGCTTGCGCCGAATCAAAGCATTAATTCTGGCTTCCAGCTCCAACAGTTCAAAAGGTTTCACCAGATAATCATCTGCCCCTGAGTCAAGTCCTGTCACCTTATCCATCAGTGTGTCACGTGCAGTCAACATCAAGATGGGCGTGGCAATATTCAACTCTTCGCGTGCTCGCTTGCAGACATTAACGCCATCTATATCAGGCAACATCAAATCCAGGACTATCACATCGTAGGTATTATCCGACAACAGGTTCATAGCAACTCCGCCAGTGGCTGCATAGTCCAGAGTGTAATCACGCCGTTCAAAGAACGCATACATCATTTCCGCAATATCCTGATTATCTTCAACTATTAAAATATTGCCGTTATTCTTGCTCATTCTCACATTACCAGTTTTAATTGGGTTAAAAGTACTTCTTGTATCGTGATTTTATCGTGAAAAAAATACCTAATGCACAGTCTAGCAGCTTTACCTTACTGTTGACTCTGTTGTTTGTCGGCTGTAGTTCCAACCCAAATTATAAGGAAGTACCAGATACACCTCATCAGACTACAGTGCCCAGTCAAACACCCCCTTCCCCCAGTTATTCCATTCCAGACTTCCCAAGCAGTTCAGAAAACTCCTTGTATATTTGTGATGATATCCGAGACTATGTAAAGAAAAAAGTCGGTAGTGGTGAATGTGTTGATTTACTTAAAGCCTGCGCTCGTACTCCCAACACGTATCAATGGCGCCCTGGGCAAAAAGTATTTGGCAATAAGATTCCAACAGGAACCGCTATAGCGACTTTTCATCGTGGCCGTTATCCCAACAAAAGTGGCTATCATGCTGCCATCTATATCTCACAAAGTGATAAGGGTATTTATGTCTGGGATCAATGGCGCAACAAACCTGTGCATATTCGCTTAATCAAGAACCAGAAAAAAGGCAAACCGGGCAATATTGCCAGTCGCTACAGAGTCATCAAAAATACACCGCGCTAGGCTCTCGGGATTAAAATCTCGACCAGGAGGCCCGGTTGATTGTCTTCAAAGCGCATTTCCATATTGTGCAACTGCAAAATGGCCGCCACCAATGCCAAGCCTAAGCCGCTGCCCGGTGTGGTTCTGCTGGAATCCACCCGGTAAAAACGCTGCACCACTTTCGGATATTCCGAGTCTGGAATGCCTGGGCCAGTGTCACTGATGATAATCTTATGCCCTTTGCGGCCGTTCTTTTCCGCCTTCAGACTGATAACACCATTTTTTGGCGTATATTTCACCGCATTATCCAGCACATTAGCAATAGCTTGAAACAGCATGTCCCGATCAGCGCTATAAACTATGCTGTCTACGCTGCTGAACACAAATTCCTGGTTTTTTTCTTCCGTCACTGGTTCATATAATTCTCTGGCATCCTGCAGAATTGACACCAGGTTAATTTCTTTAAAACCTTCTTTGCGCTCACTCGCTTCGATCCGGGCAATTCTTAATAGAGCGTTAAATGTCTCCAACAGCCGGTCAGCGTCATTAGCAATTTGATTCACCATGACTTCATTATCTTCAACACCCGCCACTTGAATGCGCAATTCTTCCAAGCGATTTTTGATTCTCGCCAGAGGTGTTTTCAAATCATGAGCAATATTGTCTGAAACACGGCGCACGTTGTTCATACCCAATTCAATCTGGTCCAGCATGTTATTCAGATTATTAGCCAACTGGTCAAACTCATCCTGAGTCCCACGTGATTCGATACGTTCCTGGATGTTGCCTTGCATAATTTGTCGGCTGGTTCGGTTGATGCCATCCAGACGACGCGTAATAGTTCTGCGCATCATTGCTGCGCCCAGAAGAGCTAAGCCCCCCATCATAATCAAGCCCCAGAATAAGGTCTTGATTAATTGTTTATGCACTCGGTCAAGATCCTCCATGCTTTGCCCGACCAGCAGATAATAACGGTTGCCAATCGCTAAGGCACGGAAACGGGCTTCGAAGCCATTAGGCGAATCATCTTCGGTATCATGCAGTTTAAAATCCAACCAGCCATCCTTATCAAAAGCAATGCCAGGCCATCGATCTAAATTGCCCATCACATGTCGGTAACGATCATCAACCAACAAATAAATAGAGGCGTCACCGGGAGTCTGATTCGAAATACGCTCGGACAAATGCAAACGCAGACTGATAAAACCACCTCTTTCGTATTGCTGCTGCAGTGTCGCAATTTCAGCATTAATGGTCTCTTCCTTTTGACGAACCAGATAACCAAATGTCGACCAATAGAAAAAACCAAACAAAATAAATACCGAAAAGGTAAACAGCACCACATAAATAAGTGTAATGCGAAAAGCAGAGCTGTTTAAAAAATTAGTCACTGTAGGAATACGTTTTCAAATTTAGTCTATCTGTCATGGCAAAGCATCTCTATAGCAGCCTATACTAAGGCCAGGATACAGAAATAACTAATACGCAAAAACCGCCAAGTGTTATCACAAATGGCGGCTTTCAACCATCATAAGCAGTGCAAGAATCAGCTTAGTCTGATTCACTCAGCATATAACCAGCACCACGAACAGTATGCAATAAAGGAACATCAAATTCTTTATCGATTTTGCCTCGCAGACGGCTGATATGCACATCAATCACATTGGTTTGAGGGTCGAAATGGTAGTCCCAGACCTTTTCCAGCAGCATGGTGCGAGTGACCACTTGCCCGCTGTGGCGCATTAAATATTCAAGTAAGCGAAATTCACGGGGCTGCAAATCAATTTTCACATCGCCGCGCTTAACTTCACGCTTCAATAAATCCATCTCCAGATCAGAGACTTGTAACACTGTATCGGGTGTTTCTGGTTCAGCGCGTCGCACCAGAGCTTCCAACCGTGCCTGTAGCTCTGAAAAAGCAAACGGCTTGGTCAGATAATCGTCGGCTCCGGCTTTTAAACCCAGAACTCGATCATCGACTTCACCTAAAGCACTTAGCATCAAAATGGGAGTGCGATTAGAATTTCCGCGCAAAGTACGGGTCAATGTAACGCCATCCACTTTGGGCAGCATTCGGTCAACGATGATTGCATGGTATTGTGACGAATCTGCCATCAGCAAGCCTTCACGGCCATCAGACGCATAATCCGCGACATGCCCACACTCTGTCAAACCTTTGACGATATAGGATGCCGTTTCCTTATCATCTTCGACCACTAAAACATTGATCATTGATTGTTTATTTTGTTGTTTATTCATTCTATATTCTACGTGTTTTTTTGAGTTTAACAACCTTAAGAAAGGTGCTCCTTATTCAAAACGAAATGGTATGAAACGCACTGTATTCTCGCGATAAATCAGCATCACTATCGTTTCAAGCTTTTGTTTTTTTGCACGAGCCATCTGCGAACGCAGATCACTCACCTTACGAATAGTTTTTTTACCAACCTTCTGGATAATATCGCCAGCACGTAATCCATTCGCTCGTGCCAAGCCATCCTGTTTCGTTTGTTCAATCAATACACCTGTCACGTCTTTGTCTATGTTATAGCTATTTCGAACTTTATCATCTAACTCAACCAAGTCTGCCCCGAATTCATCTTCCTCACCGGTTTGCTCTGGTTCTTCAGTTACGGCCAAAGCATCATCTTCAAAACGGGCTACTTTGATTTTCTTTTTGATCATTTTACCATCACGCCAGACGTGGATTCGCACCTTGGACCCAACCTTGGTGTCAGCCACAATACGCGGTAGATCTCGCATCTCTTTAATGGGCTTGCCATCAAACTTAAGGATAATGTCTCCAGCCTTTATGCCTGCCGCTTCAGCTGGTTTACCAGGAACAACAGAGGCCACTAGAGCACCGTCTTTATTATCCCGGTCAAAACCTTTGATGAGATCATCCGTTAGTGGTTGAATCTGTACACCAATCAGGCCTCGCTCAACGGATCCACTTGAAATCAATTGATTAGTGACTCTTTTGGCAAGAGTTGAAGGAATAGCAAAACCAATGCCGACACTGCCACCATTAGGCGAGTAGATAGCGGTATTAATTCCTATCACCTGACCATCCAAGTTAAACAAGGGGCCACCTGAATTACCACGGTTGATAGCAGCGTCAACTTGTAGATAATTATCATATGGGCCTGAACGAATGTCTCGACCACGCGCAGAGATAATACCCGTAGATGCACTTGCGCCGCCATCTAAGCCAAAGGGATGCCCAATAGCGAGAACCCAATCCCCTATTCTTGATCTCTGATCATCACCCCAATTGACAAAGGGCAAATCAAATTTTGTTTCAATTTTGACTACAGCCAGATCAGTCTTTTTGTCCGCTCCAATCAAAGTTCCTTCATATTCAGTTCCATCCGCCAAGGTAATTTGAATTTCATCACCACCATCAACCACATGATTATTAGTTATCAAATAACCATCGGCTGAGACCAGAAAACCAGAACCAATTCCAAGTTTGCGTTTGCGTTGTTTCTTTTCTGTCTCAGGTTGACCATAGCGTTTGAAAAACTCTTCGAACGGTGACCCTGGAGGAAAGTTAAATTCCTGACCCAACTGGTTCGCTTTAGGAGTACCGCTGATAGAAACATGGACTACTGCCGGGCTAACCTGTTCAATTAAGTCAGCAAACCCCAGTCTTGGCGCAAAGTCTTGAATGGTCTTGCTTTGCTTTAAAGTAGTAGTTTGTGCATGAGTGGACTGATTCGCAAAATAGCTGAAAGACAATCCTCCAACCAGGGCGATAGCAACGGTCGTTGTTGTAATTCCTTTCGTGATTTTAGTTGTTATTGTGGATACTCTTTTTTTTAGCATACGGCCTCTCCCGATAAAACGTTCTGGTTTTAATATAAGGGTGGTATGCTTACTATGCGATGGCCAATTGATTAAGTTTCGTTAATTCAGGTTTGGCTACAAAGTGCGTCCTATATCCAGTAGAACCTATGCCCAGGCTTTCACCCAGGGGCTTACATTCGAATCAATAGCTTTATCAACAGCTTCCCTGAGGCCTGCATGCCCTTCGCGCTAGAGCGCCAAGCAACGTGCTTTTTCAGCGAACAGTTGCCTCTTTAACAAAATCCTCATAGAGCTTTAGTTGCAGCTTTTTATCCTTAGCCTGCAACACCTGCTCAACAACCGATTTATTCAGATGAGGTGAAAACATTTCTATGAAATCATAGACATATTTGCGAAGCTGGCTTTGCGAACGTATAGCCAGACTGGTAATGCTTGAAGCAAATAAATGCCGGGCATCCAGAACCTGCAAATCAGAATCTTGCCTGCGATCGTAAGCCATACGAGCACATAAACCGATCCCTAAGCCATTTCTGACATAGGTTTTTATGACTTCAGCATCAGCCGCAGTCAGTACGACATCCAGGTTCTTTCCCTTTGCTTTGAACGCTTTATTGATCACCGACCGATCAGCAACGCCAAACACATAAGTAATCACCGGGTACTCAGAGATAGCCTCAATCGTCAGTAATTCTTCTGCCGCCAAAGGGTGACCTCGAGGAACCATGACACACCGGTTCCAGCGATAGCACGGCAACAAGGCCAGATCATCAAATAATTCTAAAGCTTCCGTAGCAATGCCTATATCAGCTTCTCCAGAAGCCGCCATGGCAGCAATCTGTTCAGGAGTTCCCTGGTGAATATGCAAACTGACATTCGGGTATTTCTTTCGAAATTGCGTAATCACATCCGGCATAACATAACGTGCCTGAGTATGGGTAGTTGCTATTGTCAAGGAACCCTTATTAGGATCATTGTACTCAGCAGCGACTTTCTCAATGTTATCGACATTATCCAATACTTCAGAAAAACGTCGTGCCAGCTCCTGACCAGCTATAGTCAGGCCATCTATATTCTTACCATTGCGCTCAAAGATGACCACACCAAGCTCTTCTTCCAGACGCTTGATCTGGCTGCTGACACCAGGCTGTGAAGTGAACAGCTTTTCTGCTGCTGCAGTAACGTTCATACCATTATTGATCACTTCAACAACATACTGCATCTGGCGAAATTTCATAAACACAATCTCATAGCAAAATATTAGCCGACAACCTCAAAGACACTCATCAATTGATTATGCATCTTCTGTGGTTGTGCACAAACCCGAAAACTCGCTGTCGAGAGAACCTGTAACTTCATACAGATCGCACTGTGCAAGAAAGTCACTTAATGTGACTGGCATAGGAACACGTACACCAACGAGATAGTTGACTACATTATTGCCATTATTCAACAAACGCAAGCCATCTTCCCAAAAACGCAATTTCTCAAGGTTTTTACACATGCCCTGAGGGCGAAACTTCTGAACTGCCTCACGAGCTGCAACATAGCGTGGCCATACGGTAAAAATGGCGTCATCGCTGCGCATGGTTTCAATTTCTTCCTTTGCTGATTGGCGCAATTCATTCAATAGTTCAGACAATCCACTAAAACCGTCTAAGTCCTCAAACACATCAATCAGACGGTCCACCAGTGTATCAACATCGCGAAAAGTCTGTGCCGCTTTGAGATAGCGTGATTGATAAAAATCCTTTATCGTCATGGTGAACACCTTGAAAGGTTCTCCCCATAACTCTTCTACTCCTTCTTCACCGCTGTCATGCTTCACCTGTTTGCCCAGAATCAATGCTTCCAGAAAACAGTTCTCGCACTCCTTCATCAGTTCGTTTTGTTGGCTGATATTCAAACCGCGTTGGTTTAAGTCATTGATGCTATCAAAGATATTTGATGCACGATTAAACAAAGCGCCGGCCAGCATTGCCGCATTCACACGGCGACGGTCAGGGTCTTGCTCTTCTTCATAGTGCTTACGCGCGATATCCAAACGCCAACCAGGAGTATTAATGCCATTTTCCGTGTGATGGAAAACACGCTTGGTTAAAGAATTAATCAGAAACTTCTTGTTTTCAACCGTTTCTTCCAAAGGAGGGTAATAACGAATCCAATATCCATCAAATTTAATACAAACCTTACCATTCATTTCGCGAATGAAACCGTCGCCGAAATTATCTTCTTCCATATCAGATTCAGATTTCTGCTGTTGTTTTTGAGCCTTCATTACAAAGAGAAAAAGCTTAACTCAGCAGATCAATTGCCCTTAGAACATCAGCTCGACTTATCTGGCCGATCAATGCATTGTTTTCATTGAGTACTGGAAAGCGCTTAAAAGGTTCCTTTATAAATTTTGTTGCCACATCAATCAGGGACATTTCTGGATTGACCGTGGTGACCTGATCAGTCATGAAATCACGAACTTCGCCCGCATGTCCTTGGTTATACAGGGCCTGAACAAAAACTTGCAAACAGTCTTTCTCCGACAACATACCACACAGGTTGCCAAGCTCATCGACTACCGGCAGACCCGAGATCTTATATTTCACCAGAATATCAACCGCAGAATCAATCGCTGTTTCCGGGCTGACTGTAATCAGGTTGCTGGTCATATAATCTTTGACCTGCGCCATACTTAAATTATTAGTAGATTCCGACATAATAAAACTCTTATAACTGGTTAGAACTGAAAAGTCTTTAGGTATTTCGCCCTAAAACTCAGGAATCACGACGGCGACGACGGCATTGAGTGCGAATTTCACAAATATCGCAAGCCCCTTCCAAGCCATCAATAGCGTTTAAACCGCCACAACTGCCCTTAATGGATTTGCCTGCCACAATATAGCCAATAGCCATAATCATCATTACAATCGCAAACAATGCAAAGGTTATTAATAAAGTATTCATAGTTTAAGTCTATTTTCTAACTTGGTATTTTTCAAACTCTTTTGTTGTGACAATACGGTAATCAAGCTCGGAGCCCTTTTGGTCACTGTCTTGCTTGCGAAAAATAAAGTACGCAGCCAGCCCATTTTTTTGTGCCAAATCTACCGCAGTATCGCCCATAACCATAAACGCAGTTGCCAATGCATCGGCTTTCGCTGTGTCCGTATGAACAACAGTGACTGATGCCAACGTATGTTCAACCGGACGCAAACTTCGCGGGTCAATAGTATGCGACAAACGCTTACCTTTATGCCAATAAAAATTGCGATAATCGCCCGAACTTGCCACACCAACATTGCTCAGGGACAACATTTCTTGAATATTACTCCCTAATTGTGGTTTTTCTATGGCGATTCGCCAATTTTTGCCCTGCAGATTTTTGCCTGATGCTTTGAGTTCACCGCCAATATCAACCAGGAAATCATTGCAGCCCTGTTCCTGCAAATTAGCCGCCACTAGATCAACCGCATAGCCTTTAGCAACTGCTGACAAATCAACCATCAGTTCGGGTTCTTTCTTTTGCCAGCGCTGTTGTGGTTTATCCAGAACTATCTTTCGGTGGCCAATATAAGATTCAACAGCCCGCAGCTGTTCCTGGGTAGGAACAGGCATTGCGTCCAACTGTTTGTTGCGCGATGGACCAAAACCCCATAAATCTACCAATGGCGCCACAGTCACATCCAATGCCCCGGAAGTCATGACTGAAACTTGTTGCGCTATCTCAACCACAGCCAAAAGGTCTGAACTTACTGTTTGCCAGTCACTACCCTTATAACTATTAAACTGTGACAGCTCTGAAGCCGGTATATATGTTGACATGGATTGGTTCACCCTCTCCATAGCCTTGACTGACAGAGACTGCCAGTAACTTAAGGGTTTGTCTGTATCACATGCGAGGGTAACGTTGTACTGGGTGCCCATTATTGGACCATTGAAACGAATCAATTCAGGCTCAACCGAGCAAGCCCCTAACAGCACAGAAAGCGACAACGGTAAAAACATACTCACTTTCTCAGATACTTTTGCAATACCCATCACTTGACTCGCCAGGAACAAACAAGTCGCACAAACTGCAAAGACCACAATAGCCGGCAAAGCCGGCTATTGTGGTCAACATGGATAATGAGTCTGTTCACTGTTGTTATACGTGTTGTACTGAAACAATTAATGCAATTCTAAAACCTGTAAACGCTTTCGGTTGCTTTTATAGCGTTACTTTAAACGTTTACAGAGCTTCAAGATATCTGGCTTTAGCCGCCAAAATCATCCAACATAATATTTTCATCTTCAACACCCAATTCATGCAACATGCTGATAACAGCTGCATTCATCATGGGAGGACCACACATATAAAACTCACAATCTTCCGGAGCAGGATGGTCTTTTAGATAATTATCCAACAGCACCTGATGAATAAAACCTGTTTTACCTTCCCAATTATCTTCCGGTTGAGGGTCTGATAAAGCAACATACCAATCAAAATTATCGTTTTCAGCTGATAAAGAATCAAAATCTTCAACATAGAACATTTCTTTCAAGCTTCGCGCACCATACCAGAAACTGATTTTTCGATCGGTTTTAATGCGTCGTAGCTGGTCAAAGATATGTGAGCGCATCGGCGCCATACCCGCACCACCACCTACAAATATCATTTCAGCTTCCGTTTCTTTAGCAAAAAACTCGCCAAAAGGACCTGAAATTGTTACTTCATCGCCTGGTTTCAAGTTAAAGATATAAGAGGACATAATGCCTGGTGGTAGACCTTCTGTGCGTGGAGGCGGTGACGCAATACGCACATTCAACATAATAATGCCTTCTTCTTCTGGGTAGTTAGCCATAGAATAAGCACGTTCAACCTTTTCGGTTACTGTTGATTCATACTGCCAGATATTAAAGTGATCCCAATCACCTTTGTATTCGTCCTGCACATCAAATTCAGTATATTTAAGCTGGTGCGGCGGACACTCAATCTGAATATAACCACCTGCACGAAAACCAACATCTTCACCTTCAGGCAGTTCCAGAACCAGTTCTTTAATAAAAGTTGCAACATTGTCGTTGGAACGAACTTTGCAGCGCCATTTTTTAACACCAAAGACTTCTTCTGGCACTTCAATTTTCATGTCTTGCTTAACGGCGACCTGACAAGACAGACGGTCACCACAAGACGCTTCGCGTTTATTGATATGGGATTCTTCGGTCGGCAAAATTGAGCCGCCACCTTCAAATACTTTCACCCGACATTGTGCACAAGTACCCCCACCGCCACAGGCAGATGGAACAAACAATTTACTATCGGCCAATGCCCCCAGCAGTTTGCTGCCAACGGGAGCCTGGATCGTTTTTTCACCATTGATGATGATATTAACATTGCCACTGGCAACCAGGCGGCTTTTGGCAAACAAAATAACCGATACCAGCGCCAGTACGATGACGGTGAAAAAGATAACACCTAATCCTACTTCTAACATATTCTTAGCCTACTCAATTAAAGTTGAATGCCTGAAAACGCCATAAAACCCAGCGCCATCAAACCAACGGTGATAAAGGTGATGCCAAGGCCCTGCAAACCATC
This sequence comes from Arenicella sp., assembly GCA_050633785.1. Lineage (GTDB taxonomy): Bacteria > Pseudomonadota > Gammaproteobacteria > Arenicellales > Arenicellaceae > CALKZN01. The sequence goes on from JBOEHE010000016.1 coordinate 72,075, forward strand.
AGGAACATCACTGTATTTCAGTTTTTCGCGAACACCCGCTAAGGCAGCAATCGCCAAAGCCCAGCCAAAGCCACTACTGGCTCCATAAACAACACTTTCAGACAGGTTGTAGTCGCGTTCTACCATGAATAAGGTACCACCTAAAATAGCGCAGTTAACGGTAATCAATGGCAAAAAGATACCCAGAGCGTTGTACAAAGTCGGCACGAAGCGATCTAATGCCATCTCAAGAATCTGCACTAATGCAGCAATCACACCGATATAACTGAGCAAACCAAGGAAACTCAAATCTACTTCTGGCAGACCAGCCCAGGCCAACGCACCATCTTTAAGTAAGAATTGGTAAATAAGATTATTCACTGGAACAGTAATTGTCTGCACCAACATTACTGCAATACCCAAACTGATTGCCGTTGATATCTTTTTGGAAACCGCCAAAAAGGTACACATGCCCAGGAAAAATGACAGTGCCAAGTTCTCAATAAAGATAGACTTGACGGCTAAACTAACTAAATCCATCAGTGGGCCTCCACATTGTGTGCATTTTGCATTTCATAATCAGGCTCTTCAACTTGATCTTTTTTCCAAGACCGTATAGCCCAGATGAATAAGCCAATAACAAAGAAAGCGCTCGGAGGTAATAACATCAAGCCATTAGGGTAATACCATCCACCTTCAGTGACTGGCGTCAGAATTTGATAGCCCAGTAAGCTGCCTGAACCGAACAATTCCCGGACAGTGCCCACAACAATCAAAATCAGACTGTAGCCCAAGCCGTTGCCGATACCATCAAGAAAGGCCAGACCCGGTGGGTTTTTCATAGCAAAAGCTTCTGCACGGCCCATCACGATACAGTTCGTAATAATCAAACCAACAAAAACTGACAGAGTTTTGCTGATTTCAAAAGCGTACGCTTTGAGCACCTGATCAACGACAATAACCAACGATGCAATAATCACCATTTGTACAATGATACGTATGCTTGATGGAACATGGTTACGAATTAAGCTGATTGACAAATTCGACATTGCCACAACACTCGTCAGAGCCAGACACATCACCAGAGCAACGGACAGCTTGGAAGTCACCGCCAATGCTGAGCAAACACCTAGTACCTGCAGACCAATTGGGTTATTTGCAAATATAGGATCAAATAAAACACTTTTTGTTTCAGTCGCCATGTTAACTACCTCCACCAGCAGCACTTATTTTTTTCAAATATGGGCCGAAACCGTTCTCACCAACCCAGAATCTCACCATATTAGTAACACCATTACTGGTCAGAGTAGCACCAGCCAAGCCATCTACTTTATACTCTTTATTAGGAGTGTTATTTTCAACACGACCTTTTATCAGTTCAAAAACAGGTTGTTGATTATCATCCAATACTTGTTTGCCCTGCCAGATAAGCTGCCATTTTCTATTTTCGACTTCACCACCAAGACCTGCTGTTTCGCCATGCTCATAGAACGTTACATCAGAAACAGTTTTACCATCAGTTTCTAGAGCCAAAAAGCCATACAGGGTTGACCATAAGCCATAGCCTTTAAAAGGAATGATGACTTTCTGCAAGTTCTCACCCTCTTTGAGCAAATACACTTTGCCATATTTAGCACGGCGGCCAATGCTCGCAATATCATCACCTTTTTCAACATTTATGCTTAAAGCGGGATCTTTTGATGCTTTACGCTGGTCATATTGCTCTACATTAACAGCATCTGTGTATTCACCTGTTTCCATATCGACAATTTTTGTTTCGATCAAGGCAAACTTTTCTTTGATAAATTCAGCGGTAATCGCCTGGGAACTATCAGCCAAGCCTGCAACTCGCAAAATATTTTTCTGCTTGTCCAGTGCTCGATTTTCAAGCTGCACGGACTTGAGCGCTGTTGCTGCTCCTGAAACTATCACCGAGCAAACCAGACATAGTGCAATGGCGACGATGAATGTTTTCGCCATGCTGTCATTCGATAGTGCCATCAGACCACCTTTTTTCTGCGTGTCATTTTTTTCATTAGGCATAACGCTTCAACCTCCTGCGTACATTCGACTGAACAACAAACCAGTCAATCAATGGCGCAAATAGATTAGCAAACAATATCGCCAACATGATGCCTTCCGGAAATGCCGGATTAACCACTCGAATCATGACTGTCATAAAACCAATCAGCAAACCATAAATAAAGCGTCCCATATCAGTCATTGATGCACTGACTGGGTCAGTCGCCATATACACCATGCCGAAAGCAAAACCGCCGATAGACAAGTGCCAATACCATGGCAAAGCAAACATTTCATTCGTATCACTGCCAATCGCATTGAGCAGAGTACTTGTTGCAACCATTCCAAGAAATACGCCCAGGATAATTCGCCATGAGGCCACTTTGGTATATAAAAGGAACAACATGCCAATGCCGATAGCAATCAACGAAGTCTCACCAATCGAACCTGGAATGCTTCCTATAATAGATTGTTTCAGAGTAAAACCGGCTTCTGCCAGAGCATCCAATCCACCTGATGCTGCTACGCTCAAAGCAGTAGCGCCACTGAAACCATCAACAGCCACCCAGACCGCATCACCTGACAACTGGGCCGGATAGGCAAAGTATAGAAATGCCCGAGCAGTCAGAGCTGGATTCAAGAAATTTTTGCCGGTACCGCCAAATACCTCTTTACCGATGACAACACCAAAACTGATGCCGATAGCAACCTGCCACAATGGCGTTGTCGGCGGCACAATTAAGCTGAACAGGATTGATGTCACAAAAAAGCCTTCATTTACTTCATGGCCACGTACGCTGGCAAACAGAATTTCCCAAGCAATACCAACCGCAAAAGTCACAACGTAAATAGGCAACCAATACCAGAAACCATGCCAGAAATTGGCCCAGATACTATCCGGGTTGATACCAACCCCCAACATATTAAGCAGTTCTCCGCGCCATCCCGGAATTTCAGTGATAGAGCTGGCCAGATAAGCACCATTCGCCTGCATGCCTAAATTGATACAGCCCATAATGACGCAAGGCATGGCAGCCAACCAGACATAAATCATCACTCGCTTCAAATCGATACCATCACGCACATGAGTCGCGCCTGCATTGACATCTGAAGGGGAATAAAAGAATGTATCTATTGCTTCATAAAGCGCATACATCTTTTCATATTTTGCACCTTTGCTAACGTGCGGCTTGATGTTGTCAAGTGTTCTTCTTAAAAATGACATATTAACCTTCCCGCTCAATCTGAGTTAAGTTAGCTCGCAATACCGGACCAAAATCATGTTTACCAGGATCCACAAAAGTACACAGGGCCAGATCTTCTTCATCTAGCTCCAAACCACCAAGTTGTTGTACTGAATCGGTGTCCTTAACTAAAATTGCTTTAAGTAACGGGGTTGGCAGAATATCCAATGGAACTATCTTTTCAAAAACCCCTATAGGAACAATTGCCCGTGGGCTGCCATTCTGACTGGACGTAAGATTAAAACGTTTATTTTTAAAGAGGCTGGAAATAAACACGTTCATTTTTGAAAAACGTCCAGCCCCAGGCATAATCCAACCAAACAAATGGCGGTCGTGATCTTCACGAATTACCGACACCTGCAAATGGTACCGTCCTACATAAGCACGATCACCTCTGGCAACAACACCATTAAGCACTGAACCACTGATGACACGTTTTTCGCCATCAAGTGTTGCCCCTTGCAGAATATCGTCAATGTTGGCACCCAGCTCCGTCTTCAACAAACGCGGAGAGCTCGCTAAAGGACCAGCAACTGAAATAACTCGGTCGCTGTCGAGTTTGCCGCTTACAAATAATTTGCCGATAGCAACAACATCCTGGTAGTTAACATACCAGACTGAACGTTCAGCATTGACAGGGTTTAAATAGTGGATATGAGTTCCAGGCAATCCTGCCGGGTGTGGACCGGCAAATTCTGCAACTTCAACCGCATCAATGACCGGGATATTCGCTTCTGGAGCTTTGCAAACATAGGTTTTAACACCGAAGTTGGTCAGCAGTGTCAACCCTTGCTGAAAGCTAACTGGGTCCTGTTGCAAGACTATAGAAGGATCCGCTGCCAGAGGGTTAGTGTCCATCGCAGTAACAAAGATAGCGCTGGGCTTTGCATCAATGGCAGGAACCTTACTGTATGGCCGCGATCTCAATGCAGTCCACAAGCCAGATTCTTGCAAATTTTTACGTACCAGGCTCTCATCAATCTGGTGCAACTCACCCGCATCGAAAGATTGAAACACTTTTTCAGCATCGCCTGATTTTTCAATCACGACCGATAACAAAGCACGCTTTGCACCTCGATTTATCGCAGCAACGGTTCCTGCTGCAGGTGCTGTAACGAAAACGCCGGGATTCTTTTTATCTTCGAATAGAGCTTGGCCTTTTTCAACTGAATCACCAACTTGAACAAGCATAGTAGGCTTCAGGCCAATATAATCTTCTCCGAGCACAGCTACTGAAGACGTGAGCTTGCCTTCACTGATACGTTGATCAGGTGCTCCAATAATAGGTAGATCTAAACCTTTGGAAAGTTTGAATAACAACTTTATGTACCTCTGTTAACAGGGTTACTAATAATTAACAAGGTTCTTAACTGGTTATTAGTTGCGTCACAATGATTACGAAATTCAACAAAAACAAGACTAAAATTCTCATAAACAATGTTTATTGTAATTTACTCAAGTGTAATTTGGGCTAATTACGAAAAACTGTGTAACTACAAATAGTTACGATAGGCTGCTAACCTAGTTACAAACCGATTTTGTGCGGCCGCAATTATACTATTTTGTTAGCTTTCGGCAAGCAACATCACAACAAAAACGCGATAACAATGAAATTAGTCACTTTCTGCTCTTAATTGTGAAATTTTTGGCACACATCAAGTGACGAAACGCACAAAAAAATGACCGTTGCGATGAAACATTCATTGCTATTTTGTTTTTAAGCAAAATATGACTAGAATAGACAAAAGGATAAACGTCTTCATTACGACGACAATAATAAGACAAAGGTAGAATCATGAATTTCGAAAAAGTCATATTTGCATTTTTTATTATTTTGGCACTGACGCTGAATTTTGGCTTTTTTGTGGGCAATCTCGAAAACCCCAGCCATCACCATGTTTATGAATTATATGCGGCTCTGGTAGTCAGTCTGATTGCCACTATTATGAAGTTCGGTGATCGTTCGCATCTGGGAGCTGTTTTACTGGCATCAAGCCTGGTAGCCGATATTCAACTCATCGCAGCAGCAGTTATCTGGGGGCTCAATAGTCATGCTCAAGCAAATGGCATCGATGGTTCAACGATAGCCAGCATTGTCTCACTATCAGGAGGCGCTTTAGTGGCAAACACCATTTCTGTGATTTTACTAATCTGTGAAACATTATTGTTGCGTCGCTAGAGTTGCAATTAAAAAGCATTGACAAATGCCTGCTTCAGCACACTTTCCCAACAACATAATAATAAGCCAGCTTTTATAACGTGTCACAGCATATTATTTTTTTAGTATTGAGGCGCATGAGGCGCCCATTAATTGCATTAATCCTGGTCTATACGATAGCAACATTGGGTCTCACTCTGATACCCGGCATAGATCCTGAGGGAAATCCATGGCGCATGAGCATCTTTCATGCCTTTTATTTTGTCAGCTTCATGGGTTCGACCATTGGCTTCGGAGAATTACCTTATCCTTTTACCGACCCACAACGTTACTGGGTACTGGGCTGCATCTATGTTTCAGTCGTAGCTTGGCTATATACCATTGGTACCATGCTGAGCCTGATTCAAGATGCTTCTTTTAAACAAGCGGTGATTCATCAGCAGTTCTCACGCAATATTGCCAAATTAAAGGAACCATTTTACATACTGTGTGGCTATGGTGATACTGGCAGAATACTTACTTCAGAGCTGACTGGGCTTGGCTTTACTGTCATTGTGCTTGATAAAGACCAAGACAGTCTATTGGATATTGATTTGACTGATTTTCCTGCTCCGGTGTACAGCCTCAATGGCGACATCACCGTCCCAGAAACATTAATCAGCGCCGGGATAACCAACCGTTGTTGTCGTGCAGTTATCGCATTGACCAGTCACGACCATACCAATCTGAAAGTAGCCGTTTCTACCAAAGCCTTAAATCCAAACCTGTTGACCGTTTGCCGGGCAGAAGAGGCAGAAGAGATTGCCAACCTGCGTTCATTTAATACTGACGTTATCATCAACCCCAATGAAATTTTTGCCAATCGACTGCTGGCAGCTATGCAAAACCCTCCAGCCGAAGCCATTTCTCAATGGCTGATCAGCCAACAACGACATGAATTACAAGTCACCGAAGAGGCAATAGTTAATAACGTTCCAACTTCCGGCCCCTGGATCATCTGTGGCTATGGTAAATTCGGCCGCGCTCTAAAAGAAACATTGGATACACATCAGATCGAAGCCATTGTCATAGAACAGTCTTGCAATCATGAACAATTGCCCGATGGAACCATTGAAGGCAATGGCACTGAAGCCAAGACTCTGGAACAGGCTAATATCTATAAAGCTAAAGGCTTGATAGCAGGTACCAACGATGATGCCAATAACTTGTCCATTTTGCTCACGGCCAGAGACATGAACAACAAACTGTTTACTATTGGCCGCTTAAATGAACAACACAACCAACCTTTATACAGCAGCGCCAAGCCGGAAATGACTCTGCGTTACAGTCACTTGATGGCAGATACGATATTAACCCGATTAACCCGCCCATTAGTCACACGGTTTTTGCGTGAAATTCCCAAGCTATCCAAACAACGTACCAGCGAGCTTTACCAATCCATTGCAGCACTGACGACCGGCGGTCATTTAACCACCTGGCGCATCCCTGTCACCGAACAAAGAGCCCCTGCCGTATGGGAGGCTCTATCAAACCAGAACACTGTCAAACTTCAACATCTGTTGACTAGACCCGACCATCAAAACTCTGCCAATAATCGTCAGCAGGCTCTATGCTTACTGGTCAAACGCGCCAATCACTATGAACTAATGCCGGATGGAGATATTGAATTACAACTTAATGACGAATTATTATTTTGTGGCTTAAAACGAGAGTCCAACCATACGGAATGGTTGTCACAAAACATAGAACTGCTGGAGAACACTATATTAGGTCAACGTCACCATATTCCTTTGCTTCGCTGGTGGAACCGCCGGCAAAAAGTAACCTGAGATATTTGCATTAACCGATCATGTAAGCTAATTCATTAAACAAGGTTCTTATAATAAATAACACCCTACATCTATATAGACGCTATAAATTACAGCAAACAAATCTGAACTCACCTAATGATCACAGCCTTACCATTACCATATAACCACAACTCTCTTAAACGATAACAATAACAACTACTGCGGAACTAATGCAAAGCGTCGATTCAATACAATTAGAACTCAACAAGATAATCCTTGGCAATGAAAATACAAACAAACTTGCCTTATGCTGCCTGTTGGCAGGTGGGCATTTATTGCTGGAGGACATTCCTGGCGTAGGTAAAACAACTCTGGCAAATTCTCTTGCCCAATTACTTGGCCTTGAATTTAACCGAGTTCAATTCACCAGTGATTTATTGCCGACAGACCTTTTGGGTGTGTCTATCTACAATCAACAGTCACAACAATTTGTTTTCAAATCCGGCCCTATTTTCACCTCAGTTTTATTGGCCGATGAAATCAATAGAGCCAGCCCTAAAACTCAAAGCGCTTTGTTACAGGCGATGGAAGAAAAGCAAGTATCAATCGAGGGTGAATCTCATCAACTGACCACACCATTCTTTGTCATTGCCACACAAAACCCTCTTGAGCAAAGTGGTACATTCGCTTTACCCGAATCGCAGCTGGACCGATTTCTCATGCGTCTGTCTCTTGGCTATCCCGACGAAGAAGCTGAGCTGAACTTGCTGCAAAATAAACGACCCTACGATATCAGCAATGCCAGTGCAATTATCAGCAGCGCAGAAGTAACAGCCTTGATTGATACAGTAAGCCAAGTCCATTGCAGCCCCGATATAGCTGCTTATGTACAACGATTGTTGAAAGCCACTCGCAACAGCGAACACTTTGTCCACGGCTTATCACCACGCGCTGGCCTGCAATGGCTGCAGGCTGCTCGAGCCTGGGCCATGATGGATCGTCGCGATTTCCTAATCCCCGAAGATATTCAGGCCGTGGCTATTCCAGTCGCAGCACATCGCCTGAAAAAACTCAGCAGTAGCTCACCTCTTGAACAACTGCAACACATCATTGAGCAAACTCGCGTCAATTGAGCACACGCTTTTTATGCAGCAAAACTACTACCAGACAAATCATAGACAGCTCTATATGCTGCCCACCAAGGCCGGTTGGGTTTATGGCCTAGTGGTATTCGCTTTGTTGTTAGCTGCCTTGAAATACAATCACCAAGCCACCTTTTTACTGACCTTTCTATTAGCCGCCATAGGCCAGGTGACCTCTCTTTATACCCACAAGAATCTGCTTAAAATTGGCATTCAATCTCTACCTGCTGAACCGGTCTTTGCAGGTGACAAAGCCATCTTCCCTATTGAGCTAAAAAACCCCAGCACCAGCCAACGTCACGGCATTTGGACTTTGTGCGGAGATTTCAAACACTGCAGTTCGCTTGCCCCATCTCATACTGCAACCATCAATATTAACATTCCAGCTAAACAACGGGGACTGATGAATATGCCAGCCATCATTCTCAGCTCGCAATTTCCCATAGGTATTTTATTCAGCTGGACAAAATTATTTAAACCGGACACTACCTGCCTGATATATCCTGAACCAAAGAACATCCTGCCCAGCCCTGAACTTAAACATGACGACACTGAGGATGAGGAAGAAAACAACACCAAACAAGTCCAAGGCTCTGACGAGTTTTCCTCTTTGCGTCATTATGTTCCAGGGGATCGTTTACGTGATATCCATTGGCCAGCTCTGGCGAAAAACAACCAATTAGTCAGCAAAGAATACAAAACCACAGCACGATCAAGCCTTATCTTTGACTGGCAACATGTACATGCCTTGTCAACTGAAGACAAACTGAGCCAACTGACTTATTGGATTCTGCAGGCAGAAAAGCAACAGCAGGATTATCAATTATCAATCCCTGGCTTTACTTCCGAGCACACGCAAGGCCTACAGCACAGACATTCCTGCCTGCAACAACTCGCTCAATGGCAAGGGTAGCAAAGGGCCAATGAAACTATTTCCAAAACTTAGACTTCCACAGTTTCCCAGCGTTGGAATAATACCGGCTTATTCTCACAGCCCCATTGCAGCTTTTTGCCTGTTAATTAATGCCGCCATCATCACCGCTGTTTATCTCTTCATAGGCGACACCATCATTGCGATATTTTCTCTGGTGTTGCTGGGATTGAAATTCCTGTTAATCAAACGAAAAACTGAGTCTCTTGGCAATGTGCCACTTATCGTTTTATTTATTTTGAGTATAGGCCTGATCGTCGTTAACTTTGGGGGTTGGTCTGGCAGCCGTACATTGATTGCTTTATTAATCACCCTGCTTGCCTTGAAATTACTAGAAACAAAAACTATACGAGGTTATTTTATTTCTGGCAGCTTGATGTATTTCATAGCGGCTATCATTTTTGTCTATGAAAGTTCATCAACAGCAATAGTATTTCTATGCGCCTACTGTGTCACTACAACAGCTTGCCTGGCACTGCTGAGCCAACCCGAAATACGTTTTAGCAATAAACCATTACTAGGAAGCCTTAAAGAAAGCGGTAAAATTCTGCTTCAGGCCATCCCGTTAACCCTTATTTTATTTTTTCTTTTTCCCAGAATACAAAGCAATTTTGGCTTTCTGCCTGGAGATGTTAACAATAACAAACCAGGTTTTGAAAACTTCCTGCGCAGTGGAGACATTTCTGGCCGTTCATTCAGTAATGAACTTGCTTTTCGAGCAGAGTTCACAGGCCAAACTGTCCCCCAATCAAACCAGCTTTATTGGCGTAGCAAAGTATTTTCCAAAGAATCCCAGTTCAGCTGGCTGCTAGATGAAAGAGTCAGCCGACCTTTATCCACATCCACACCATCACCTAAAGACACAACGGCCAGAAGCGTTATAAGCTATAGCATTATCCATCAACCCAGCAGCGACAAAAACCTCCCGGTTCTCGATTCCATTCAAAAAACCAATATGGGTAAGCTATACAGTGACCATACCGTTAAAATCAGACGAGGCTTTGATAATCCGACTCTGTATAAAGCAACAGCCGTTATAAGCAATTCAAACAACACAATTCAACCTTACAGTTTCAAACCTTTTCTGCAAACATCTATTAAACCCAAGGCAAAAACCAGGCAATTAATGCAACAATGGCAGAATAAGGCAAACAACCACTCAGAAATAGTAAACCTGGTCTTGCAACATTTTCGTCAACAGCCGTTTAAATACAACTTGATTCCTCCCAATTTGAAACAGAATCAACCGGTTGAAGACTTTTTATTCAACACTCAAAGCGGCTATTGCGAACACTACTCGTCAACATTTACTCTATTGATGCGCTGGATGAACATCCCAGCCCGTGTTGTCGTAGGGTTTCAGGGTGGAGACTGGGTTCCACAAGGTCAATTCTTTGAAGTTCGTTATTCCGATGCACATGCCTGGAGCGAAGTATGGATAAAGGGAAAAGGCTGGACTCGCGTTGACCCTACAGCTGCAGTTGCACCTGAACGCATTGAATTCGGCATGGATGCCATGTTGAAACTCATGGCTGCAAATCAGATGGGCACAGGCATGAGTGGCAGCAAACTCGCTGATTTTATGCGACCCAGAGGGTTTAATAAGATGTTGCAGAGTATCAATCAAATGGTCAGCTCAGCCAGCCACACATGGGACAAATGGGTAGTAAATTTCAGCTCTGAAAGGCAAACCGAACTACTGAAAAGTCTGAATTTAGGTGATGACCACAAAATTGCCAAACTCCTGTCTCTGCTGCTGAGCTTGATCGGCTTAGTCGTAATGGTAATACTCTGGCGCCTGAGGCCAAGGAAACCCAAGATGTTACCCATAGATGACCTGTACCAGCAGTTTTTAAATAAACTGCAACGCGTTAACGTTGATTATAGTGCCAGCGAAGGGCCAATCAGTTTTGGCCAACGAGCAGCCAGTCAACTACCCCACAATGAAACTGACATCCTGCAAATTAGTCAGTATTATATACAGGCGAAGTACAGCAATCAGGAGTTTGATATCACAACCCTCAAAGATGCTATACAGCGGTTTAAGCCATCAGTTCAATCATCAACTTAACTTAAAACTCAACTTAAAACTCAACTTAAAACTCAACTTAAAACTCAACAACAGGATTTACCATGAAAGCACTTTCCGATAATTTTTACGTTGCTGGCCAATTAGAACCGGAACACTTTCAACTCGCGAAAGAATCAGGAATCAGTTTAATCATTAACAATCGCCCAGATGGTGAACAGGAAGGTCAAATGACAGCCGAAACTGCCCAAAAGCTGGCGACAGACTTAGGCATTGACTACCTGCATCTACCTATGGCGAATGGTCAACCATTGCCAAATGATCTAATCCCGAATATGCAAACAGCCTTATTGCAACAGCAAAATAAACAAGGCTCAACTCTGGCTCACTGCCGTTCCGGTACACGCTCAAGCTTTCTCTGGGGTGCCATTCAAATCATAGAAGGCAACTGCAGCCCTGAAGAGATTATCAGCAGCGCAAACTCAATCGGTATTAATCTGAACGGGTTTTTGCCAGTTTTTAAGCAAATTGAAGCTTCTTTGGAACAGAAATAACCGCTAGTCTGAGTCTTTATCAGCACTGGTTTTTCCAGTGATTTTATCCTTAAAGTCCAGCACCTTACTGACCCCTGAACCTAATTTCATCAGCTTAGCTAAGCTGTCTGAATTCAAGCGTTGTAGTTCCAAAGACCAATGAGTCATCATTTCGATCATATCGTGCAATTCCTGCATTCTGGCATGTGCGTACTGGCCTTCATCCGTTATCGGTTCATTCATCAGCTCATCACGCAACAAACTTAATGTGGGCTCAATCTCCCTTTTGCGCCGCTCCTCAATCAAGGTCCGGGCTATCTCCCAGCAATCATCTGGAGCTTCATAGTATTCTTTTCTATCTCCTGCTATATGATGAGGTTTAATTAACCGCCAGGATTGTAGTTCTTTCAAACCCATACTGACATTAGATCGCGAAATGCTCAAAGCCTCACTGATATCATCCGCATTAAGCGGTTTTTCTGTCATCATGATCAGAGCATACATCTGACCAACAGTACGATTAATACCCCATCGACTACCCATTTCACCGAAATGAAGGATAAAGGACTGTACTTTAGAAGAAACATTCATAGTGGTAGCCTCACAGCAAGCTTTAATAAACCGGGTCTATCGGACAATGTGACTTAGGTGTTCAAAGCACCGATCCAGGCTAGTTTTTCTAGGGAAAGCCACTGGGTGCCCTTGGATATTATCGAACAACGCCAAGTTATAATTTCTGAAATTTCAGTAATATCTGAAAGTATAAGGCAGACTGATAATAGACGAAAGCTTTATTGCTGAATGGCCTGCCAGTTAAGGGGAGTGAACAGAGTTTATTTGGCCAAACATAAAAAAGCGACGAAAATACCGTCGCTTTTCATACTGCCACTATACGCCCCACTCAGGCAGACAAACTCAATCAACAATCGGACCTTCCAATGGCAAACACGATCTCGCTTTATTGACAATCCAGTTCCACGCAACACTGACATCTCCGGTCGTGAAACGAGGCTCTCCTCCCAAAGCCAGATACTCAGCAACAGTCGCTAAAGTCACAGCATCTAAACCAGCTGAGTCAGCAGCGGTATACATAATATTATGCGCCCCATCATGTCCATCATGTTTCAAGTCAAAACAATGACCCGCTTCATGCACTGGGACTGTCTGAAATACCAGATCTGGCCTAAAATCCCGATAAGTAGCCCCTATGGCTATACGTTGGTCATTACCCGCGCTGATCCAGTCTGCTTCGGCATAACCAAAGTTTCCTCCAGCGTAGCCAAACACACAGATAATCGGCAAAGTGCAATACGCTGTTGGTGGGTTATCGGCATTATTGCCTGTTGCAAACTCAACCATATCCTTAGCGGTGTCATCCCTCAGGTCAGGCAGAATAAAGCGATCGATATGATTCACTGTCAGCAATTCAAATTCATCCCAATGGAACTTCAAACCCAATTGCAGAGCCTTGGTCTGAGTGGCTTCCATCTGTCTCAAAAAGACATCACGCCTGACAGAGATACAAACAAAATTTGGCACAGTCTCACCGGCCAGATAGCGACGGATATGCGAATAATCCACCTTGCGATTCGTACCTTCATACACCACATCCAAGCGACCATGATTAAAGAATTTACGCTTACAGGTTGGACCATAGCCTAAAGCACCGTATAAATTCAGTTGATCACTTTCGTGCAACATTTTCAGAGTTAGCCTCTCTCCCACAGATCGCACCTGAGTTCGAATAGGTCTGATTTTCCATGGCAAACCCAGACTGGATGTTTCAAGATTAATCCCATCTTTTATATTCTCAGCAACATTGTCATTGAAATTCTCATCCAGCACTGATGCAATCGCATCGCGTTTTTCACGGTATCGCACCCATTGCGCAGCCCCACTGGATCCCACTGTGGCAACACCAAATGCCCCGGTGATAACGCCACCCAGACCGCTGAGACCATAAACCAAATCTTCCAGAAAGCCACAAAAATCCAGTTTTAAGAAATTAATTATGGCATTAGCCAAACCCTCAAAGATTTGACGGATTCCATCGATAATCCGACGGATTCCGGACAATATACCAATCAACAAACCCAGAATAAATCCAAGCCAGCCAAGCTGTCCAGCAAGTTGCTCCAGAGAAGCAATGGTCAGATCAATCAAATCAACCAGTTGTTCGAGAATCAAATTCACCAGATCCAGAACATCTTTAAAAATATCAACGATCTCAAACCAGGTATCGATCAACAGATCCAGCAAACCTCTCCAGTCAGTAAAGATGCAGACAACACCGACCACAACAAATTTCGCAACCGCGACGACCACCCTGACAATAATTTTAACCAGACGAACAACAATCTTGCACACGGTTTCAACCAACCATTCGCCAACCACTTTGACCACCCATTCAATAAAGGTCTCAATGATGGTTTCTAACCAACAAAACCACTTATTACAGCAAGCACAATACCATTTGCATTTACGCTTTTTGCATTTCTTTTCCTGACGCTCACGGCGTCTTTCAATCGGCTCCCTGACTTCTCGTTCAACCCAACGACGTGCCTGTTCACATTTTTCTTCAGCACGTTCCACCCAACGCTCTACTGGAATAGTAACATTCTCTGTTACCCAATCTTTGACATCAGTACATGCAGACATAATTCTTCTCCCAGGTTTTATTGCTGCCCTGCTGCTATAACAGAGTCAAGCATGTTATGAGTCATACGGTGGCTGAGAATCAAACTGGTCAGTTTGCCGGTCAATGCTAAAAAAACAGCTATCACCCCTGTGGACCACAAGTTTTCCCAATGAGGGGATAGTTGCAAATAGCCAAGAATGTAACTCATTATCGGCGTTATAAATAATATTAACGATGCCAGGCCACATCCACAATCGGCCAGGCCAAAAGCAATCCATTTCTGATAATGATGCTGCGTTTTCTCATTCAGCCCTGTTGAAAATTCAAAATTTACGCGAAAAGCACTGGGTCGATCAAACACCCCGACTCTGGCTTTCAAATCACGCACACCATCCAGATTTTTTAAAACAATTACCGCCATGATTCTCTATCACTCAGTGACTCCATATTACTCAAATGTCTTTTTAATATACGCCCGAGTTTTTATTCACAACAGAATTTAAAACTTGAATATTCAAGTATTTACCTACTTTTACTGAAAAAATCAGGTGTCGTTCCGACCAGGAAAATCAACTTAAAACGCTTTAGTTTTCAATAAGTAACCATAACTGTATTTTTCCTTTTCAACCCTCTATTTATACTTGAAAAACAGCCTTGTTTTTTTGCAGTTAAGAACGAATATGGACTTCTTTTCAGAGCCAAAATCAAGATAAAAACGCTTTTTTTGTTATATCCACTGTGCAACCGGTATAATCGCGTTCCTATTCTTATTTAAGCCGTAACAGGTTTGCCCTTATGTCACAAAAAGTTGGTTTTATTAGTCTTGGATGCCCAAAAGCTCTGGTTGATTCAGAACGCATTTTGACGGAGTTGCGCCGTGATGGGTATGAGATTGTCCCTACCTATCAAGACGCTGATATGGTGGTAGTGAATACCTGTGGTTTTATCGATGCCGCAAAACAGGAATCACTGGATACCATTGGTGAAGCACTCAATGAAAATGGCAAAGTCATCGTCACTGGTTGCATGGGAGCAACTCAAAGTGATATCACTGATGTTCACCCCAGCGTGCTGGATGTTTCCGGGCCACATGCCTATGAACAAGTTGTCGGTGCGGTTCACGAACATTTACCACCTCAACGTGACCACAATCCTTATGTCGATTTAATGCCCCCGCAAGGCATCAAACTGACACCGCGTCACTTTGCTTATCTGAAAATTTCCGAAGGCTGCAACCACCGTTGCAGTTTCTGTATCATCCCTTCGATGCGCGGTGACCTGGTCAGCCGCCCAGTCAATGATGTTCTCGCTGAAGCAGAAGGTCTGGTTCGCTCTGGTGTGAAAGAACTGTTAGTCATTTCTCAGGACACCAGCGCCTATGGTGTTGATACTCGCTATAAAACCGAATTCCACAACGGCCGCCCGGTCAAAACAAAAATGCTGGATATGTGTGAAGCCCTGGGTGATATGGGTGTCTGGGTACGCCTGCATTATGTCTACCCTTATCCCCATGTTGATGATGTAATTCCACTGATGGCCGCAGGGAAAATTCTGCCTTATCTTGACATTCCCTTTCAGCATGGTAGCCCCAAGATTCTTAAGGCAATGAAACGCCCTGGTTCTATCGACAACACACTTGCCAGAATTCATAAATGGCGTGAAATATGTCCTGATTTGACTATTCGCAGCACCTTTATTGTTGGTTTTCCTGGAGAAACCGACGATGATTTTGAACAACTGTTAGACTTTATTCGTGAAGCACAGCTGGACCGCGTTGGCGCTTTTGAATACTCTCCTGTCGAAGGAGCGCCAGCCAATGAACTGGCCGATCCAGTGCCGGATGAAATTAAAGCTGAACGGCTGGAAAAGTTCATGGCTGTGCAGGCTGAAATCAGCACCGCCAGACTGCAACGCAAAATTGGTCAGCAGTTGGACATTCTGATCGATGAGGTCGATGATGAAGGCGCTATAGGGCGCAGCAAAGCAGATGCACCTGAAATCGATGGTCTGGTTTATCTCAATGGTGAAACACGCTACCAAGCTGGCGATATCGTCTCAGTCAAGATCACTCATGCTGATGAACATGACTTATGGGCCGAAGCTACGCCTGCCAGCTAAGCACTAATAATTGCCAACATGAAGAAAATTGCGGTCTTTGTCGATGTGCAGAATATTTATTATACGACACGTCAGGCCTATGGCCGCCAATTTGATTACCGAGCACTCTGGAAACGCCTATTGGCGAATGGTGACATCGTCACCGCCAATGCCTATGCCATTGAGCGTAATGATGACCAGCAACGTAAGTTTCAAACTGCCTTACAACACATCGGCTTTACTATAAAACTAAAGCCTTATATTCAACGCAGCGATGGTTCCGCCAAAGGCGACTGGGATGTAGGCATCACTATCGACATCATGGAAACGGCTTCAGAAGTGGATACAGTTGTCTTATTATCCGGCGATGGTGACTTTGATCTGTTGTTGAAAAAAATCAACAATGATTACGACGTCACCACCGAAGTCTATGGCGTGCCTCCACTGACAGCTCAGTCTTTGATTGATGCAGCCACTGTTTTTCATGGGATAACAGCGGAATTATTACTGCCTTAATTAACTCAGAACTGAGCTAGCACTGCTTACTCCATAACTGTTTGCACTTAAAGCCATATTCTTGTAATTGAACAACTGTCTTTTGAGAATTTTCAACGCTTTCTGTAGAGAATTGTGAGGCTTCGTTTTCAAGAGCATTATCAATAATCAACTTTGAATCTCTCAAACCTAAGCATGACTCCGCCTTAATCAATTTTGTAGCCGCTACTTTATTCGCACCTTTTTCCAAACCATAGACAGAAATCTTTGGCGTCAACTCTCCGAACGGATCACCACAGGCTTCAAAAGCCGCCACGTAATGTTCACTGGAATAAGCAGTCCCGGCTTCAAAAATATTGCCAGTTCGTTTACAAACAATTACAGGGCCATTGCCAATACTCATATCCGCCAAACCACAAGACTGTATATATTCGTTATTTTGGTAGAAAAAAACAAAACAACCCGTGAACTCTTGAGTAGATTCTGCCACTAAAGAGAAACCATCTAAATTTTCCAGGAACTGTTTTTCAAAAATTCCTTTTGCTTCTATCTCGTTCATATTCTATAAAATAATAACGTCTTTGAAACAGTCTTTACGATAAATCACTATTGACTCTCCAAACATCTTAACAAAACCGTTTTGTTAATTTACTCATTATATATGTAGCCAAGCTACGTTGAATGGGTTATCAACACGTATAAATTTACTGTTAATTTCTTCAATATAAGTATTCATATCCTTCCCAACTACAGACTCTAAAAACTCAATTGGAGGACAATATTGATGCTCCGTAATATAGTGAACTATTAAAGACGGTGATGCGTAATCCAATCCTGTCAATCCATGTACTTTAATAATCGAACTACCTGATCGTGAACGTTGCCAAGCGCTAAGGTAATCTTGGTTCGATGCCACTTCATTAGACGGTTCACATATTTCACAGGTATGAAACCCTCTATGTTGTATGTAAGGCGATTCAATAAGTTTTATTATCCTACATATAATTTCTATCGGCACAGGCGCCCTTTTAAAACTATGTTTACAATCAAGAAAGCCAATATTAAGCATTTCATAATCTTCAGGACTATAGCTATATCTGGATAGATCTTCGTAATACGCCATTTTTATACTGGGTAGGCCGGATATCCACCTGGAATATAGATAACTTGAATTCGCGAAACTCCAGAAAACTGTTCTGAGTGATTTAGGTTATTAATCATCACCACCAACCTCAAAAATATAAGTATCATCTGCTCTTTTAACAATAAAATAATCATAATATAAACGAAAATTAACAGGATCATTTAATCCTTTCTTTTTATAGCTGCAGCCCCTCACTTTGGTATAGTAAATTGAATTACTTTCATGCTTAACGATATTATTATAAGCAGAGATTACCTTGCGATTCCAACTATCTTCCACACCCGATATTTCAATCCATTTTTTAATAGCCTTATGTAATAGTTCGGGAGATTTTTGCGGGTCTGAATAGATATATTCTATTTCGTTTGCTCTACGTCTACGAAGTTCCTCCCCAAAAATTTGCTCTAACTCATCTTCAATAGCTCCTTTTTTGTGCAACTTAGAAGCATGGAAAAACAATCCAAAATCTCCTAACCCTGAAGACAAATCATCCAAAAGGCTTTTCATTTCTTTGTTAAGCAGCTCTAAATTCATTTTTACTCATTTTCTTAGCATACCCAAACTTATTAACAACTGATCGCAATTTACCCGCTTCCAGTTCGGAACTTATATAATACAGGGACAGGAATCACTCTGCTTTGTTTAAAGCTCATAATGAAAAAACTGTTCTTTTTCATTAGAGCGTAAGGCGATTGGATATGCCAATGTTCGCACATTTACAGTACAGAAAATATATAACGCACTTTAATCCTGAGTATCGCCAGATAAGGTTGTAGCCACCATCGACTCTCTATCACTAAAAGCACCATACCAACGGCTTATTTTTGGTCGCCCTTGACGGAAAGGGGCCACTTGCCGGAACTCCAACCAACTTAGAGACGTGGCTAAAGCTATATGGCCAATAGTCATTTCACCCTGCAAATCGATGTTATTTTCTATGAAATCATAAGCGGATATCACCTTTTCAAGTTGGCCATTTAGAAAAGGAGAATATCTCAACTCTTCTGGACGACGAGTCGATTCCCACCTGACTAGAATCCCGGCTTCAGACATGCCATCCGCAATTGCCTGTATTTGCAGCGCTTCAATTCGATCTGAAAGAGTCTCAGGAATCATTTTTTCCTCTGAATGCAGAGTATCCAGATAATCACAGATAACACTCGATTCGAAAATAGCATTACCTTGATCGGTTATTAAAACAGGTACTTTTCCCAACGGGTTCAAGGCGAAGATTTCTTCGTTTCGCTGTGTTGGGCTGGTTTCGTGATGGATAACGTCTAGCTGCGATGCAAGCCCAAGTTCATGAGCAAACACCAGCACCTTACGGGCAAATGGTGAGTGAGTTTGATAGAGTAACTTCATAGCAATACTGTTGATAGATTGGTTAAAGGTGATTTATCATAGCCCGCAGTAATCCATCATATGGATTACTGCGGGCTATGATGTTTAACATCAACAAAGGTTTCGTTATAACAGGCACCTTCCATAATATCGGTTTTGATCTCAGCGTCTATTAATGCGTTTACAGTTTGTCCGGTGTCACTGGTTTTCACCCAAGTGCCTTTAGGGGAGTACAGCACTCCAGGCCTGACTGCATCGGTAATTTTGGCCTTTAATATCACCTCTCCCAAACTATTTGATACCGACAACAGGTCGCCTTCACTAATGTTCAAGGAGCTTGCATCTTCTGGATTAATCTCAACCATTTCTACACCACCACTGGCTTCATGGCTGCCAAAAGTAGCGTTGGTTCGTTTGCTGGATGAAGGGCTGATAATGGTGAAAGGTCGGTCTTTGTGCACTGGTTCAAACCGTGGCAAACCAAAACCAAAGTCGTCTTCCAACTGCTGTGAAAAAAGTTCTATTTTTCCTGACGGTGTGTCTGGAAAAACCGTTTTACACATCAAAACCTCCTCAAAACGATTAGCCTTCATTAGAAAGGCACTGTCTAAAGGCAAATCATTGATGTTGGAAACAGGAATTCGCTCGTCACTGGCATCAACTGCCGCTTCAAGAAGAGTCTGGTCGTCTTCTTGAAAACAAGGGTCATCATAACCAAAACTGCTGGCCAGACGACGAAAAATTTCAGTATTGGGCAACGACTCTCCAACAGGAGGAATGATAGGCTCCGCACGTTGCAAATAGCTATGGCCATAGGCTCCATAGATATCGTTATATTCAAAGTGAGAACTGGCCGGCAGAATAATATCGCAGTATTTCATGCTGTCGGTCATCACGATATCGATGCCAACAGTAAACAGTTCCGGCCTGCTAAGAGCTCTGATCATTCGATTCTGATCAGGATGTGTTGCAACTGGATTGTGATTAAAGATAAAAACCGAACGCAACGGTGGGTCAATATCATCGTTAAGCAAATGCCTGCCCAGATCAACAATATTCAAGGTTCTCGTACCTTCTGGAATTAAATCTGGACGTTGTAATTTATCAGCGGTGTAAGGAAAAGCTAGCCCTGGCTTGGCAAACACACCAGCCCCTTTTCGGCCGAACTGACCCAGCAAGGCATTCAGAGACATAATCGCTCGCAAGCCTGAACCACCGCTTTTGCCTCGTTCAATGCCATTTCCCACCGAAGTGGCTAAGGTTTCAGCGCCTATATACAAACCAAGCAACTGTTCGAGCTGTTCCAACGGCACACTACATATTCGAGCAGCATCGTGCAGAGTGTACTGTTGTGCCTGTCCCAGAAACTCTTCAGTTCCATTCACCCATTGGTTTAAAAAATCGGAATCCAGCTTATCTCTTCGCTTGAATTCGGCAGCCAGTGCCAATGCCAGAACAACATCCGTCCCAGGAGCTATCTGGACATAGCAATGCGCCTGTTCTGCTATTCGGGTGCGTTTTGGGTCAATCACCACGACCGTGGCTCCATTTTCCCGGGCTTTCTTGATCACTCTGGCAAAATGCAAATTTGACACAGTGACATTATTGCCCCAGATAACAATCAGATCCGAGTTCGCCGCCTGTTCTGGCGGCATGCCGGGAACGGAGCCAAACAAACTGCTATAAGCAGAGCCTCTAACGCCGCCACACAGTGGCCCTCGATCCAACTGGGTCGCACCGAGTTTATAAAAGAATCTCCTGTCCATTGAACCAGCACCAAGCTGACCATGCGGCCCAGCATAGTTGAATGGCAAAACCGTTTCTGGACCATATTGTTTGATGGCATCAAGCGTTTTTTCAGTGATAGTCGATATAGCCTCATCCCAGCTGATCGGCTCATAATTATTCTCGCCACGTTTACCAAGCCGCCTCAAAGGAGTGCGCAGCCTTTGCTCTCCGTGAATAAAATCGGGGTAGTATTTAACCACCTTACTGCAAATCACACCCTCAGTATATGGGTTAGCTTTCGATCCCCTGATGGTTTTAATCTCATTATTCTCGATAGTAACATCTAAAGAACAAGTGTCAGGGCAATCCAACGGGCATACTGATTTTTTAATCTGCGAATCTGGCATCGTAATTTCTCCTTATTTTGAAGAGGCGATAGTGGTATTAGTTGCTCAATACTACCCCCACATTGGAACCTTACAAACATCCAATATTTTGATTTATTACCATACCAATTTAATCTCAGCCATAAATACGAATTCGCATTTCTCTAGTCTGAAGTTGTTGACACTATATCTGCCTGACTCGAAATGAACGCCCTTTCATCTTGCCTGTACCAATTTTTTTCAATGCAGTCTGTGTCGCACTGCGACTGACGGCTACATAGGCTCGATTGTCGTATAAATGGATTTTACCGACTTGTTTGCCTTCAATACCATTGTCGCCAGTCAAAGCCCCCAGGATATCTCCTGCGCGTAATTTCTGTTTTTTGCCACCATCGATTTGCAGGGTGACCATAGGCGGTTTATAGGTAGGTTGTTGCAAAGAACTCAAGGCAGGTAATGTTTCGGTCTCGACTTTCTGCCCCATAAAATCTTCCAGCAATGACACCTTATACTGCTCTTTTTTATTGAACAATGTGCAAGCAATTCCCTTATTGCCAGCACGCCCTGTCCTTCCGATGCGATGCACATGCACTTCCAGGTCATGGGCAATCTGATAATTGATGATCACATCCAAAGCATCAAT
The DNA here is from genome assembly GCA_050633785.1 of Arenicella sp. Lineage (GTDB taxonomy): Bacteria > Pseudomonadota > Gammaproteobacteria > Arenicellales > Arenicellaceae > CALKZN01. The sequence continues at coordinate 94,375 of JBOEHE010000016.1, forward strand.
GTCCAGACCCCGTGCAGCAACGTCGGTTGCTATCAACACCGAAGTACTTTTGTTAGCAAAGCGTACCAAAGTCTGATTACGGTCTTTCTGATCCAGATCACCATGCAGGGCTTCAACGCTGAATCCTTTGTTGTACAACTCATCAGCGATCTCTTCAGTTTCTCGTTTGGTGTTGCAGAACACCAGCGTAGAATCCGCTCGAAATTGCAATAACAGCAAACGCAGGGCAGTAATTCTGTCGATGTCATCACCCACTTGATAGAAATACTGCTGAATGCTGACATTATCATGTGTGGCTGCTACTTGCACCAATACTGGCTCCGTCATGACTCGCTCGGCTATGGATTGAATTTGTTCTGGGTAGGTAGCGCTGAACAATAAAGTCTGACGTTCATCAGGAGTATGCTCAATGATGTCATCCAGGGCTTGTTGAAAACCCATATCCAACATCCGGTCCGCCTCATCCAAAACCAGTGTATTTAAGTCATCCAGTTTTAAGCTTCCTTTGCGTAAATGCTCTTCAACTCGGCCTGGAGTGCCAACCACAATGTGTGCGCCATGTTCCAAAGAGCCAATTTGCGGGCCGAAAGGAGTGCCACCATAAAGCGTTAATACTTTAACATTATCGATAGCTCTGGCCAGACGGCGCAGTTCTTTAGCCACCTGGTCAGCCAACTCGCGCGTCGGGCAAAGCACCAGCGACTGCACCCGGAAATGTTTAACATTCAATTTCTGCAATAAGCCCAAACCGAATGCCGCCGTTTTTCCTGAACCTGTTTTAGCCTGTGCTATCACATCTTTGCCCAGAATAATATCGGGCAGACTCTGCGCCTGTATCGGCGTCATCTCTTTATAGCCTAGAGAGTCCAGATTTTTAAGTATTTCAGGATAAAGATTCAACGATGAAAAAGCAGTTGAGCTCATAGTTTTCCTTCTGGCACTGTGACAGCACCGATAATATGACTAATTCTTAAGGCAGAAAAGAGTAACTTTAATGCCTGATTCTTTCGTTTAATTACGACTAAACAACAAAAAAGGGCAAGACCCATGGCCCCGCCCTTTTGACTTCAATTTAACGGGACTGGCCCGATAATGAAGCTGATCTGCAACGTGCAGACCCTCTAATTTAAGTAATTAGATAACTACAATGTTCTCTGCTTGAGGGCCTTTTTGGCCTTGTGTAACAGTGAATTCAACTTTTTGCCCTTCAGCAAGAGTCTTGTAACCTGAAGTAGAGATTGCACTGAAATGTGCGAAAACGTCAGGACCAGATTCTTGTTCAATAAAGCCAAAGCCTTTAGTTTCGTCGAACCATTTAACGGTTCCAGTAGTAGTAGACATATATATATCCTAGTATTTCATTAGTAATAAAAGCTTTTTAATCAATCACTTGCTTAAGCAATAACCAAATAAGCCATTTGGAAGCCTTCGCTGCGCACTATCGCACATCATACAAAGGCCGGGGGCTGAAAATGTTGCTGTACTTATGAAAAACTGATTAATCACCACTCACTCAAAGTATTAAATTGGTGGACATAAATAATAAACGTACATTCAAGCTGATCAGCATTATATACAGCTTTAGACTTTAGTCAAAGGTAAAAGCCCAATCTTTAGACTCAAGACAACTTCAAAACACCTGGCCATCAACTCATTGGCAAAACCAAAGTCACACAAAAATCCAGGCACTAACGCCTGAGAATCAAAAACCACCGCCCAATATTCAATACATCGGCCAGAGCGGCTGCAAAGTAAGTTAAAGCGGCTGCTTTGAGCACTTGCCTGACTGGTTCCACCTGATCTTCCTGCAGGTATTCACCTTCGATGAGAATAGGTAAAGCCTTGTTGAAACTGGCATCCCACTCTTCAGGCAAGATAACCAGATAGGCCATAGCACCACCCAATTGCAGCAACAAACTGAGCCCAATGAACATGGCAACCGCTGAGGGAGATCGCAATAAAACAGTCACAACCGGCAATGCCAACAACATAAAGACACCAGCTTTGCGCAATGCTATTGACAAAGGAATGTATTTGCCGCGTAACTGAGAAACAGGTTCTTGACGCACAAACTGAATAGCATGCCCTACTTCATGGGCAGCCACTGCAACAGCGGTTAAAGATTTGCCTTCATAGTTGCTGGGACTCAAACGTACGCTATTTTCTGCAGGGTCATAATGGTCGCCACCTTCGTCGGTTTGCTCCAAACGGGTTTGTTCTAGATTCAAACGTTCGATTAAGTGTTCGGCCAGTTCACCGCCCGTACCCGGAAGGTCAGGCAACTCTTTGGCGTACTTTCGCATGATATAACGCACCCATAATTGCGGTGCGAAACCAACTACGAATAGCAGAGCTGTCAAAATAATAAGAGGCATTATTACGAATCAGTTTTCATTTGTGCGAAGCTTCAATTGCTTGCCAGTCCACAGCCGTTTCCTGCCAATCGTCTAACTGACTTGGGTTCATCAGTTGTTGTGAAAAATAGTCTTGCATGGCATCTGCAACAAGCTTCTCGTAGGCTTGCGCTTTTTCAGTCAGTTCTTCAATGTCAACACAATCCAGTTGTTGCAACATTCTCCCCAGATATTCTGCAGGCATGTGTTCATATGGTTCCCCGGTCAATCCAAGTAAACGTTCCCATATCTGCAGGGTTGACCAGAAATAGATAATGCCATTCAGATCAAGGTCTATGCCCAGATGTTGTGTCGCCTGGAGCACCAGGGAAACAAAATCACTGGTGTCCGCCGGTTTTACCTGCGGCATCGCACAAACAACATAACAAGCGGCCAGATATTCTGCCTGCATCAAGCCTCCCGAGCGAAGCTTTGATTCAAACACACCCGGTTCCACCTGTTTGATGCGATTTTCTTCTATTCTCTGCCACATCTTCTGGGCGTCATTCTGCCATTGTTCGTGGTTACGGGCATGGGTCAGCAAGTCAGTTTTAATCGACATAACCTGCGCACCAATCTCATTATCTCCAGCAACAATACGGCTTGGCACTAAGGCAATATGCTCCCAGTTGTGAGCGCGCTCTTTATGGTGTTTCTGGAAACTGTCGACGAACACAGTGGCCGGGCCTGATTTTCCCGATGGTCGCAAACGCGTATCCAATTCATATGCAATGCCTTCAGAGAGCTGCGCCGTCAAAGTTGTCTGCAAACGTTGCACAAATTTGACCGCCATATCCATGGAGTAGTTGTTTTCAAAGATGAATACCAGATCCAGATCAGATAACGGCGACATACGATTCATGGCAACCTTGCCCAAGCCCAGCACCGTTATTGGCAATTCATTCATCTCAAGGCGTTCCTGCACAATACGCAAGCAACAGTTCAATGTATGTTCAGCAAGTTCAGTCAAACGCCGTTGAAACTCAACAACGGACAGCTGTCCCTGCATAAAACACAGATAATATTGGTACAGACTTTCGTTGACAAAGCGGCGAATACGTTCCAGACGAGTACCATAATCATCAGCCAGAAAGATAAACTGTGTATTCGTATCCAGAGTCGCATTTACGGAGCCGTATTGCGGATCAATAAAGCAATCAATGATATGCGGCGATTGTCTGAGTAACGTCGTCATATGCGGTGAATGCAATAGCGGCGGTACAATACTATTGAGCAACTCTGGAGAGTTTTGCAGCAAGCGGAAATATTGAGCAGTCTGCGGCATACTGCGGAAAAAGTCATCAACTCGAACCAAGGCCTGCTCTGGTTGAACCCCTGACTGATAAACCATCTCCAACAAGTTGCAGGATAATTTATGCAAGCGCTGACTCAAGGTATTTGGCACACCATAATCCACAAAACCTGTCCGCCAATTACGCAAAATCGACTCACCTCGCGCATTCAACTGTTTGACCCATTCTTTTGGCAATTCAATATCAACAGCGGCATCCGGCTCTTCATTATCATCACGAAAAAAGCGGCTAAACTCTTCGTTGACAAACTGGCGGTGCACCAGCACCTGTTCACTGAGTTGTTGCCAATCCTCACAGTCCGTTAAAGCAAGTACATTCTGTTGCTGCAAAGCGTCTGTTGGCAACAAGTGCGTTTGTGCATTCGCCAGCATTTGCAGCGCATTTTCCAACTTACGCAAATACCGATAACTTGAAGCTAACTGTTCTGCCAGACTGGCATCAAAATGTCCGGTTTCCACCAAACCCTGCAACGCCGTCAAGGTATTAGTACAACGCAAACTGTATTGCTTGCCACCCCAGAGCAATTGTAGTGCATTGACGAGAAATTCTATCTCACGAATCCCACCACTGCCCAATTTGACATTAAACCCAGCACATTCGTCGGTGATTGGGTCGCGCCAGGTACGCTGTAAACGCAAGCCCGGATGCTCAAGATTAATGCGTTGTTTGATATGAGCCAATTCATCCAAAGCTCGAAAGTCCAGGTTCTGCCTCCAGATAAAGGGCCGCAACTGACGCATAAATTCATCGCCAATCGAAAAGTCTCCAGCGACTACTCTGGCTTTCATCAAAGCCAGGCGATGCCACGGCAATGCCTTAAAAAAATAGTAGTCTCTAGCCACTTCAGCAGGCATGCACAGTTGACTGGAAGAGGCATCGGGGCGCAAACGCCAGTCCACTCGCCAGACAAAATCGACTGAATTATTCGGCTGTAACAATCGTGTCATCAGTTGTAACACTTTATTGCATACATAACCCTGCCCCACAGTATTAGGCACTGGTAAAGTTTCTGGGTCGAAATAGGCAATCAGATCAACATCACTGGAGAAATTTAAGTCATATCCACCCAGTTTGCCTAAACCTAAAACAAATAACCCAGGAATTTCCTCTTGCAAAGGAGGCAGAACTTTAGCCACTGTTTTCAGGTCTTTTGATCGCCAGGCTGCTCGCAGTGCCAGATTGATCGTTTCACCAGCAAACTCACTTTGCAATCGTCCCAAGTCCTGAAATGGTACTGATCCGGATAATGCAGCACAGCTCCATTGCAAGGCAAAGCGTTGTTTGACATCCAGCAAATAAGCCGCTACAGCCTCGGTGTCAGGCAAATCTTCCCTGGGATACTGGCGCACTTGTTCAACCACCTCTTGCAAATACTCAAGGCTGATTGACTCATCCAGAGACAAGGCTTTGGATTCTTGTATACGCCTTAAGTAAAGGCTCGCATTAATTTTTTCGGACAGATTTTGCATTCTTGAAAAATACCATATATCGTCATCCAATGGTGGCAAGAAAAACGATAAAATTAGTTTCCATTCAGCACACAGAGTTTCCAAGGTGGTTGAAAATGCGCCAAAACCTTTATCACACCCTCAGTGATGAATTCCATACACAGGAGATGAAACAGATACAGAAAAGTTCTGACTGGTATTGTTACTTCATTCAAGATGATACTTTTTCTCAAATTGGCATGGTTGAATTATCCTCAAGAAACATCGTTGATGGCTGTCTGACCAGTCCGGTTGCTTACTTGGAAGGGCTGTATTTGTTAGGGCCTGTTCACACTAAATTTTTGACCGAGAGTATGACTAAAATTTGTTCAGACGAGGCAGAAATTATGATGCTTAGTCGCTCTAAGCACATTATTTCTAA
>JBOEHE010000017.1:0-188450 GCA_050633785.1 Arenicella sp.
CTTGTTAGCTCTTTCAGTTCATAAAAAAGGCAAATTCAATGGTGTCGTATTGCTTTCAAAGAATGGCAAGGTGATTTTTGAAAAGTCGTATGGAGCTAATGGTGTAAATGGTGAAAAAATTCTCAGTGAGGATTCATCATTCAATCTGGCATCAGTGTCAAAACAATTCACTGCAATGGGAGTTGTGTTACTAAAAAGTAGATCTGTCATAGATTACAATGAAGACATAGCACGATATATCCCTGAATTAGGGTTTTATACAGGAGTAACAATCAAGCATTTGTTGCATCACACCTCTGGAATACCTGATTATATGAAATTAGTTATGAAGCACAGGGATGATGAGAGTGTTTTTACCGTCGCTGAGATGCTTGAGCTTTATAGTGATAAACGTCCAAAAGCTAATTTTCCTCCTGGAGAAAAATTTGAATACAGTAATACTGGCTATGTATTACTCACAGACATTATTGAGAAAGCATCTGGTCAAGAGTTCAGTAAATTTATGACTGAGAACATATTTATGCCACTTGGTATGGACAATACTCAAGTATTCAATTTGTTATCAAACAGTGAGCCGAATAACCGAGTTTATGGATATGCTCATAAATATTGGTTATTGGGTGGAAAGAAACTGAAAAAAGACCTTAATTATTTCGACGGGGTGGTGGGTGATGGAGGAATTTATTCAAGCGCCCGTGATCTGGCTCTCTGGGATGCAGCGTTGAATGAGGGAGTGTTGATTCCGACAAAGAAGTATGAAGATGCATATGCTTCAGGTACTTTGTCTAACGGGAGCAAAACAGGGTATGGTTTTGGCTGGGTCCTGAACGGAGATCATACTGTAGAGCATGCTGGTGGGTGGCAAGGATTCTCCTCCTTTATTTACAGAGGGTTAAAAAACCAGGAATTAATCGTAATTTTGGATAATTCATCAAATCATTTTAGGGTCAATTCGATTGGTTTCAGGTTTAATTCTATTGGGTTAAATCTTAAAAAAGCTATTGGTAAACTGTGAAATACTGACATTTTGATTGTTCAATACTTTATAAATAATAGTGCTTACGGCTATCTCAAACCATGACTAGATATTTAGCAGGGGGAGCCGTTTTTATGGTTGGGCTAATTTTGGGGGCTTTGGGCCATTATCTGCTTATCCATTCCAAGGTCGACTACAGCAATGATGCTTCTGAGCTGGTCTCAAAAGTATTACTTTATTCAGGGCAAGAAATAACACAAGAAAACGACAACTGTGAGGGTGCAGACAATCAAAATGTGGGCGATGTTTTATCCTCTATTGTTGGTGCTAGCCTGGCTTTTACGGTTAATCCTTTATCCGCGAGTTGTGAAGGGCATGTCTGCTCCATTGTTTTGAGCAATTGTCAGCCATGGCAAGATTCAGAATGCGGCTCCAGGCTATTAATATTTGATACGGAGCTTAATGGTAATATTGTTCCATCGTCTTTTAAATGTTTAGATATACCATAATACATTGCAGATGCTTCCAATTGGACCCCAAAGAGTGCGACTCAAATTAATTGAACGCTGATGAACAAAGCCTCTATTAAAACCAGCAATCTAAAAGACTTTTTATCGCTATTTGATGAGGAGTCAATAATAATCGATTTAAACTTTGGAGATACGTGGCACCCTTCATCCGGATATATTGATGAGTCTATTTTAAATGGAAAAAATACTGTCAGGGATCTATTGGATTTTGATTATGACTTTAAAGGTCTAGTGTGTTTTGACGGGAAAATCGAGGGTATTGATGTTTATTTCAAAAACCATGAATTTGAAATTATAGGAACAGATTGTCAAATGCGTAAAATAAGCGATAAAGTCATTGAGAAAAATGCGTATTTTCCAGGAAAGTTTACACTTAACCGAAAGGTCTATGACTAAAATTAAGTCAACTGACAAACTCCATCAATAGGTGATTGGTTGTGGGAATTAGCTAAAAAGCACGTTGGTAAGTTTAGGGGCAGGTATCTATGAATAAGGTCGAATTGCATGAAAGAGTCTATTTTTTTGATCATGGGCGAGTTGAGATTGATCGCTCCAGCGCAAGAAAAACCCTTGGTGACCCCCATTATATAGAGACCGATGGCACAAGGACTGCTGGAGGTGAAGAAGATCACTGGATATTTCAATATGAAGATGGGGTATATGTGTTTTTTAATCTAAGAGTCCCCTATGAACATCTGTGTTTATACTTTTCTGTTCAGGAGACGTTCGATTTACAAAGTAAGCTTCCGAGGAAGTTGCTGGATTTTAAGGTAGAAGAATATGAGCAAAGCTATGCGTTGCTGTAGCTTAAGATCGCACTTTATGTCGGCGTTAGTATTCGCCATATGACTCCTGATGAAGCCATATTAATTGCCTCTAAAGATCTAGAGGGCTGCACCATCACCGAAATCGAAGAGTATAAAAATGTATACGCAGTTTACTTCCTCAATAATGAATATCTCAAAAGTGGTGACTCTCGAGACTTACTTATAGGTGCTGGGCCAAGAATAGTGATAAAAGCAACTGGGGAATTGTTGATAACAGGCTCGGGGAAGAGTGGTTTGGAATATGCCATGGCATATGATGCTTGCGGAGATGTCTATGGAAGGTTGATTGACTCACTTGTACTATATGGAACCCCTCCATCTATTGATAAGGTCAGGAGTATTCTTGAATTAAAGAAAATATGCGAAATCAGTCTTGTCGAGGCAAAGCAAGCGGTGAATGAAATTATAGAATCAGGATCTGTCAGATTCGACTTTGATTGTTATTGTCAGGTAGAGTATAAAGTTGAAATGTTAAAGGAAAAGGGTTTTAAAGTCAGGCAGTTGTGGAGCACGGAATGAGTAAGCCGAATATAATTATTTGGGCTCCCGTTGCTCTTGGTATTGTTTTGTTAGTAGTCACGAAAATTGACCTATACCAGTTTCAAAATCAAGCCATTGATGTACAGAGTATGCTGTTGCGGGAGATTCCCATTGTAATTTTGGGACTGCTACTTAGTGCTGGCGTATTATTAAGTAGTATTTACTGGTTTATAAAAAAGCAGTGGCTTGTAGCCGTTCAAGCCATCGTAAGCCCGTTGCTGTTTATGTTATTTTTCGGCATCGGCGGTAGCATGGGTGGGGCGTTTTTAAATGCCACATAACGAAGTGATGCCTGGTGATTAAATTTAATATCTACAGGCTTTGACAAGGTAACAGCTTATATAGGAGACGAGACAATGTTGGTGCAAGGAGAATGTAATTGTGGAATCGTATCATTTGAAATCAAGGTAGCTATGTCAGATGTGTATATCTGCCATTGTTCTATCTGTCGTCGTTCTACTGGTGGTTCAGGAATCGCCGTTGGGATCGTGAGTAAAGATGACTTTAATTGGGTCAGAGGTAAAGAAAGTATCAGAGTATGGTCTAAGTCGAATCATGATTGGCAAACAAGCTTTTGTCTTACTTGCGGATCTCCAGTGCCTGGTGAAAATGATGATCGGAATATGTATGTTCCAGTTAGTCTGTTAACAACAGGTGCAAGTGATCTTAAGGTTGCACACCATTTGTTTGTAGGTTCTAAAGCAAGTTGGGAGGAAATAGGTGATTCAGGTAAACAGCATATCGAAGGCTATAGTGAATAACTTGCTTAACAACACCTGTTATAAGAATTTCCAAATGTGCTGCACTTATTGGCAGCAATAAGGGTTTGTATGGTCACGATACAGAAAGCAGAAATTGAAGATGTAGAAAAAGTTTTATGTCTTCAAAAGCTTGCGTATGAGTCAGAGGCAAGATTGTATGATGATTGGAGCCTACCAACACTGACGCAATCAATTGAATCTCTGCAAGAAGAGTTCGCAAACACTAAAGTGTGGCTTTTGTAGAGTGAAAAAAGAACGTGAGTCTCTTAGAAAAGCACTAACGGTGTTGTATGCGTTGTGAAATGAAATACCTATTAATTTCCTTAACTCTATTGTTAACGTCATTTGAGATCCAAGCTCAAGAGATAACTGTGACACAAATAGAACAATCAAAATTTTATCCTTTTGAATTGATTGATAATCGTGAATCTGAATGGAGTGATGTCCGCATTTCCTTTTCGAATTGGGATTGGTTGAAAGAGAAATACGGAAACGAAATTGAGGGTTATTATCTCAATGGCTATGGTATTCAGGGTCTGGTCTTAGCTGCCAGAATATTAAAAGGTTTACCCGCTTATAGTGCTACTATGGAACCTATGTCTGAAGGCGATACCTGTTTTATACTTTTTGGAGATTACAGTGAAGCAATTGAGACAGTCACAATTGCTTCAGAAATGATCAATGATAAAAGCCTAATAATGCAATCAATTACAGTTGCAAGAGACAATGGTTTTGAGGAGTAATGATGAACCAAAGTATAGCCCGGCAAGCCACTATCGTTGTGTTCGGTTGTGCAGCATTATCAGCATTAAATGAATAAACTAAGCTCAGGACAAAATGCTTTCTATAAAGAAGTAGCAAAAATCCTATGGGAAAAATGGGATCCAATTGGTGTGTATGAACCTGATGCAGAATGGGGTGATGAATACGATAGTTATGTCCCACATATCTTCCGTTTAGCAATAGAAGGCAAAGATATTGTTAAAATAGCACGTTCTTTGTCTGCATCCGTAGAGCAAAATATGGGCTTATGTGCTGCAAAAGAGCATGATCTGAATGTTGCAAAACTTATAGTTCAAACTAAACAAGAGATGCTGGGTTGATACAAACTTATAAAATAGTGAATCAAAAACTCAATGACTGTAAGTGGGTACATGACAACACAAATTCTGATGACTAGTCATATGAAAAAGGAACAGAACAAGCAGATTAAATCTTATCCCATTTTTTGCGCGAGATGCTCGTGAGTTCGTTCTTTTTATATTGTGTTATTAGTCTATTAATACTTGGATTTTAAGTTTGGATAAAATACAGATAATAAAACCCTTTGGAAGTTGTGGTAAGGTTATTTTGTTCACAATATGTGGATATAGTAATGAGGTTGTTGAACCTTTATGTAAAGAGTTCGAAGGAATAGATAATGTTGCAATTGTTCAAGGAAATATTCTTAACGTCCGTAGCTCAGCTATTGTCAGTCCGGCTAATAGTTTTGGTGAAATGAGCGGTGGCTTGGATAAACAGATAGATAATTACTTTAAAGGCGAAGCTCAAACTAGAGCAATAAGCGTTATAAGAAATGACTATTTTGGTGAGCTTCCAGTGGGAAAGAGTATGATCATAAAAATGAATGATAAAAAATTTCAACATTTAATTCTTTCACCAACAATGAGGATTCCGGGAATTTTAGAAAAAAACAGTATTAATGCCTATCTGGCGATGCGTGGATTATTGGTCGCTATTGCAAATTTCAATCGAACTGCAGAAAATAAAATGGATAGTGTTGCCATCCCCAGTTTATGTACCGGTGTAGGAGGTATGTCTGCTGAAGAGTCAGCGAGCCAGATGTATGTAGCCTATGAAAATGTCGTCATGTCTAATTGGAGAAACGTGCTCCATCCAGCAATGGCACCTTATGCGACTAGATGATTATTATATGTATATAAAACTACAACAACCGAATACCCCAAAGTATGTCTTATTGATTTGAGACCGTTTTTATTCGAGGCATTAAAGTAACCAAACTATGGACATCAAAAGGAATAAAGCAAAAGAATTAATAGCACAAGCATCGATTCCCTTTCTTTCAAATAAAGAGGTCTCGGACATTCTTTGCGAATACTGGGTGTATGACTCTGAACAAGATATTAAAAACAGTATAGAGGAAGGGCATCTACCCATTTTAGAGCAAGAGGCTATATCCTTTATGGCTAGAAATACGCTTCCAGATATACCAGATAGGGAACTGTTCAAGCCTTTAATTATCGATATGCAAATTCATGAACTAAAGAACGTTCGAAACTCTTTTTTGCAGAATAAGCTGACATTTCTAGGCTGTATTAATGCAAATATACTGGGAGAACCTGAAAAAGCTGGGATATGCCCTTGTTGTCAGTATTACTCTATTGATTTTGGAGATGAAGGGCTTTGGGATATCTGTCCTGTTTGTTGTTGGGAGAACGGAGGTGATGGTCCGAACCACATCAGCCTTAAAGAAGCGCAAGTTAATTTTGAAAGTATCGGTGCAATAGACAAAAGCAGCTTAAAATATGTAGATTCAGAAGGCCATTTGAAATATGAGAGAAATGTTTAATAAACCACTCAACTCGACATTATTCACTACTCAATGTGCTTTATCTACTGATGCCCAAATTTTGCATACAATCACTGTGACTTGCTCGAAACCTTATGTTTAAAAGTATATGAAGCTTATACCTGTATTAGAACTTGAGCCAGCAACATATTCTAAGATCCAACGTAAGATCCCAGACTATGGGGATATCAAAGGTTGGTCTTCCTATTGGGCAGAGAGTTTAAGTGATTCGGGTATGTTTGATATCAAACCCGTAAAGGCTGGAAGTTGGTTTGTTGAACTCTCTCAAATTAGTGATGAGAACTTGAATATTATTTTGAATAAAGAATTGGGCGATTTCGACGAAACGGATGACGAAATATCTCCGATGTTGGGTGGCTACGCACTGAAAGTTGATAAATCCATTATTATATTACCAAGTTGCTGTGGAGACCTATCAAATATTGATGATTGGCAAGATGCTTCTGAATATATAGGTGAGGCGGAAAAAGAACTTTGGATTGGTCACCCCTGGTTGTTGGTTAAGGGTGATAAGGACACCGTTGAAATTGTTCAAACGTCAGAGTATGAAGAGCCACATGATCCTGAAAGAATTACTGTTAAGAGATCTGAATTAAAAGATGCCATTCGGTTTGCTAAAATTGAACTTAATCAATTCGAGAGTCGGTTATTACTATTGATTGAAACCCGGTATGGCTCGAAGGCAAAATCTATATGTTCTCAGTTGGTTTGCCGGTGAAAACGAAACATAATTACTCAGGTCTGTGGCTGCGGATCTTCGGTCACAATGTTTCGCGTTATAATTTAAGGGTGCTGATATGAATGGTTATGACTCAACTAAGGTTAGTGTTATTGATTTAAGTGCTAAATCTTTGCCTGAGATTATCAAAGAAATAGAATTGCGGCCATTAATGTGGCTCCCTGAAAAGCACATTATGTATTGTTGGACTTTCCTGGCAGGCTATCTTTATACAAGTAATGATCCCGTCAGTCATTCTTTGATGAAAGACTTTGATGTTTTTATTAATGAAAAATATAATATTAGAACTGCTCATGGGTGGGCAAAAAATATTAATCATATGTGCTCAAACCCGCATGATGCGATGGATAAATTTTTCAAAGAATTTAAAGAGTTCATGGAAACATATGATACATAGAGAAAATATAGCAAACAGATTATGAGTTGTTGCAAAAAACTTGGTCTGGACACAGTTTGGTCTGTGGATACGTCTATATGAACATTCGTAAATGAACTTTGAATTAGTTCGGATAATTAATTTGTTCAATCAGGCCCAGGTCAGCGCTATAAATATCTTAGAGCGGGATTTTTGTTGCCCTCGCCCCACTGACAGCATGGATTATATTGCGAGGTGTGTGCCAATGATTCGTGAGGTAAACTATGAAGCCAATGGCTATATAATAAGACCTCATGGTATTGGAATGGAAGTCAATACAGGAAAAGAGAAAATAGACTTTGACTTTGGGGAAAGTGGTGAGTTTAATGGCTTTGATGTATATCGTTTAGCGAACTATATACATCTGAATAAAATTCAAACGAAGTTGGATAGTCAGGAAAAGCTAAAACGAGAATTTGATAGTGCAATTGAAAGATCTCTTATACAAAAAGGAAAAGGAAATGTTTATTATCTCACCCCATAGCAAGTTGTTCGAAAATAGACAGTGTAATCCTTGTTATATTTCAGGGTGCTATGCTCATATTTAAAATACTAAAATGGATAAATTAAGAAATATTGGAATTATAATAACTAGGGTAGCTATTTTATTAATCTTAATACTTTCAATAACCTTTACCCTTTTTACGTATGCTGTTGTTCCTGAAAAATATGAAAAAGATGTTTATTCAAAGCAAGAAGTTAACGAAATAGCTTTAATTGAAAAGGGGAAAGGTATTCGCTTTGCGTACAGAATAAATGAAAGGAATTTATTTTTCGTTTTTATACCTTTACTAATTTTATTTGTTACCCATGTCCTACTTATCCAATCAAGAGAAAAATCACATACTAAGTATAGATAGAGAACTACTACAATAGGAATATGGGCCATAGCATATCGGCATTAATAGCCAAAACACCAGTGAATCAAGAGGCTGCTGGAAAGTATGATTTGCCTGTTTTTAGTGAGGGTGAATTCGTGATCATTGCTTTGGATCCGTCTCACGCAGATTATTGGGATGAAAAGCTGGGGTTTAAGTATAAAAAGGTTAGCGATATTATGATGGATACCACATGTACTCATTATCTTGCAGAGAAATTAGGCTTGAAGCAATTTGCCATCATTCATACCGATTATTTTGCTGGTGTTGGTGATCAGGAAGCAGCAGTTTATGAAAATGGTAAACAAATAATGCCTCCAACAAAAGGTGGAATTAATAAAGCGTTGATAATGCTTGGTGTTCAGAGAAGTCGTTCGAAAGATGAGTTCGATTCGATCAATTTAGGGAAATATCGCCATTTTGATGACTACTTTGAAGAATATAATGATGTATAAGCAGTTATGGTAACCCATAGCATAGGCCGCTTGATAATACACTTTTTTCAAGGTTTGAGATTTATATGAATGTCCGTGAAAACCAAGTGTTTTGTTGGTTAATTTGGAGAGAGAATCGAAGCAATGAAATATTTTAAAACACCTGAGTTTCTTTATGAGGTATTTGGGGAGAGACAATCAACATTAGAGGTCACTTGCACGGTAATATTTGCTCTAGTAGGTAGTTGGATTATTTATTGTGTTGCGGACATAGAGTTGCTTAATTGGAAAGCGGCAATAGCTTTTGTGTTGATAGCTGATGTTCTGGCTGGGTGTATTGCTAATTTCAGTTTTGGAACCAACGAGTTTTACTCACAGCGGCCCAAAAATCGTCTCATATTCATAACTATTCACATTCATATTCTGGCAATTGCCTGGTTGCTTTCTGAGCCGATGAGTTCTGCTTTGATTATTTGGGGTTTTACCATAGTTTCAGCGTTGTTAGTTAATGCATTAAAAGGCAAATCCATTCAAGGTTTTATCGCAGCAAATTTAATGTGCTATGGCATCCTTTTATTGATTTATCTGTCTCTTTCGACATGGTTTTTAATGGTCAGTGTATTCTTTATGATAAAAGTATTGTTTAGCTTTTCAGTTGACCATTTTGCTAAACGAGCTGAAGGACTGGCTTAAATTGATATATGACAGTGACTGCCACGCTGGTTTTTTCTTACTTGGCTGAATACTAAGTCGGTGGTTCTTTATCACCGTGCTATTGTTCAGGTAATAGCAAATCCTCAAGAAAAAAAGCCGATAATTCAGCGCGTCCATTAACACCCGATTTGTTGTATATTTGTGTCGCCTGTTGTCTTACAGTACGTTCACTGGTCTGCCTTAATGCGGCAATCTCTTTCAGGCTCAGGCCTTTCAGCAGCAGCAAGGCGACTTGCTTTTCGGCACTGGAAAGCTTCCAGACATTCATCTGTTGGCTGATAATTTCACCCAAACCATTCAATAAGTTTTTGGCTCTATTGCTCCAATCTTCCGCATCTCGATGTTGCTTGATAACTTCTTGAGTCAAAATAAGGTTCTGCTTTTTTAAAGTGAGAGGGGTATGCCTCCACAGATAAGATAGTAACCACAGCAGGATTCCGAAGTACGCTAGGTCAGGAAGAAAGTAATACCAGCTTTGTTTTGATATGGCATCTTCAATAAGATCTTGAATGCTGATAATCATTACCAGCAGTAAGCAAATACTGATATGTTTTCTTTCCTGAGCATGGACTGAGCGAATTTCTGAAATTTGATCGTAACTTAAAGAAGGAATACCCATGGAATGTTCAGTGCTCATCAGTTGGTTTTATCAAATAATACCTTATTGCAAAAAAGGCGTGTTCTGTCTATCCGTCATCTGACGGATAGAGCATAAAGACTTGTTTTTACAATGCCGTAAGGCATTTGACGGATAGATTACTAATGGAACTTTCTGACACTATCAACGGGCTGATCAGTGATGGTGCTGCTTAGCGAGTCATTAGCAACAATCAATTAAAGTCAATACTATGGTTATTATAAAACAATTATTAGTGATATTCGGGTTAACAGCAGGAGCATTCTTTGCCGTTTTGGTTCATGCTGATGAGAGCGAAGATGTTGGGTGGTCTTATGAGATTACAGTCGGTGTAGGGCGTGAGCCAACTTATGTCGGTTCTGATCGTTACCAAACGGAAGCTGGTGGTGACTTCGAAATACGCTATCAAACGGAACAAGGAACCCAATATTTCCTTGGCCTTGGGGAGGTCGGTGTTTATTTTGAGACGGACAATGATTGGGGGATTGGCGCGGTGCTTGAATATGAAGAAGGGCGAGATAATAGTAAAGATCCGATATTATCCGGTTTCCCAGAAGTGAGGGACACGGTTGAAGGTCAATTTACTCTGATCAAAGAAATAGGTGATTGGACTGTTTCAGGTGTATTTCAACCTGACATATTGGATCGGGGTAAAGGCTTGGTCTACTTTGTCGCACTGGGTTACGAAACAGATCTCAATTCTAGGCTGTCCGTGAGCACCGCATTGGACATTAGTTTTGCGGATGCCGAACATATGAATACAGAAGTCGGGATTACTAAGGAAGCATCCATAGCTTCAGGCCTTAATGTGTATAACGCGGGTTCTGGTTATAAATCAACTACGTTTGGTGTCAATCTTGAGTATGCCATATCCGAGCAATGGACGCTGGTAACAGAGATGGAAGCTGAATTCTACGGCAGTAATATCTCGGATAGTCCGTTGGTTCGTGATGAAGGTAATGATGTTAACTATAATGCTGGATTGAGCCTGGAGTACTCATTTTAAAAGTTGGATCGAAGTGTGTTTTTTCGATTAAACACATACTCTTTCAAAGAGTTCGGCAATGGTGGTTGAGGCAGGATATGAGTACTTCCTTAATCACCATTGCCTGTACTTTATAAAACTGGAATAAAGGAACACAGCGGCAAAAGGGTTGCTCTATGGATGGCTTTTTTGATGGTCGGGATGGGCTATTCTCCATTATTTAAGATTTAAAACACTATTCGCAAGAATCGGAATGCTTATCTTTTTGAGTGGGATACAATGCTCATGAATTAGATCAACGGGCAAATAATTATGACGACACCCATTAGCAAGAATATGACTCTAGTTGATTGGGCAATGTTGCTGGTATTGTCTGTACTATGGGGAGGTTCCTTTTTTTTCGTCGAACTGCTGGTTGATGTATTGCCATTGTTTACGATAGTCACTTTACGGGTCGCTCTGGCAGCTGCGGCGCTATGGCTTTTCATTCTTCTGACAGGGCAGTTTCAAAAGCTCCCAGCCAAAGTGTGGTTGGCTTTTCTGATTATGGGCTTGTTGAATAATGCAATCCCTTTTTCATTGATTGTTTCAGGGCAACAGGATCTTTCATCCGGCTTGGCTGCAATTCTGAATGCTACAACACCGTTGTTTACTGTTCTGGTTGCTGGTTTTTTGTTGGCAGATGAGAAAATAACCCGCAACAAATTCATTGGTGTGTGCGTAGGTTTGCTGGGTGTTGTGCTGATCATGGGCTTTGATGTTTTGTATGCTCTGGGTCAGAATCTGGTTGCGCAATTGTTGGTGTTGGGAGCGGCATTATCTTATGCTTTTGCAGCGGCTTACGGGCGACGTTTCAAACCGATGAAGGTTGCTCCGATTATGGTTGCTGCCGGGCAATTGACGGGTTCGTCATTGATAATGATTCCGTTTGCTGTGTTGTTTGATCAGCCTTTTGACCCTGCTGCTGTGCAATATCATTCCTGGTTAGCATTGATTGGTTTGGCTTTATTTTCAACAGCTATCGCGTATATTCTGTTTTTTCGTATTCTGGCCTCTTCTGGAGCGACTAATCTGGCTCTGGTGACGTTTTTAATTCCGGTGTCAGCTATAATGTTGGGTGTGTTTTTTCTCGGTGAACAAATAGGTTTGCAGCATCTGCTGGGAATGTTATTGATAGGTGCGGGTTTTACCGTCATTGATGGGCGTTTGTGGCAAACCAGAGTCGTTAAAGGTTGATGTATTAAGTGAGCAGTCAAATATCCCACCGCCATATCTGGCGTTTAGCCTGGCCGATGATTCTGGGCAATCTTTCGGTGCCCATTCTGGGCATCGTTGATACTGCTATTCTCGGGCATTTAGACCAACCAATCTATCTGGCGGCCGTTGCCTTGGGTGCCAGTATTATCACCTTTGTGTTCTGGGCTTTTGGCTTTTTGCGGATGGGCACCACCAGTTTTGTTGCTCAGGCGCATGGCGCTGGCAATCAAGATCGATATCAGCAGGTTGTTGGGCAGAGTATATTCCTGGCATTGTCGATTGCTCTGCTGGTGTTGGTAGTGCATCGGCCCTTGTTGGATGTCATTTTCTGGGCTATGAAAGCAGAAGCGTCACTTGTTGATCTGGCGACAGAATACACTCGCATACGTATCTTGGGCGCGCCAGCTGTGATGGTCAATTATGTCATTATCGGCATTTTTATTGGTTTACAGAAAACACGTATTCCTCTGTTGCTTGCGCTGGTTGTGAATGGGATCAATATTGTTCTGGACTATGTATTGATTATTCTCCTTGAAATGAACAGTCAGGGAGCTGCCTTGGCCACAGTAATTGCTGATTACAGCGTTCTGATTCTTGGGCTATGGTTCTTAAGCAAGCACTTTACATTGGGCTACTTGGTGACGGGGTGGCGAAACCTTATTCAGTGGCAATCATTGAAAGATTTGGTTCAAGTCAACCGTCACTTGTTCGTGCGCACGGCCAGCCTGTTATTTGTGTTTTTGTTTATCGCGGCCCAAGGGGCAAAACAGGGAGAGGTTATTCTGGCAGCGAATGCTATTTTGCTGCAATTGTTGTCTCTGGCTGCGTATGGAATGGATGGCTTCGCGCATGCAACGGAAACTCTGGTCGGGCATAGTGTTGGCAAGCGCTCAAGTCAAACTTTCTGGTCCGCATGCAGACGGGCAAGTTTGTGGTCATTGATTACAGCATTGTTTATCACTGCAATATTTGTGCTGTTTAAACCGCTGATTGTGAGTGTGTTTACTGATATAGAATCGGTGAGAGATGCAACATTAAGGTTCTATCCCTGGTTGATTGTCTTGCCATTGATCAGTGTCTGGTCGTATCAGCTGGATGGCATTTTTATCGGCATGGGTGAGTCGAAAGCCTTGCAATGGGGCATGTTATTTTCATTGTTGTGTATCTTTTTGCCGGTGTGGTATTTCACCACCTCATTAGCAAATCACGGTTTATGGATGGCATTTGTTTTGTTTAATGCGATGCGTGGAGTCAGCTTGGCATGGATGTTATGGCGGCTTCGCAAGCGGTTTGATTGATGGTTGGTCGCCGTGAATTCTTAGCTGCATGAGTGGAGTGAGTCGAAAACTAAAGTATAGGCATTTTGCGAATGGTCAGACATTAGATGATGCATTGACTTTTGGTTGATTGTACCTGTGTTTAAAGGCAACCTTTGTGTTTGAAAGACAATGAGGTAGAAAAACTATGCGGTTATTTTTTCCTGGTGTGTTGCTGTTCATTCTGGCAGGGTGTTTCTGGGAGTCGTACTCACCAGATTTTGATAATAAGGATAAGCCAGGTGAATTAGTCGTTATATGGGATCAAGTGGTAGCAAACAACACGATTGAACGGTCGTCATGGGTAACAAGTCATTCTGAAAAACTGAAAAAACTTACGCGGCACTTGGATACACAATCCTGGCAAAGCTCAACGGTGTTGCCTGCTTGTCATTCGACCCGAATCATTTTGCGTATGAATTCAGGCAAGGTTTGGGAAATTTGTCAAAGTATAGGGAAAACGAAGACGTTTAAAATTTTTGACAGGCAAGACCATGGCTGGTCAGGCTGGATTAGTTGGTCAGATGCATTTTTGCTGGAACTCGCTTCAATGATTGAGGCTGAAAAAAATATATCCATAGACTTATCCAAAGAATATCGCACAGAAATAAGATTGGGAGAATTACAAAAGGTAGTTCCTCACTCCACTCAAGAACTACTTAAGAAATACCCAGGCTACCCTGAAATAATTTGGAATAAAAATAAGGAAAAATTTGAATATGCGAAGTGATATAACAAGGAAATTTTAAACTATATAACGCCTATTCAGACCGTTTAAACCAGTTTTTTTATATAGGCCTGGTTTGAACTTTTAGCCGAATACAAGGTTGAAATATAGTGAGATTAATCATTTTTTATGAGATTCATTTAACGGAATATGCCAAAAAGTAACTGGTTCCATTTATAAACAGCATTAGCAATGTTGAGTATTTAAAAATATATTTTATCCACCATTGAGCTGTTGTTTGTATGGCGCTCGATTTTGGAGGATATATTGTATGACTGAAACTGCGAACACTATTGGCTTGCTACATACCTGCATGAATGAGGCTGGGTGGTCGACTTATACTTACGTAACGCCAGATAAACAGGTCATAGAGTACGATACTGATATTCCTCCCAACACTCTTAAAAAGCATAAGCTGAACCTGGTTGCTGATAGCTTGCCTTGGAATGGGTGTCTGCAATTGGTTAAGCATGCTAATAAATATAAGGTGACCTTAAGCCTTGCTTGCCGACAAGAGTGCCATTGCACCTGAACAGCCGTCCTTGATCATAGTCAATTGGTTTTAATGCGAGTCAATTGCAAGCAGTAGAAGGTGTATTCGACATAATGACTTTGTAATGAATGACATTGGCTGAGTTTATTGTCGATTGACTATGATCTTTTTTTAACAACTTAGGGAGTTACCCCATGCATTTATCTCGTTTTCCCCGTGCCCACTTTGCACATTTAGCCACTCCTCTGGAGCCGATGGTCAATCTCAGTAAAAAGCTGGGAGGGCCAAATCTCTGGATCAAGCGTGACGACTGTACCGGCCTGGCTGGTGGCGGCAACAAAACCAGAAAGCTGGAATTCCTGATGGGTGATGCACTGGAAAAAGGTGCTGATACCATTATCACTCAGGGAGCAACACAATCTAACCATGCTCGTCAGACCGCGGCTATTGCTGCCAAGATGAATATGGAGTGTCATCTTTTGTTGGAAGACCGGACCGGTAGCCAGGATGTTGACTATAATTACAATGGTAATGTTCTGTTGGATCAATTGTTGAATGCTTCTCTATGCAAGTATCCAGCAGACACTGATATGAATCAGGCTATGGAGGATTTGGCCGAAAAATTGCGAGGGCAAGGTAAAAAGCCTTACATCATTCCAGGAGGAGGTTCAAATCACATTGGTGCTCTTGGTTATGTTAACGCTGCATTAGAACTGCTGACTCAGGCAAATGATATGAGTTTACGCATTGATCATCTTGTGCATGCTACTGGCAGTGCTGGTACGCAAGCGGGTCTGGTGACCGGCTTAGTTGCTTCTAACAGTCTAATTCCTGTGTTGGGAATTGGTGTTCGTGCGCCACGTGAACTTCAAGAATCGAATGTATTCAAGTTGGCAGAGCGCACCGCAGAGCACTTGGGAATTCAAGGTGCAGTAAAACGAGATGATGTTATAGCAAACTGTGACTATGTTGGTGAAGGTTATGGTATTCCAACTCAAGGTTGCATTGAAGCCATTGAATTATTTGCCCAAACTGAATCCATTATGCTTGATCCTGTGTATTCAGCCAAAGGTGCGGCAGGTTTGATTGACTTGATTCGTCAGGGACATTTTTCGAAAAAAGACAATATCGTCTTTTTGCACACAGGTGGCAGCCAGGCATTGTTTGGATATCGCAAGGCGTTTGATTTGCCAAACTACAACTAATTCTAACTCTTAACAGCATCGGCAATGGGTTTAAGCATTCCAGTGCTTTAACCCATTGTGGTGCTTGTGCTTCATATGACGTAAATCATGAGAGAAAAGGCTATGGCTAAAAAAATAGTAGGCATAATTGGTGGGATGGGACCTGAGGCTACTGTTGATTTAATGCATCGAGTGGTTGCTGCTACTCCAGCGGATGATGATGCAGATCATTTTCGAATGTTGGTGGATAACAACCCAGGTGTGCCTTCGAGGATCAAAGCATTGATTGAGGGAGGAGGTGAAAGCCCCGTTGCCTGTCTTGTTGGTATGGCTCAGGGTTTGGAGCATCAAGGGGCTGATTTTTTGACGATTCCCTGCAATACAGCGCATCACTATTATCAGGAGATTGCTGCAGCGGTTAAAATACCGGTCATTAATCTGATTGAGTTAACAGCAGGCCATATTCGACAGCAACAACCTGAATTGCGTAAAGTGGGGTTGTTGGCGTCTGATGCTGTGCAACGCATAAGTCTTTATGAGCCAAGCTTTGCGAAATATGATATTGATGTTCTTTATCCAAAAGATGAAAACCAAAAAAGTGTTATGGCCGTCATTCGGGCCATCAAAGCCAAGAAGCAAACTCAGGCGCAGTTAGAAGCTTATCGTCAAGCTGCCAGAGGGTTGGTGGAACAGGGTGCTGAGTGTCTTATTGTTGCGTGTACAGAGCTTTCATTGATTGATGACTTGTCGTTCTCAGGGGTGCCAGCCTATGATGCAATGGATTTATTGGCTCAGCAAATTATTCATAGTGCCTTGCATTGATGATGGTCTGGTTTTCTCGTTCGGATTCACATTAAAAAGTAGGCCCTATGTGAGGACCTGCTTTATATAATTATAGACGGTTAATGAGTTTTCAGATAACACCAGGCGGAAGGCATCAACGGGTTTGCAGCATCTCATGTTCCAGCCTCTGGCCAATTTCTTCACACTGGTCCATGAGCTGTTCCAGATGTAATAGGGATACATCCTGGTTCGCTAATATCAGGCGAATGCCTGTTTTACCTTTAAAGTGCGCATAGTCTACATAGGCACCACCAGAGTTCATCATCGTTTTGCAGATACCGATATTTAACTGCCTGATGGCTTGTTCATCATTGATGCCCTTGGGAGCGTATCGAAACAGAACATTAAGATAGGCGGCAGGAGCAAGAAGTTCCAGTGAACCCCGATCTTTTATTATGTCGATACAGCGGTTCTTTATAGACTGAAGATAGTCAATTTTTTCTGCAAAGCCTTTGTTACCAACGGCCTTCCAGCTTAACCATACTTTCAGTGAATCAACGCGTCGCCCACATTGAATTGAGCGTTCCCCAAGGTTATAGGCGCTGTTTTCATCTTCATGGAACAGATAGTCGGAACCGCCACCTGAGCAACAGGATTTTAAGGCTCCAGGATGTTTCACCAGAATGACGGCTGCAGTAATTGGAACATTCATCAGCTTATGCGCATCCCAGGCAAAGGAGTCCGCCAGATGGCTGTCTGCTAACAAGTGACGGTGGTTTTTTGAAAATAAAACAGGTGCTCCCCAGGCACCGTCGATGTGCAGCCAGATGTTATATTGTTTGGCAATTTTACTGCATACGGCGACTGGGTCGTATGCGCCGATAACGGTTGTGCCAGCGGTAAGTCCAATGAAGAAGGGCAGATGGCCTTTGGACAAACTGTCTTCTATAGCGGATCGCAGTGCTTCGGGCAGGATGCGCCCTTCATCATCTGAGTCAACCGCGATGAGGTTGTCAGAGCCTATGCCAAGCACGTTGGCTGCCTTTTGCGAGGAGTAATGTGCCTGATCAGAAACGAAAGCGACTAGAGTGCGACCCTTGGCACCTTGAGTTTTAAAATCGGGGCAGGCATGGTGGCGTGCCAGCATCATGCCAATTAAATTAGCCTGACTGCCTCCTGGAACCATGATGCCTTCACCATTTTCAAAACCGATCAACTGATTCCACTGGCGAATCAATTCCAACTCCATCAGGGTTGCCACAGGGCCAACCTGATAGGTGTGCATGGTGGCATTGCTCAGACTGCTGATCCAGTCTCCTAGAAGTGCAGGTTTGTTCAGGCCTGAATACAGGAGTTTATAAAACTCTGGTTGCGATACATCCGGGTTATAATGCAGATACGCTTTGATTGCTGCTTCAAGTTCGTGTGTCTCGCAGCCGTTCTGGCCAAGAGAGAGGTTCAGGGTTTTTTCTAATTCAGCAGCTGCGGGAGCCTGAGATACAGGCCGGTCTTTGGGCATCCATTCATGAACTGCTCTAGAGAGGATGTCGAGGTTTTTTTGCATTATCGTGGGCTCGCTCGGTTAAATCTAAGTTTAGTATAGGGTGGTACTTATAAAGCAAACCAATGCTTTTTTTGTTGTGTAAAATTACTTTTTGGCATAACCCAATACCGGTGATAGCACATTCAGGTCAGGCATCATAAATGGTTAACAAATGTTCCCAGAAGTGTTCTGCTGCCTCACTACGAGGCAGGCTGAGACGATATAACTTAATGCTCAGGTCGACAGAATACAAAGGAAATTCAAGAATGCGTAATTGTTCGTCTGACAACTCTTTGGAAATCAGACTTTGAGGTAACCAGGCGATACCATGTCCCTGCAGTACTAGAGCTTTCAGGGCCTCTGATAAGGCATTTTCACAAATGGTGTGTTGCTTCAGCTCTTTTGGCAAATGAGGCAGGCACTCACGTTGGATCAACCTACCAAAAAACGATTCTGGTGGATGGGTCAATAGTTTGAGAGGTTTGTCCAGATCAATACTGTGTCTGGCATTGCCATTGGCATCCACGGAAGTCACTGGCACCAATTTATCGACACCAACTTGCAGGCTGTCTATTTCCCCTTTTTCGAGTTGGTTGAAAATATCACTGGAAGCATAAGATAAAAGAAAGTCGCCATTGCCAGAGAGAAAACTTTCTACCGTATCGTGCAGGTTGCCCGCATCTACCCGGATCAAGGCATCACCAGCCAGGGTTTGCAGTTTTTGCATCCAGGTTGGAAAGAAGGCGACTGCCAGAGCATGCTGAGACACAATAGTCAGTTGTTCTTGAGCCA
Organism: Arenicella sp.; assembly: GCA_050633785.1. Classification (GTDB taxonomy): domain Bacteria; phylum Pseudomonadota; class Gammaproteobacteria; order Arenicellales; family Arenicellaceae; genus CALKZN01. Next base: position 19,143 of record JBOEHE010000017.1, read on the forward strand.
GGCTGATGTCGCGGATATGGTTGCGGCTGGCATAGATCTGGTTGATCAGTTGCTGGGCCTGTTCTGCAAATGCTTCTCCGGCAGCAGTCAGGGTTGTCGGATAGTGGTCACGGTCTACTAAACTGGAGCCTAACCAGTTTTCCAGTGACCGAATTCTCCGACTGAAAGCAGGTTGAGTCACGAACCGTGCTTCTGACGCTTTTGAAAAGCTGCCGTGTTCGACCAGTGCAATAAAGTCTTTTAACCACTTAAGTTCCATCAATTTAACCCAGTATTCGCTATTATATATAGGAGATCTCAGCATAACTCAATGAACAAGTAAAAATGACCATAATTAGTTCGCTCTTCGTTGAAATACCCCAAGGGCACCTGGAACTTCCGAATAACTCACTATTCACTGCATTTTCCGCCTTGATTGAACTAATTCTGCCTCACTCTTCTTTTGCCCCTGATATATGCTGAGGTCTCATCCTATACCAAAAAGTAACTGGCCACTTTAAAAATAGCATTAGCCAGCATCAACCATCCGGCTTTACTATAGCATTATAATTTGTTTGTTAAACATAGTCTGAGGACTATTAGAAAATGAGGGCCTAGCATTGAAATATATAAAAAAATCGACAGCTGCTGTTGCCGAAAGCGATAACAACATACAAGCAACCGTAAAAAGCATGTTGGCAAAAATAGAGCAGGAAGGAGAAAGTGCCGTACGCGAATACGCGGCGCAGTTTGACCAATGGGAAGGCAATTTTATTCTGTCAAACGAAAAAAGAGCCGAATTGATAGCTCAAGTTCCAGAGCAAACAAGGCAAGATATTCAGTTTGCCTATAAGCAGGTCAAGGCATTTGCTGAAGCGCAACGGGGAAGTTTGCAGGAATTTGAAATTGAATCGGAGCCCGGAGTCAAACTGGGGCAAAAAGTGATTCCGGTAAATTGCGCTGGTTGTTATGTTCCTGGTGGCCGCTATTCTCATGCTGCTTCAGCATTGATGAGTATTGCAACTGCTAAAGTCGCAGGAGTTAAGACCATCGTTGCCAGTTCCCCACCCAAAGATGGCAGTATTCATCCTGCAATTGTATATGCGATGGATTTAGCCGGTGCTGACATTATTCTGGAAATGGGTGGTGTGCATGCAGTTGCGACTATGGCAAAAGGTCTGTTCACTGGGGTTGCGGCAGATATTCTGGTTGGTCCGGGCAATGGTTATGTTGCTGAGGCCAAACGCCTGCTGTTTGGTGAAGTGGGTATTGACGTGTTTGCTGGTCCGACAGAGTCAGCCATCATTGCTGATGATAGTGCTGATCCAATGACGATTGCGGTAGATCTGGTATCACAAGCTGAGCATGGCTATGACTCCCCGGTGTGGTTGTTTACTACCAGTGAACGAATTGGAGAGAAGGTGGCTGAACTGGTACCTAAAGTTGCTGCCGATATGCCAAACCATGAAGTAGTACAATCGGCCTGGGAAGTTCATGGTGAAATTATTCTGTGTGACAGCCGCGAAGAGTGTGTTGAAGTCAGTGATGATTATGCATCTGAGCATTTGCAGGTTATGACCATAGATACGCAATGGTGGAGTGATAAGTTGACCAACTATGGGTCTCTTTTTCTAGGGGAAGGCAGCACGGTGACTCACGGTGATAAGTGTTCAGGAACCAATCATATTCTGCCAACTCGCAAAGTTGCTAGATACAGTGGTGGCCTAAATGTGCATAAGTTCTTGAAAATACTTACTTATCAAGAAATCAGCGAAGAGGCTAATCTGGCTTTCAGCGCGGCAGGGTCGCGCATTTCCAGAGCAGAGGGCATGGAAGGTCATGCCAGGGCCTGTGACTGGCGTTTACGCAAATATTTTCCTGAACAGGACTGGGATTTTCAGGTATATGATCAGAAACACTATGACTGATAGGTATTGATATGAAACGATTCGAGAAATCATTTACTCAGCAAGAGTCTATTCCTGAGTCCGGTATTGAAGCGGCTGTTGACGTGATGCGCAGCGGCCGCTTACACCGTTACAATGCTATTGCTGATGAGAAAACACCTGCTGAATTGCTGGAGCTTGAGTTCGCTGAATACCTTGGAGTACCTTACTGCCTGGCGTGTTCATCCGGTGGCTATGCCTTGCATATCGCGATGCGGGCAGCAGGGGTAAAGGCTGGGGATAAGGTGCTGTGCAATGCGTATACTCTGGCACCAGTGCCTGGAGCGATTCATAATTCGGGAGCAGTACCTGTTCTGGTGGATGTGGCCGAAGATTACTGCATCGACCTGGATGATCTTGAGGTCAAGGCCAAAGACAGTGGCGCACGGTTTTTTATGTTATCCCATATGCGGGGACATCTGGCAGATATGGAACGTATTGTGGCAATCTGTAAACGCTACGATTTATTTCTTATCGAAGATTGTGCACATACCATGGGAGCCAGTTGGAATGGTGTGAAAAGCGGAACTTTTGGTGACATCGCCTGTTTCAGTACCCAGACCTATAAGCATATTAATTCAGGTGAGGGTGGTTTGCTGACCACAACTCATCCCGAGGTAATGGCGAAAGCGATATTATATTCAGGCTCATACATGTTGTACGAACGTCATCTGGCTGCACCTGCTCAACATGTTTTTGCTGATGTTCGCTATGATACGCCTAATTACAGTGGCCGAATGGATAATCTGCGAGCAGCAATTTTGCGGCCACAACTGATCGATTTAGAGAGGCAATGTGAGCGTTGGAATGCCCGCTATGCGGTCTTGGAAAAAGTATTTCGCAGTTGCGAGGATATTTACATTCCAGTTCGTCCTGAAGCTGAGCAGTTTGTGGCCAGTTCGATTCAATTCTCTCTGCCAAACTACACACCGGAACAGATCATGATTCTGATTCAACAATGCGCAGATCAAGGGGTGATGTTGAAGTGGTTTGGTGGAGCAACTCCAGAAGGCTATACCAGTCGTTATGACAGCTGGCGTTATATTCAGGATATGCCGCAGTTGGACAAAACCGAAAAGGTTTTGTCGACTCTGATGGATATGCGTATTCCTCTGACGTTTGATGAAGCTGATTGTCAGTTAATTGCAGAAATCATTATTGAAGTTATCGATAATGGCAACAAGCTGTGATTGAGTATCCAGTTTAGGTAAATAGCTTCTGTGTAAGAGCTGAGGTAGTTTCTTATACAGAAGTTTGATCAACGTTTTTAAATTAAGTCGGCGTTTTGGGGAACTTCGTTCTATACTTTATTTAGATTTAGTATAAAAATGGGCAGGTGCTGTTTTGATGTGATTCATTCGTGATGAATTATTGTCATTTTGTCATTAGGGATAATGAATAGAGGTACCTATGAAAAAAATAAAAAGAAACACCTTGAAGGGGGTTGCAATCGCTTTTCCTATGATTGCGACATTACCTTCTGCATGGATCAAGCCCGTTATTAATAGTGTTTTGTTGCCCGCACATGCACAGACCTCCGTATCGATTAGCATGATGAGTGTGCTGAATGTGAATAATCTGGCTTCAGCTGTCTCGGTAGTGGTTACTGATACCAGCACCAATACTGAGATAACAACATTAACCATTGCCAGTGGTGAAACCAATACGTTTATGCAGGCTGAGGATGAATTTCTTAACTCTCAGTTTGTGGCAACGAATCCGGATTGTAATGCTCGGCAATCGAATGTTGTTGTGGCTGATCAAACGGTTTCCGGCAATGTAATAACATTGACTTATAACGAGGGAGGTCTTAATTCCTGCCCGATAAGGCGTTCTGATTTGTGATTGGAATGAGATCCAGTCAGCTTTTGCAAAAAGGGTTTAAGCAAATTCTTTTTGCAAGTGATCAATCAAAGCATCAACGTTGATGTGAAAGTCTGAAAACACAACTTGTCGTTCTGGAGAAATAATAATAAGCCAAGGGGTCCCGCGGGTGCGGTAATCATGCATTGTGTTTGGGTAGTGTTTAGGGTCGGAGCGAGATACATCAGGGTCTCCTTCATCATGGCCATAAGGGATAGGTGTATCATAGCGCAGTTGCAAAGAACGTAAGGCGCTTTTATTGTTGGTGTAGTGGCCTTCGAATGTTGTTTGAATGGCCGCAAATGTTATCTTTTCATGATTGGTGCCGAATGTTTTGACAAGTTTCTGCAGGGTGGGAAATCCGCTCGAATGACAGCCTGGGCACCAGTTCTGAAAACATTTCAGAAAAATGTATTTGTTTTTATTGGCGGCCAGTGTGAATGGAGATGTTTTCTTACCATCGGCATCTATCCAATATGGCACTCTAAGCTCTGGAGCGTAGGCAGTAACGGATGTAGAATTTTGCGCCAGGGCCTGGCTGGTTATTATTCCGCTCTGACTCAATATCATTCCAGAGACCGCGCTTTTAACGAAGTTTCTGCGAGTAAAGTGTGTCTGGATTGTTCTTGAGTTTGACATATTGGGTCCTGCTCAGTCGTTGTTTATCAAAGTGCATTAAACAATGCTCTGTAATACCAGACCCGATACCATGCCTGTTTATTGCGGATAGTTTGTAGTTAAGCGAGAAGGGCATCAGCGAAAATGGAATGACACTGATGAAGAGCGATGGTGAGAAATGTCGATATGGAAATCGATGTGTTCAGTGCTTGCTGAAATAGATGTTTTTGTAGAACGCGGTGGTGCTGCTGTGTGAATTATCGGTGTCTGTCATTAGCGCTATCGCTTCAATCGATGTGATCTCTTCATTGAAATACTGTTTCAAATCGTCTCTGAGGTTACGCTTTTCACTAAGCCATTGTTGGCTGAATTGGTCACCACTTTGTAGAGCGAGCATAACAACATTATTGGTGAATGCGTTGTTCCAGTGTGCTAGCTTTTTTGAGTTACTCGACCAGACATAGGTGAGTGCTCTGGGGGTAATCGACAGTGTCTCAGGTTTTATTGCGATATACAGACGTGCTGGATAGTCATCGCCCTGACGTGACTTCTCATCCACAGGTCCCAGAGTGTTGTTGATTTTCCAATGCCAATTCAGATAGGGCGTTTTTGTCAGATCTACAGTCAACCTTTTGAATAACATTGAGGCACTGTTGCTGCTCTGGGCTTTGAGAATTGTTTCACCCTCGTTCCCTATTATTGAATAGAGGGTCGAACCAGAAAAGTGACGCTCCTGCCAATCGCTTAACGGAGCAAGGTTGATAGGAAATAATGACAATTTTTTAGCTGGTTTAGTGCTGCATGAAGCAATGCATGCCAATAACAATATCAAGCCAATGACAGAGTGTTTATTCAGCATCATCTGCGCCGCGATTGCGTTGATGCAGGACGGCAACAACCTCCGCTCCGAGCAGGGTTACCAACCAGGACAGGTAGATCCAGATCAGAAAAATAGGCAGTGTTGCCAGTGCTCCATAGATTATTTCATAGTTGTTGAAGTTTAAAACAAACAAGGAAAAAGCCCGTTTGGTAATTTCAAATAAAATGGCGGCTATGATTCCTCCTATTAAGGCATAACGCCATTTAATGGGAGAATTCGGCATGACGATATACAACAAAAAGAAAGCCATGATTTCAAAAAACACAGGCAGCGCCTTAACCGCCAGGGAGTGAAATTGCTGCGTTCCTGTCACGCCACTCAACAAGTCCAGAGATATGAAATAGGTGGACAATGATAAGCTTGCACCCATAAGAATAGGGCCTAAAGTCACCATCGCCCAGTAGATCAAAACCCGCTGGATAAAGGAACGTCTTCTTTCGGAACGCCAGATATCATTCAACGATTCTTCAATGAAATACAATAGAAACAAAACTGTGACAAAGAAGGCAATTAAACCGACAGCAGTCAGTTTGCCAGCCTGTTGGGCAAAGCCTGTCAGATACCCACGTACATCCAGACTGGCGTCAGGGACCAGATATTGGTAAATAAAATCTTCGAGCCCTTTGCCAAGAGATTCAAAGGAGGAAAAAACTGACAGAATTGAAAAGGCAATCGCTATGAGGGGGGCTAAAGCTAATAGCGAGTTGAAGGACAGGGCTGCAGCATGGCGGCTACAACGGTCGCGTTTAAAACCAGCAAAAACGGCTAGAATAATTTCACCCAGTGTTCGGGCAATGCGAATAAGATGTGATAGCTTCTCCATAGGTTGCCTATCTTAAACAGCATCGACCTAAATCGCGAATAATTTTGCCGCCATCGGTAGAAAAAGCTAAACCTGTTCAGTTGATCAGGTTATAGCTCAAACCTCATATATGTGACGTCAAATGGAAGGTGAGGCAGATCTTTTGTCTCTGTTTCGATAAAGCCTAATTTCAGATACCAGTCTTTGAGTTTGCTATGGGCGGCAATAATGCCGATGCTGATATATTTGATTTTATTTGATCGAGAGTGTGCAATTATATGCTTGGTCAATTGCTCACCGATACCACGTTCACGACTTTGTGGTAATACTGACAGGCGGTTCAAGTAGGCAGTGTCTGGACGAGGGCTTTCATAGGCAACGCAGCCGATATAAGCGCCTTCTTCTTCGAACAAAAAGTATTCAACACCTCGTTCAAAATCAAATAAGACCCAATCTTTTGTGCAAAAAGAAGGGTGTTTGGGGTTATTGTCCTGGTTAAGGTTAAATTGCTTGGCGACATCTTTGTTCGAGGCGCTGATGATGGCAGCTGTAATCTCTGCGTTGTTAATGGTGGCTTTTACTATACTACTCATGGTGCTGAATTTACTCTTTGTTGTCTGTCAGGAGAGTGCTTTGCTCTATAGCAATACGGGAGTACCAGCTTCATCAGCGGGGATTACTTCTGTTTCTGCCTGTGCGTCTTTGAGCCACCTAAGAGTACTTTCATTAGACAGAAGGTGTGAACAATAATTTTGAGCAGCGACGGATAATTCAATATTATACGTCTGAAAGCGGAAGGCCACAGGTGCAAAAAAACAATCAGCTATGGAAAATTCTCCAAATAACCATGGACCATTATCACGATGCTTGTGAGTCAGGGATGACCATATCTGGTCAATTCTGGTAATGTCTTTTTGTGCTGTTTCAGAGAGTGTAACAGCCCTTCTAGCCGGGCAATTCATTGGCAGTTCGTTGCGAACTCCCAAAAAACCAGAGTGCATTTCGCAGCTGATTGCACGGGCAGTGGCTCTTTGTAGAGTATCAGCAGGCCAGCCTTTGTTATCGAGGTATTGTTCTGAAATATATTCACAGATAGCCAGTGAATCCCAAATAACAATGTCTCCATCAATTAGAACAGGAACTTTGCTGGTAGGCGAATATTGGCCGAAGCGTTCCTGCCGGCCTTCTTCTGCCAGAGATTCTTGAATTTCTTCAAACTCGAGTCCAAAAAATGACAATAACAACCAGGGTCTTAAAGACCATGAAGAATAGGTTTTGTTGCCAATGACTAATTTCATAAATAGATTCCTTGCCTGTAATAGTGACTCTGTATCGAGTTTTATCAGTTATGCTATGGAGAAAGCTATTGAGCTGCAATAACCATACGTTTTGTGCATAGTTTGTTTTATAACGCTGTAGCTGCTGGAATACACTGCAGTGATTGCTTTCATGATGGGTGGGTAATATGTGCGTTTTTCAACAGTTCAGAAGCTGTGGGTGACTGCTTGTTTACATCCTATAAAATACATAGATTTCTTTTTTATTTGTCCTGTTTTATTTATCCTGAACGTGCCTTGCGTTTATTCAAAAGCCTGTTGTGCCATATTCTTTGCAGTATTATCTATGAATAGCCCATGTCACTCATAGATGATTGGTCCAGTATAATTGTTCAAATATTGATGGAACATTATATTCAACAATCCTTAATGATTTGCTTGTTCGAGTATGGCGGATCTGAAGCTTTTCAGGCTGGATATCAAGGCCTGAGATATTTCAGGGTGTGACACTATACCTGCTGCATTTAACTGACTACCAAGTAAAGGAACTGAAATGCTTGCGTTTTCAATGATATTGCCTGACATAGTGCTAAGGACATCGCGTAAAGCGGCCTGAGCATGGCTGGCACGAGGTGAAGTGTTGAATAAGGTGATTGGTTTGTAAACAAACTCTTCACCGCTGACCAGCCAATCAAGAGCATTTTTTAATGCACCGGTAATTCCATGAGCGTATTCAGGACTGGCAATAATAAGCCCGTCGGACTGTGCAACCTTCTTTTTAAGCTTGATAATTTCGGGGATATTGGAGTCTTCAAGGTCAGGGTTATACAGCGGCAGTTTGCTCAATTCCTGATATCTGTCTATCAGTATTTCTTCTGGTGCCAATTCTGATAATGCATGGATTAAGGCGGTGTTGTAAGACTGCTTTCTCAAACTGCCCGATATGGCTAAAAGTCTGATTGTATTCATAGTTGGTGAAGCTATCCTGAGCGTAAATGTTTTTTAAAGTGAATGAAGTTGACCAAGTATTTTACGGACAGTTCCTGCAAAAGTCTTTTTTGTTCAGCCTGTGTTCAGCTTCAGTAGGTTACGCTAAAGAGCTTAGTAATAATGGTTCAAACAGGAGTTGTTGTTATGCGACTTAAGATATTTTTTATTGCTGCTTCACTGTTAACATTGCTTGGGTCTACTAATGCGCTGGCTCATGGTGTTGGAGCAAGGATCTCAGCGGGTGGTGTTTTCTATTTCAAACCGTATATTTATTCTGATCATGTATCCCCTTATCGACGGCATTATGAGCGACGGTCTCACTATGATACCTATCGGTATCGTAAACACCGCAGGTATTACAGAGAGCGCCGCAGATATTCGAGAAATTATTGCCCACAATACAGTTATTCTTCAGTCTATCTTGATAACCGCCATTGTGACAGACATGGAAGACACTGGCATTGTTACTAATAGCTATGTCGCTCAGTATTCTGCCGGTGTTTTAAGGGTGCACGGTAATGTGTAAAGAATGTGTAAAGTTTGCCCGTCAATAATTTGACGGGCTTTTTTATATGTCTGGTTAATAGTTGTTATTGGATTTAAGGTCAGTCAAGAGAGCCACCAAGTGCATCAGTGATCTTTTGCTTATGGTTGGCAGACCATTGTTCCAAAGTCTTTTGTTCCGCTTGTGCTTTTTTGGCTAAGGCATCATTCAGGACGGCCTGAATGCGATCCTTAGGCACAACGGAAATGCCTTCTTCATCAGCAACAATCAGATCACCTGGGCTGACACTGACACCGCCACAGTTTATGGTGACTTGGCGTTCGCCATTAGGGCCTTTTTTGCCTGGTTTCGGATAAACTCCACGAGCAAATACCGGGAACTGAGCATCACGAATTTCAGCCAGGTCACGAACAACCCCATCGATGATAAAGCCAGCAATGCCATTTTTTTGAGCGATAGCGCAAACATTGCCACCGGCAACAGCATAGTCATTACCATCCGTTTCCACGACAACAATTGAGCCTGCAGGTGCTGTGTGAATGCAGGCATGCAATTGGGTATTATCACCATTAACACAACGTGCAGTATGTGCCGGCCCTGTAATCTTCGGGCAAGGTGTCCATATTGAATGCAGACCAATGTTCATGATTTGTTCATGCGGTAATGCATCTGCGACATCAGTCGCGGCAAGAGTGTTGAAAGCTTCCAGGGTGTTTGTTGACATAGGTTCAGGGCTCCGTATGGCGAATAGATTCAAATAAAGCGACAGCTAAAATAATACTACCACCCAGCATGACATTGATTGGGACGATTTCACCTAAAAACCACCAGGCTAATAATGATGCTAATGGTGGTTGCAGGCAGCTGATCATGGCAACTGATTTTGCAGCCAGACGCTTATAACTCATGACTAATAATGTGTGTGCTCCGGCTGTAGTGATAGTGCCAAGAATTAATACACTGAACCACAGACGATAACTCATTTCACCGGCTTTGCCAAAGTCCGTAAACAGACATAGCAGCAGTGAGACTGCAATCAACTGGTGCAGCATTAAACGGTCGCTGGAAACATGCGAAAAACGATATTTCTGCAGCAGATTACGGGCAACGAATAACAGGGCTGACAGTATTCCCCAGGCCAGACCTTGAAACAGGTTAGATTCAGGTTGCAGCAAATTGGGGCCAGCCATTACCGCGATGCCAATCAGTAAAATCAACGAGGCAACGATATCCTGTTTATTAAGAGCTTTGCGTGAGAACAGAGGTTCAAATAGTACGGTGATAACCGGAAAGGTGAATAATGCCAGCATGCCTACTGCAACAGTAGAGACTTGCATTGCATGAAAGAAAGTCACCCAGTGCAGTCCCATTAAAACACCAACACCATAAATGCCAAGTACATCTGCTGAGTTTGACAAACGCACCCGCCGTTTGCTCAGCACTAAGGCAGCAACGATGGTCGTTGCTGCCAGAATGCTGCGTAAAAATGTTAATGAAACTGCATCAAGAGGAATGCCTTTCGCAAATAGCCCTGTGGTCGCCAGCAAAGTGATCGCCAGATATAAAACGATGTAGGTTGCTTTGCCACTGTTGGTGCTATCTTGATGCATATATTAACGCTTGATCCTACTCAGGCCTGTGTCAAAAAAGCATCCAAGCCAGCTTGGCAAACACTTTCGTCCTGATCGGGAGTGCCGGAACTACAACCTATGCCTCCGACAATCTGCTCGTCTGCATAGATGGGCAGGCCGCCAGCGACAATGCTGAAACGGCCTTGATTGCTGGTGTTGATGCCAAAAGTGGGACCATTGGGTTGGCTGATAGAGCCATAGTCACGTGTTGATTTTCTGGCTGCTGAAGCAGTGAATGATTTGCCAATAGCGATATCTATGCTGGTGATACGGGCATTATCCATGCGTTGGAATAATAACAAGTTACCACCGTCATCAGTGATTGCAATATCCATGTCGGTGCCAATTTCAATCGCTTTTTGTTCGGCTGCTGCCATAATAATTCTAGCGTCTTCCAAGGTTAGTCTAGGAACCATTTTCATCGTTTGATCCTCTGTAAAGGGGTTGTAAGGAATTGTCAGTATTATGTGGGCAGGTAAATAATTGGGTTGTGAAGTAATTCTTTAGTGTGGTTTCTGGCCTCCGATTGCTGTTGTTATTTCGCTGGCGCTTTGTTTGGTCGCCAGACACATGCTTTGCAGTTGCTCATTGTTAATACGAGAGCTGGGCCCTGAGACAGAGATTGCAGCAATGACCTCTTGGTTTTCATCATAAATATTGGCTGCGACACAACGCAGGTCATCATGCCGCTCTTCGTCGTCAATGGCATGTCCTTGATGTTTTACTTCGCGCAGATTAGCTAACAAACTTTTCGCTGTGACCAGGGTTTTTGTTGTAAATTTTTCCAGGCCATGGTGCTGTAGAAGAGATTTTACTTGCGCTTCTGGCATGGCGGATAAAAATGCTTTACCAACTCCTGAGGCGTGCAGTGGCACGATGCTGCCAATGGGGCCGAGCATCCGCATGACCGCCTTGCTTTGTACTTGCGATACTATAACGGCATTGCCTCCCTCAAAAACGGCTAAATTGACCGTTTCTCCTGTCGCTCTCATGAGTTGTTGCATGAAAGGTCTGGATTGAGCGGTGATATCTCGTTTGTGCAAAAAGGTATTGCCGATTTGGAATGCATTGATGCCTACCGACCAGTTGCCGGTTTCGTTATCGTGGGTGACAAACTGGTGGTGTTCAAGAGTGCTGAGCAGGCGGTGTGTCGTTGATACCGGCAAGCCCATTTGCAATGCCAGATCTGATAGGTTGATGCCTTGTCTGTTGGCGCCGATATGCTCCATAAGTATCAAGCCTCTGGATAGAGACTTGACTTGGTTTACGGCCTCGTCACTTTTTGCTTTTGCAGGGCGACCTCTTTTTCTATTATTGTTTGTCTGCGCTTTGCTGCTCATCATTTCGTTGCTTTTATACTGTCGGTTCAAACCGGTTTTGCCGATTATAACGCTGTAAAACTTTATTTTTCAATAAAAATGGAAAGATATTCCATTTTTTGTTTTTATTGTTTGTTTTTCGCTATTTTTATTGTTATAAACTTATATTATAAAAATGATAAATTTTTCCATTTTTGGAAAAAATGAATGAAAAACATACGAAGAAAGTATTTAGAGAGCCCCTGCATGGTCAAGACTAATGACAATAAATGCTGAGACAAAAGATTCCCTGATAACAGAGTCGCAACGAAAGCGACTGATCAAACAGTTGAGCCTCATTGTTTCTGATGAGTCTTTATTGTGTGATGATGAGCAATTGCGCCCATATGAAAGTGATGGCCTGTCAGTCTATCGCCAAAAACCTTTGTTGGTAGTTTTGCCGGAAACTGTTGAACAGGTGCAGGCTATTCTGCGCGTCTGTTACCAACAGTCGGTGCCAGTGGTTGCCAGAGGTGCTGGCACAGGTTTGTCAGGCGGAGCTTTACCTTTAGCAAATGGTGTTTTGCTGGGCATGGCAAAATTTAATCAGATTCTTGATATTGATACCGAGCGATGTTTGGCGCGTGTACAGCCGGGTGTACGCAACCTGGCAATTTCAGACGCAGTTGCCAAACATGGTTTGTACTATGCGCCTGATCCATCCTCTCAGATTGCTTGCACTATTGGTGGTAATGTTGCAGAAAACTCTGGAGGTGTGCATTGTCTTAAATATGGTTTAACGGTACATAATGTTCAGCAAATAAAAGTGGTTACCATGACCGGAGAGTTACTTACTGTGGGTAACTTGACTCTGGATGGTCAAGGCTATGACTTACTGGGTTTGCTTAATGGTTCTGAGGGCATGCTGGCAGTAACAGTCGAGGTAACGGTCAGGCTCTTGCCGAAACCTCAGTTTGCCCGTTTGATGATGTTGGCATTTGATGATGTCAGCAAAGCAGGTGCTATGGTAGCCGAAGTGATTGCTGCAGGCATTATCCCGGGTGGCATGGAAATGATGGATAAATTAGCTGTTTCCGCAGCAGAGGATTTTGCCCAGTGCGGTTATCCGCGTGATGCTGAGGCTGTGTTGTTGTGCGAATTGGATGGTGACGAGTTGGACGTTGAAACGCAAATGCAGCAAGTTACAACCATTGCGCATGAATGCGGGGCAACAGCGGTCCAGATTGCGAACAATGAAACTGAACGTTTGTTGCTTTGGAAAGGTCGAAAATCAGCTTTCCCGGCAGTAGGGCGATTGTCTCCCGATTATTACTGCATGGATGGCACAATTCCCCGTAAGCACTTGGCTGAAGTATTACAACGAACCAATGAGTTGTCGATAGAGTATGGTTTGCAGATTGCGAATGTTTTTCATGCTGGAGATGGTAATTTACACCCCTTGATATTATTTGATGCTAACACACCTGGTGAGCTGGAACGGGCTGAAGAATTAGGTGGGCGAATACTGGAATTGTGTGTCGAGTATGGTGGGACTATCACAGGAGAGCATGGGGTCGGTATCGAAAAAATAAATCAAATGTGTAGTCAGTTCACGGCTGAGGAACTCAGTCAATTCCATGCTTTAAAAGCAGCTTTTGATGAACATGGTCTGCTGAACCCAGGTAAAGCTGTACCAACCTTGAATCGCTGTGCTGATCATGGTGCTATGCATGTGCATAAAAACAAGTTGGCGCACCCTGAATTGGAGCGCTTTTAGGTGGCTTGGCTATGACAGAGAATACCTTGGTGACTGACGATTTTCAGATGATAGCGTTGCAGGAGCAACTGAGTGCTGCGAATAAAGACAAGCAGTCATTGGCAATTGTTGGGGCGAACACTAAAGCATTTCTTGGGCGGGAAATTGATCCGAATAATAATGCAGTGGCAACATTACCCGTTGCTGCTTATAAGGGTATTGTCGATTATGAACCTTCGGAACTGGTGTTGACTGCCCGTTGTGGAACACCGCTGTCAGACATTGAGAAGGTGCTTTCTGAACAACGCCAAATGCTGGCATTCGAACCTCCGCAGTTTACGGCTCAATCAACATTGGGTGGCACGCTGGCTAGTGGTTTGTCTGGCCCCAGACGCATCAGCTGTGGGGCCGCAAGAGACTTTATTCTGGGTACCAACATTCTCAATGGTCAAGGCCAGTATCTACGCTTCGGTGGACAGGTTATGAAAAATGTGGCTGGCTATGATGTGTCTCGATTAATGGTTGGGTCTATGGGTACTCTTGGGGTGATAATGCAGGCATCTCTCAAGGTGTTACCTATGCCAGAACGAGAAATAACATTGGCAAAGAGGATGTCTGAACAGCAGGCATTGGAGCAAATGACGCAGTATTCATGTTCCGGCCTGCCAATCAGCGGCTCTTGTTATCATGGTCAAACATTGTCACTACGCTTATCTGGCTCGAAGGCTCGGTTACAGCAGGCTGAGCAACGCATTGGCGGTGAAAAACTGGGTGATAAAGTGGCTGAACGGTTCTGGCAACAACTGCGTGATCAGCGTTTAGGCTTTTTTGCTGATAGCCAGACTATGTTGGAAGCTGGCAATGCATTGTGGCGTTTGTCGGTGCCTCTGGCGACGCCACCATTGGCACTTTCTGGTCAACAACTGTTTGAATGGCACGGAGCCTTGCGTTGGTTATATACCGACATGAGGCCTGAACGGATAGGTGCTGAGTTGGAGAAAGTGAATGGTTTTGCTCAATGTTATCGTGGCGGTGATCGCCAAGCGGATGTTTTTCAACCAGTTAATTCTGGTTTGGCAGCGATACAGCAACGCCTGAAGCAGGCCTTTGACCCCAATGCTATTTTCAATGCTGAACGCTTTTCTTTAAACCCCTCTTAAACGTTTTCCAGAGATTTCTAGCCCATGCAAACCTCACTCAGCGACTTTTTCAAAAACACTTCTGACGGACAACAGTCAGGCGATATTTTGCGTTCCTGTGTGCATTGTGGTTTTTGTCTGGCAACCTGCCCAACCTATAACGAGTTGGGTAATGAATTGGATAGTCCACGTGGGCGTATTTATTTGATAAAACAGTTGCTTGAAGGTCATGCGGTCACTGAAAAAACACAGACCCATCTGGATCGTTGTTTGACTTGTCGAAATTGTGAAACAACCTGCCCATCGGGTGTCCAATATGGACAGTTGATCGATGTCGGCAGGCGTTTGGTTGATGAGCAGGTAAGTCGCAGTTTCTGGGATAGAGCACAACGATTCGTGCTCAGGCAGTTGATGTCGAACGAGCGGGTTTTTACGCCAATGATGAAAGTGGGGCAGTCTATTCGATTTCTGTTGCCACAAAGTTTGAAGAAGTATGTGCCGATACGCCAGAAATCCGGGGTGCTGCCGAAAACGCAGCATAAGCGTAAAATGCTGATTCTAGAAGGGTGTGTACAGCCATCCATGTCGCCACAGATCAATGCTGCAACAAGGAGGGTGCTGGATGAACTTCATGTTGAGGTCATCAGTGTCGCTAAAGCAGGTTGTTGTGGGGCGGTCAACTTTCATCTGAGTGCACATGAGCAAGCTAAACAGATGATGCGGCGCAATATAGATGCCTGGTGGCCTTTGATCGAAGGTGAGAATGGTCAACCGCAAGTTGAAGCAATTATCATGACTGCTTCTGGCTGTGGTTCTATGGTGGCTGATTATGCTCATCAGTTGGCAGATGACCCAGATTATGCAGCTAAAGCTAAGAGGGTCTGTGAACTCAGTCAGGATATTGCGACCATTCTGGCCAGAGAAGATTTGAGCTGTTTTCAACAAGATCATTATCAAGGCAAACGTATTGCTTTTCATCCACCGTGTTCTTTGCAACATGCTCAAAAAGTCACAGGAGTAGTTGAAACCATTTTGATGAAACTGGGTTTCAGCATGACTGATATTCCTGACAAGCACGTTTGCTGTGGTTCAGCAGGTACCTATTCGATTACTCAGAAAAAACTGTCGCAAACATTTTTAAACAATAAAGTTGCTGCGCTTGAATCTGACCAACCAGATTTGATTGCCAGCGCAAACATTGGTTGTTTACTGCATATTCAGAGTGGTACGCAAGTGCCTGTCAAACACTGGATTGAGCTGCTGGACAAACAATAGACCGAATAAGCCCACATAACCTTAACGTTTACATATGCTATAGAGAAACATTATGACCAACTACATTGACGCTAAAAATTTGCGTATCGACTCAGAATTGTACGATTTGATCGCCAACGAAGTGACCCCGGGAACGGGCGTCGAGCCAGAACAGTTCTGGCAGGATTTAGGCGAAATCGTTGCTGATATGGGCCCGAAAAATAAAGAACTATTGGATAAGCGCGACCACTTGCAAGCGCAATTGGATGTCTGGTTCAAAGACAATGGTGCTGCCGATGTTGCCGCGCAAAAACAGTTCTTGATGGATATAGGTTATTTGCTCCCGGAAGCTGAAGACTTTGATATTGACGTTGACAATGTAGACCCGGAAATTTCCACGATTGCCGGGCCGCAATTAGTTGTTCCTGTACAGAACTCCCGCTTTGCCTTGAACGCAACTAATGCGCGTTGGGGGAGTTTGTACAATGCGTTGTATGGGACTGATATTATCGATTCATCAGGCGGTGCGACTGCCGGCAAAAGTTACAACCCCATTCGCGGTGAAAAAGTCATTGCTTATGCCAAACGCTTTCTTGACGAAACAGTGCCTCTGGTAGGAGCCAGTTATGCTGATGTGGTCAAGTTGACCACTGACCAGACGAATGTGGTAGCCAGACTGGCGGATGGTAACAGTGTTGGTTTGCAGGATCCTTCTCAATTTGTAGGCTACATTGGCCAACCTCTTGCTCCAAAGGGTTTAATGCTGAAACACAATGGCTTGCATATCGAGATTCAGCTGAACCCGGATTTGATGATTGGTAAGAATGATCCTGCCAATATCAAAGATGTGATGCTGGAGTCGGCACTGACCGCAATTCAGGACTTTGAGGATTCTGTTGCCGCAGTTGATGCTGCTGACAAAGTCCAGGTTTATCGCAACTGGCTGGGTCTGATGAAAGGGGACTTATCAGCTACTTTCATGAAAGGCGGTCATGCCATGACACGTGTTCTGGATGCGGACAAAGTAGTGACCACTAAAGATGGCACCAAAATTGTGTTGCCTGGGCGTAGTTTGCTGTTTGCCCGTAATGTTGGAATTCATATGTATACTGATGCTGTCACTACTGCAGATGGTCAGGAAATTCCTGAAGGTTTTCTTGATGCCATGGTGTCCTGCTTGATTGCCAAGCATGACCTTCTTGGCAATAGCGAGCTGACCAACAGTCGCTCTGGCAGTATCTATATTGTCAAACCCAAGCAGCACGGTCCTGAAGAAGTGGCATTTACGTCTGAGTTGTTTAGCCGGGTTGAAAGTGCATTGGGGCTGGCAGAAAATACCATCAAAATGGGCATCATGGATGAAGAACGACGCACTACTGTTAATTTGAAAGAGTGTATACGGGCGGCTAAAAAGCGTGTTGTATTCACTAATACCGGTTTTCTGGATCGAACGGGGGATGATATACACACAGTGATGGAAGCTGGTCCGATTGCGCCTAAGGCGGAAATCAAAGGTGCCGCCTGGATCAAGGCCTATGAGGATTGGAATGTTGATATTGGTCTGGCAACAGGTATGCGTGGTAATGCACAAATTGGTAAAGGTATGTGGCCAATTCCAGATGCCATGCAAGCTATGATGGAGGCTAAAATAGAGCATCCGATGGCAGGTGCTAACACCGCTTGGGTGCCATCACCAACGGCAGCTACTCTGCATGCTATCCATTACCACAAAGTCAATGTTGATGAGCGTCAGCACATTGTTGCCAAGCGTGTACGTGCCAAGTTGAATGATCTGTTGACGCCAGCCCTGCTCGATCGTGAGCTAACGGCAGAAGAGGTGCAAATAGAGTTGGAAAATAATGCTCAAGGCACCTTGGGCTATGTTTCACGGTGGGTCGGTCAGGGTATTGGTTGTTCTAAAGTGCCAGATATCAACGATGTTGGCCTGATGGAAGACCGTGCAACTCTACGTATTTCGAGTCAACATATAGCGAATTGGCTACATCATGGTATTGCCACTGAAGAACAGGTTATGGCTGCCTTGAAAAAAATGGCAAAGGTTGTTGATCAGCAAAATGCACAAGATCAAAACTATCATGCCATGGCAACTGACTTTGATAGAAGTATTGGTTTTCAGGCTGCTGTAGACTTGATTTTTAATGGTCGGGAAGAGCCTAACGGATATACCGAGCCAGCCCTGCATCGCCGCCGCCGGGAGGCAAAAGCTGCGGGTTAAAACCGTATAATCTTATTGTATCAAGATAAGGCTGTCGCCATGCATTGTTTATGTGGGGTTACAGCCTTTTTCTTATTTGAAAAGAGCTATTGATTGAACATTAAATGACACTGTTCTACGATTGTTTCTGCTACAAGTTCAAAGTGATTTTTGTCGCGAAGCGTTCTGGTTGTGACCAGTGAACCGCCCATGGCTGAAAAGATAAAGGCGGCTTTGCGTTTGATATCTTTCTCATCGAGCGATTTGTTGCCTTGTGCAATGGTTTTTTTCAACCAACGGAGGTTTAATCTGTAAAACTCCTGCAGCTCATCGACGGCATCATCGGAAAGTACCTCGATATCCGTAGCAAGAACGACACACAATGGGATTGACTCATTGTTTTTGCTTTCATGTCGGTACATGTTGATATAGTGCAGAATCTGGTCCATTGGCAAGTCGTGAGAATTGCTGGCTTCATCAAGTGCAGCTTCAAAACGGGTCAGATATCTTCTTAATATTGCTAAACATAGCCCATCCTTTGTTGGAAAATGGTAATGTACGCTCGCACTTTTAATGCTGACAATCTCCGCTATTTCACGAAAAGAAAACCCCTGGTAACCTTTACGTCGAATCAATGATTCTGTTACGTCCATTATTTCATCAAATTTATTCGCCAAGGGTACCTCTTTGTTTGTTCTTGAAGTTAGTAAATTAGCTATGCATAATATCTATCAGTAAGTAGGTATTATCATTGATTTCATGGAGCAAGACAATGTCTTTAAAAAAACATACGCAAGTTCTAGTGCTGGGCGGCGGCCCTGGTGGTTATTCTGCAGCATTTCGTGCTGCTGACTTAGGACTAAGTGTTATTTTGGTTGAGCGTTATGAGACTTTGGGCGGGGTTTGTTTGAATGTTGGTTGCATACCTTCCAAAGCGCTCTTACATGTAGCCAGCGTTATAAATGAAGCTGAAGAAGCTCAACATATTGGGTTGAAGTATAAGCAACCAGAAATGAATTTGGATGAAATTCGTAAGTTTAAGCAGGATACTGTTGATAAACTGACCAGTGGTGTGAAGTTTATGGCCTCTGGAAGAAAGGTTGAGGTTGTCAGAGGTGTCGGTAAATTTGTAGGCTCCCATGAAGTTGAGGTTACAAACGGTCAGTCTGTGGATCGTGTTCAATTTGAGCATTGTATTGTTGCAGCAGGTTCTGAACCGGTTAAGTTGCCATTCCTTCCGGATGATCCTCGAATTATGGATTCAACTGATGCGTTAAAATTAGAAAAGATCCCCAAACGACTTTTAATTGTGGGAGGTGGTATTATTGGTCTTGAGATGGCGACGATCTATCAGGCATTAGGTGCTGAAATAACGATTGTTGAATTTGCTGATCAATTAGTTCCAGCTGCTGACAAGGATTTGGTCAGAGTATACCAGCGTTACAATAAAAGCCGTTTCAAGGTGTTATTGAAGACTAAACTAACCTGTGTTGAGCCAACAGACGATGCCCTTCATGCTGAATATGAAGACGCAACAGGAAAGGTCCATGCAGAACAGTTTGATGCGATGCTGGTTGCTGTAGGGAGAACACCTAATGGTTTGAAAATTGATGCTGAAGCCGCAGGTATTAATGTTAATGAACGAGGTTTTATATCTGTTGATAAACAATTACGGACCAATGTCGCTCATATCTTTGCTATTGGCGATATATGCGGTGAACCGATGTTGGCTCATAAGGCAACTCATGAAGGTCATGTTGCTGCCGAAGTGATCGCTGGGCATAAGGTTGCCTTTGAACCCCGGGTAATTCCTTCCATCGCTTATACTGATCCCGAAATTGCCTGGACTGGACTCACCGAAAAAGAGGCCAAAACGCAAGGGCTTGAGGTGAAAACCGCAATATTTCCCTGGAGTGCGAGTGGAAGGGCAATTGGAGCTGGAAGGAGTGAGGGTAAAACCAAATTGGTGTATGACAAAAAAAGCGGCACTCTTCTGGGGGCTGGCATAGTTGGTATTAATGCCGGTGAACTGCTTGGGGAGTTAAGTCTGGCGATTGAGTTTGGAGCAGATGTTGAGGATATAGCGTTGACCATTCATGCACACCCTTCTTTGCATGAAACGGTTGGCTTGGCAGCAGAATTGGCCAATGGCACTATTACGGATTTGCCAAACCCGTCTGTGAGGAAAAAATAAAGGTAGTTATCGATCGAGAAAACAGGGCGTACCTGTAATAATCAGATACGCCCTTACTCAAGGCTTCCAATACTCACATTTTTTAAATGGATGTAACTGCAATTATAAATACCCTACCTTATGATCCCATTATTTTTCTGTAAAAAAGTTGTCTATCAGATTTTATGGATCTCAAGTAGTGGATAGCTAAGAGTGGGCCCCAGGATAAATACATTGACCAGGCTGCGACGGTATCAAAATCAGCCAGTTCCAGCGCGGTTCCAGTAATAATAAAAACTCTGGATATGATAAAGGCAAAGGTAATGATGACACTGCGAGTTATCCATAGTTGATGTTCTTTCCAATTACCCAAATACGCATAAAACCATCCCATAGTGACAGTGATAAGGCTTAGCGCGGAAGTGACGGCTAAAGATTGAGACCATAGCGGAAGTTCTTCACTGCGAAGCATAAAAAGCGAAGATACAGCGCATATGTACATGGAAATAGCGTAGTAACGCCCTAAGTAACGATGTATTCTGGGCTTTTTTTGTCGTAACTTTGTGGAATATTGGAAGCACACCACAATGGCTGCTGTTACTCCAAAAATTAAATGTATATGGAACATTGTCCACACGGGCCGATAGACGTCAAAGTCTGATATTGCATAAATATATCTGAACGTATAACCAACAACGAACAGGGATATAAAGAATGTGTATATATAAATATATCTATTTTTAATCTTCAATAAGTTTTTCATAGTCCAAGTTTCCTGCTTGTGTATTCTCCTGATAATTTGAAATAGGCATTTTTAGTCAGTCACATCTATATTTTTTATTCTATCTATCATAAGATAGGTTTGTCTATGATTTTATCAGTCTTGATGGAATGTTTAATCAATGGTTCACGTTAAATTCCAGCTGGACTAAAAATAAAAGGAGTAGAAATTACCGCGTCGTACATGAATTGCGCATTGTTATAGATGATGTAAGACGTGTTAATTCAAGGTGTTTGCACATGTTGTCTTGTCTGCGCGTTGTGATCTGTGTTTCTGGTTCTTTTCAGGGCATCTATGCATAGATGCCTGGAGTGATGAATGAAAATTTATCTAAAGAGAATTTAATATTTTTACGCTGTGTTTATACAAATCAATTAGGAGTTAATCATGATTACTCGGTATGCTGAGTTTGTCATCCGTTTTCGCTGGCCAATAATAATTTTGGGTTTTCTGGTGGTTTTACTGATTGCCAGAGGAGGGAAAAACCTGGCTTTTACAACCGATTACAGAGCCTTTTTTACTGAAGGTAATCCCCAACTGCAAGCATTTGAGCATATACAAAATACATACGATAAATCCGATAATGTAATCATGGTTATTACATCAAAGGATGGGGAAGTATTTGGTAAAAAGACACTCGATACTATTCAATGGATTACCAATGAAGCCTGGCAAACTCCCTATTCGTCCAGAGTGGACTCAATCACTAACTACCAGCATACCAAAGCAATAGATGACGATCTGCACGTCGGGGATCTAGTGGAAGACCCTTATGCCTTGAGTGACAGTGAACTGCAAACACTCAAGAAAATTGCGACTACTGAACCTTTGTTAGAGAAACGGATAATTAATGCTTCTGGAGATGTGACGGCAATCAATATTACGTTGAAATTACCGGGTGAAGCGGTTACTGAAACACCAGAGGTCGCTACCTTTGTAAGAAGTATTGCTGAGAAAGCACAGCAGATGGATAGTAATATTGATATTGGCCTGACCGGCATTGTTATGATGAATAATGCTTTTGGTGAAAGCTCTGAAAAGGACATGGTAAGCCTGACCCCGATAATGCTCCTGATTATGATTTTGATGTTGGGAATTCTGTTGAGATCAATTTCAGCGGTTCTGGTTACGGTTGCCATAATTGTCATGTGTATTATGACCGCAATGGGTGGGTTTGGATGGAGTGGTATATTGCTGACACCACCTTCAGCTTCGGCACCGACAATTATTTTGACGATTGCTGTAGCAGATTCGGTGCATATTCTTTCGAGTTTTTTGTTGGGAATGCGTCATGGTTTGAAAAAACAAGAAGCTATGATAGAGAGCATTCGTATTAATGCGAGTCCGGTTTTTATTACGTCCTTAACCACTACTCTTGGTTTCCTAAGTATGAATTTTGCGGAAGTTCCACCGCTTGTTCACTTGGGGAATATAGTCGTCATTGGCGTTGTGGCCGCATTTGTTCTGAGCATGACATTCCTTCCGGCACTGGCTGTGGTGTTACCATATCGCGTTAAGCAGGTTAGCCCAGATAAACATGGCATGATGCAAAAGCTTGCTGATCTTGTCATTAACAAAAGAAAACCATTGCTGTGGTCGACAGTAATTATCAGTCTGGGTTTCATATTTTTTATTCCTCAAAATGAGGTTAACGACGAATTTGTAAAGTATTTTGATACCAGTGTGGAGTTCAGACAGGACACTGATTATGCCGAAGAAAACTTGAGTGGCCCTTATACCGTTGAGTTTTCGATCAGCTCAGGCCAATCAGGAGAGGTCGTTGACCCTAAGTTTCTGCAATCCGTTCAAACCTTTGTTGATCACTTGTACAGTTATGATGAAGTGGCGCATGTGAATTCGATCATGCCTATTTTAAAACGATTGAATAAAAATATGCATGGTGATGACCAATCGATGTACACATTGCCAGAGAACAAACAATTGGCAGCCCAGTACTTGCTGTTGTATGAAATGTCTCTGCCTTTTGGCCTGGATATCAATAATCAAATCGATATTGATAAGTCTTCGACAAGGTTGATAGTCACGACGGGCAATTTAAGTTCTGTACAAATACTGGCCTTAGAGAAATCTATCTATAAATGGTTGGGAGAAAACCTGCCTCAGTATCAAGTCCAGGCTGGAAGCCCGGCACTTATATTTGCCCATATTGGAAATCGAAATGCTAATAGCCTGCTGATGGGAGCAATTATGGCATTGATGATTATCTCTTTGTTGCTGGTTTTTGTGCTTCGTTCACTGAAAATGGGTTTAATCAGTCTCATACCTAATCTGGCCCCAGCTGCCATAGCATTTGGCATATGGGGTATGATTGATGGGCAAGTTGGAATGTCAGTATCAATAGTAACTGGAATGACCTTGGGTATTGTTGTTGATGATACGGTGCATTTTTTGAGTAAGTATCTGCGTGCTAAAAGAGAAATGGGTTATCACACAGCAGATGCAATACGCTATACCTTCACCCATGTCGGCAACGCTTTGATGGTGACCACCTTTGTTCTGGCCGCAGGTTTTCTTATTCTGTCGCTATCGACCTTTAAAATGAATGCCGATATGGGCTTAGTGACAGCATTAACAATTGTTGGTGCTTTAGTGTTAGATTTTCTGCTGCTGCCTCCATTAATCATGTTAATGGAGCGTCGTAAAAAAACGGAAAATAAGCCTGCTGCTGAGCCTAATGCTCTAAAATCAGCCATGGAATAAACCTTCTTAAGGTGCGTGTGCCTTAAGGGCGCACGCATGAATGGCTTGAAGTTTGAATGGGTTTTATGCTGTTAATTGAATAAACTAACAAGAACATTTAATCCTGAATTGCTTGCTCAGCTAATAAATTGCTGTCCCCCCAGTCTTTTAGCAACATAATGATGGGGATTAAGCTTTTTCCGCTATCGGTTAATGAATATTCTACTTTCGGAGGGACTTGGGGGTAGACCTCTCTGTGGATTAAGCCATCGTGTTCGAGTTCTCGTAATTGTCGGGTTAACATGCGTTGAGTTATCTTCGGCAACAATCGTTTGAGCTGGTTAAAGCGTTTTAACTCGTCTCTAAGCTGATACAGAATCACCCCTTTCCATTTTCCACCCAGTATTTCCAATGTTGCTTCTACACCGCAGTCAGTGGTGTGGTTTCGTTGTTCTATTTTGTCTCTCATAGTATACAAAGTGTGTGTATGTGATATAAATGTGCATACTAGCACTATGGGTTTGTTCTTGATAGTCTGATGTTTTCATTGAATCAGACTGGAGTAAAAGACATTGAAAGCAATAGCCTATACATTTAACCGAGCAGCGACAGAACAAGATTCATTGATTGATATCGATATACCTTGCCCAAAGCCTGATGTTTTTGATTTGTTGGTTGAAATACAGGCAGTATCTGTCAACCCAGTTGATACTAAAGTCAGGTCTGGAGTTCCACTGGATAATGATGAGTGTAAAGTACTTGGCTGGGATGCTTGTGGAGTGGTCGTTGAAACAGGAAGTCAGTCTAAAGGTTTTAAAACAGGTGATAGGGTCTGGTACGCAGGTCAGCTTAATCGTCAAGGTTCGAATGCCGAGTTTCAATCAGTTGATTCCAGAATCGCGTCTTTGGCGCCAAAGACACTATCGGCTTCTGAAGCTGCAGTAATGCCTCTGACCAGCTTGACAGCATGGGAGGCGTTATTTGAAAGACTTGGATATACCGAACAGCCCAGTGATTGGAATCAGAGACACCCATTATTAATTATAAATGGTGCTGGCGGGGTTGGTTCGATCGCATTGCAGCTATGTCGTATTGCTGGAATTCCCGTCACTGCCACTGCCAGCCGTCAGGAGAGTCAGGATTGGTGTAGAGCGAAGGGTGCTGATCAAGTAATCAGTCATAACCATCTGGCAGAATTGGCAGAAAGTTCTTTTTCAAGAATTCTCTGTTGTCATGATACCGATGTATATTTTGAAGAAATGTGTCGGCTTATTGCTCCTTTTGGAATGATTTGTGGGTTGTCCAGCACTCATAAAAGCCACGATATCAAATTATTGATGAACAAGAGTGCCGGTTTTGTCTGGGAGTTTATGTTCACCAAAAGCCAATTGGCAACGATTGATATGAGCACCCAGGGAGATATTCTTAAAGCAATAGCATTATTAGTTGATAGTGGGCAGATATCGTCAACTTTGAGCAAACAATACGTAGGATTGACTGCGGCTAATCTGAGATTAATGCACCAACATCAGGAGAAGGGGCAGTTGATTGGTAAACAGGCTTTGTTGGTGGAAACTGGTTAATTTAGGGTCGGCTAAAGGCCTGCCGTCTGGGAATGTTAAGCCCATAAACTCAATCACCTGTCTTTATGGGGTATTGGGTGTGTTTATTAAACCCGTTTTTAACATATGGAAGCATTTTTCTTATTAACGGTTGTTATTAAACAGACCTGATAATTATTTAGCAAGAATCGGGTCGAGCTACCATGTTTTTCTTTCTATAGTCCTCAAACATATTAACTATGAGGACGTATTACTATGATTGATTTAACAGGAAAAACAGCACTGATTACCGGCGGAAATAGCGGAATGGGTTATGCAACAGCAAAAAAACTGAAAGGTTTTGGAGCCGATGTCACAATCACAGGCCGAAACGGTGAGGCACTTGACAAGGCGGCATCCGAATTGGGAGTGAACGCAATACTTGCTGATCAGGCAAAGATTGGCGATGTGGAAAACTTATCGATGCAAGCGAAAGCGCATCATGGGAGCATTGATATTCTCTTTATCAACGCAGGCATTGCACTCTTCGCACCTATAGAACAATTGACTGAAATGCAATTCGACGAAGTCATGAACGTAAATTTCAAAGGCGCATTGTTTACTTTGCAAAAACTACTGCCAATCTTGAATGATGGTGCTTCGGTGATCAATCTCAGCTCGATTAACGCCTACACAGGGATGGCGAACACCGCTGTCTATGCTGCAAGCAAGGCGGCACTGAACTCGCTTACTCGAACTGCAGCAACAGAATTGGCTTGTCGAAAAATTCGTGTCAATTCTGTCAATCCCGGCCCCGTGAATACCCCAATTTTTAATAAACTGGGGATGCCAGAAGAAGCTATTAACGAGTTTGCTGGAGCCATGCAGAATCGTATTCCATTAAATCGATTTGGTGACCCTGAAGATGTGGCAAATTTGGTGGCCTTTCTCGCATCAGACGCGGCCAGTTTTATCACAGGTGCTGAATACAATATTGATGGAGGTACCAATATAAACCCTGTGCTGTCTTAAGAGTCAATCTTTGTGTGTCGTCAGGTGATGCCTTAAGACTTATCCGTTAGGCGGCTTGACGACACTTTGCACTGAAGGATTTATCGTATTAATCGGTCGCGGTGTATCGATTAATAAAACCTGGGAGAAAATAACAATGGCCGATCAGGAAAGTACCAATTACTATCGTATTGCTCAGGCAATTGACTATATTCAAGAGCATTTTAAAGACCAACCATCCCTGAAGGATATCGCTACAGAAATCGGTGTCAGCCCCTTTCATTTTCAGCGTTTGTTTACGCAATGGGCGGGAGTCAGCCCTAAGAAATTTATTCAATACCTGAGTATCAGTTACGCAAAAGAATTACTAAAAAATGAACAGGCAACCCTATTAGAGACTGCCTACAAAACCGGTTTATCGGGTACTAGTCGTCTGCATGATTTGTTTGTCAGTATCGAGGGAATGACACCGAGTGAGTTTAAGAATGGCGGTGAGAACCTGGCTATCAATTATTGTTTTGCGGAGAGTCCTTTCGGAAAAGTAATTGTCGCTTCGACCGCAAAAGGTATTTGCCATACTTTCTTCGAAGAGGATGAACATAAGGCACTATCTGATCTTATGCAACGTTTTCCGAAGGCACAATACCGTCAGGTAATTGACAAATTTCAGCAGGATGCATTATTCATTTTTCAAAATGACTGGAAACAACTTGATCAAATCAAATTGCATTTAAAAGGAACCCGGTTTCAGTTAAAAGTTTGGGAGATGTTGCTCAGGATTCCCATGGGAGGGTTGACCACTTATGGCCGTATCGCCACGAAAATGAATAAACCGAATGCCTCAAGAGTTGTTGGCACGGCCATCGGTAACAATCCTGTAGCGTTTCTTATTCCATGCCATAGAGTCATTCAAACTAACGGCAATCTTGGTGGCTATATGTGGGGTAACACTCGAAAATCAGCCATTATTGCTTGGGAAGCTTCAAGAGTAGAGAGGTAGTATGATGTACAACATTATTGACACTATAGAACAGATAGCTTGGCAACAGGCTGTCGCAGAGCTGCATGACAAAGGCTACACCCAGATTATAGGTTTTCTCACCAGACCTTGCTGTCAGCAACTCATCAAGAGCTATAACTCTCCTGACAGATACCGTAAAACAGTGGTAATGGAGCGCTACCGTTTTGGTTTGGGCGAATATAAGTATTACGATTATCCATTACCTGACCTAATTCAAATAGTGCGAGAGTCTATCTACCCACAGTTGGTGCCAGTTGCTAATCACTGGATGAATCTACTCAATATAGAAAAACAATTCCCAGCACGTCTTCAAACTCTGCTGGATGAGTGCCGTGCTAATAAGCAATTAAAGCCAACACCGTTGATTTTGAAATACGCTCAGGGTGGTTTTAATACTCTGCATCAAGATTTATACGGTGATGTTTATTTTCCACTTCAAGTGGCTATTTTTCTTAGTGACCCCAGTACGGATTACTCTGGAGGGGAATTTGTAATGACGCAGCAAATTCCCAGAGCACAATCCAAAGCCATTGTATTGAAACCACAGCAAGGGAGTATGGTGATATTCACAACAAACTTCCGGCCGATGAGGGGCACGCGAGGCTATTATCGTGCGAATATGCGACATGGTGTCAGTGAGGTAACCCGGGGTAGCCGCCATACCTTGGGCATTATATTTCATGATGCTGTGAGTTAAAGCGTGATACGACACAGTATGACTGCTAAACAGGCTTTGTTGGTGAAAACTGAATCAATACGCGGCGGGTTTAAGGTCTGTTGGATGGGAGTGTTTTAACCCCATAAACTCAATCGCTTGTGTTTATGGGGCATTGGCGTGTCTAGAAAGCCAATTTTTCAATGTGAGTAATGCTTGATTTGCCTTCTAGTGACTGAAAAATATTAACCATCGCCGGATAAGGAGTGGAGCCAGGGTAGGCCAATGTTGCATTACAGAAAAAAGCGTAGTTTGTTCCGGCAACAACCTGGGTTGAAACAGCGACGGGTTCATACCTGACTCCAACGAAATTCTCAAAAGCTTCTGCGAAAGCAGCTCTGGCATCATTGTCTATTTCACAACTGAAAGCCGTGTAAGAACCAACAGTGGTATTATTTGTCATTTCAATTTCCTCTTGATCAATGTTTGGATTGTTGTGCTTTTAAAGGACTCATAAATACAGTCGATTATTGGAGACCAGATCAAAACACGGAGAAAATAATAGTGAGTGCTGCTTTACAAAAATATTACATGATATGACAACTAGGGAGGTCTTAATGTTTGAGTATTTAAAGCCAAGAGTTAATCCTGAGGCTCCTCTTTTTTGAATACAGCTACCATTGTTCCACGGTGAGGAAACAGGTAACCGATCAAGCCCCATAAAATCAAACTCGGACGTTTGCGGATAACGGAAAATTTAGGCATATCGACAACACAGTCCATGAAATTTCCGGCGGTACGTACATATCGCCAGATAAACTGTGCATTGATGAACGGGTACTTGGTATCAAAACAGAATCTCTTTCTTAATGTGAACAAAGTGAATCCGTTGTCAGTGCCCAGTTGGCATAAAACACCTTCAGATAAAATATGCCTGTGGTAGGGTTGATGCAGTTCAAGTGCATACGTTTCCTTATCATCCAACTTAATTTCAGAAGCGTTAGGGGTGCCGATAACCAAAATGCCTTTTGCCTTTAAATAACTGGACATCTGTGGTACGAATTCTTTCGGGTTGTCGACGTGTTCGATGACGTCATAACTCACAACCAAGTCATATTTATCATTCAAGATACTTTCATTGGCGTATTTTTCAAGATAAGGGTCGTAGCCAAAGGCCCTGTATCCCTTTTGTTGTAAGAATTCAACGAATAAACCATTGCTGCAACCATAATCTAATACCTTGTCACCTGGTTGCAACCCAGCTTGTTTTAAGTAGGACAATCTCGTGTTAAAAGCACACTTTGTTCCATAATCCAGCTTTTGGGATTGCATCGGGTAATTCTTGTAGTAATAGTCCAAGTCTACGGATTCTTTTGAATGCAAGCTGTTACAGGATTTACAGCGCCAGATAGTAAAGGCATGATCAGCAAATTTTTCAACATTTGAATGAACCGTCTCTATATCTTTTGATGTTTGATAGGTTGATTGCAGACCGTGACATAGTGGGCACTCAATACAACCATTATCGGAAGTTATTTCAATTTTCATATTCATGCTAATTTCCTTGTTAAGGTCAGATAAAATTTAAGCCAGGTTGTCTAAGTAGGATGAAAAATTAGATTTGGCATCAAAGGCGCTCATATAACGTTGTACTTTTTTTGCGCCTGCGCTCAATTCGTCGTAACTCACAATTTGTTTGATGGTGTCTGAAAAAAGTTGTTTGTTGACGTCTCTAAAGCGTACAAGTTTTCCAGCTTCGGCATCTTCGATGAATCTCATTGCCAGCAATTGGTCCATATTGGAAGGTATGCCAATCACAGGAGTTCCCTGTGCAAGAGCTTGGTAGGCAGTAGGGCTGCCTCCGTTACAAATCACCAAGCTCGCACGTTTTGCGATGTCATTTCCATCGACAAGTGGTTCAAAGTAGACCTCTTGGCCAGCAAAGTCTTTTTCAAAACCCAGGGACTGATTTGACGTTCCAACGATAACCACATAAGACAATGACAGAACGTGCTGGATAATGCGTTTAATCACCTTGGTATTTCCTGACGAACCCATCGCGACGTAGACCAGCTGTTTGTCTTGGTCGATGGTTGCTAATATTTCTGAATGATCTATCTTTGGGTTCCAATGCACAGGGCCGATAAAGTCATATTTCTGTGCTCTTGAATCGTCATTCAAAGGTACAAGGTCAGGTGTGTCATAGAACAATAAATGATCAGCAAATGTCCAGCCATCCAGGCAATGTTTAAACTTACTCAGTCCAAAATGTTGACGAGCTCCGTTTATCGCTTTTCCTTGAACATGAAAAACGATAGGAGTAATGAATTTCATCAATGCCTTAAAAAAAGGCAGCCCAGACATATTGATATGCCGGTGTTCTGGTATGGGTAATGGTTGGTTTTTAGCGAAAGGACTCCAATAGGCATTAATCAAGCCGGTATAAAATACATCCCTTAGCCTGGTACTTATGCACAGCGACAAGCGAAAGTCGCCGACGATGATATCCGGTGAAAAGTCATCTATGACTTTCAAGTCGTCATTGACATAGCTGATGATTTCATCTCTAGAGTAAAGCGATTGACACATATCAACCCGATCAATAAACGCTTGAGAGCCAATAGACATAATCGAGTAATGCGTAATTTCTGAATCCACTTGCACAAATTTGTAGTCATCGGACGTTGCAAATGCTACCTCATATTTACTCTTATCCAGACTCTGAGCCAAAGTATAAGGCCTGACGACATGTGCCAAGGTGACACCCTCAGCAAAAAACAGCACGCGTTTTTTATCGTTGTTTTCCATAAAATATATCCTGAAAAATTTAGGGGTGATACGCAGAAGGTACCACCTTAAAAACAGCATTAAATTACCTGAACCCGCCAAAGTTCTCGCATATTGGAGTTGGCGCTCATCTCATTTCTTCCATGCAGAGTTCGGAAGTTATCAACCAGCACCAGATCATTTTTCAGCCAATCGTGTTCAACCAGGCAGTCATCGCTATAGCATGTTTCGTTTACCTCTTGGATAACGGCAGCCAGACGTTCGTTACTGATTTCCAGGTTTGATAATGTGAATTCCTGCAATTCGGAGGTGCTGCCTTCCTGATATTTTAAAAGTAACTCTTCAGTTCTTGGGTGTGATGCCACTAAAGGATATGTTCTAGGTATTCCGCCGAAATAGGTCTTTTTTGTGTTGTAAGTGATAGTCAGCTTTGACCACTCAGATACCGTGTGTTTACCCGCCTTTCTAAGCGCTTCTCGCGTGTCAACCAATGTGGTTTGTCCTTCGCCCTGCAGTGGTGGTGTTTTACAGTACAATGTGAAATAGTTGGCAGCATAGTTAATGTCCTTTTTCACCGCCTCATGGTCCAGCGGCAACATACTGAGGTCCCAGTGTAACGGTACTTTTTCCAGAGAATGTACGAAACCGTCAGGTTTATCATCTGGTTTTACTTCATGGATAACACCAAAGTGCCAAACATAGGGCTGGCCAAACTTCACCGAGAAATGTTGTAATTCCTGTTGGTCATTAGAAGCCCAGTCACGAAAGACGACAAACCCATAGACATCAACTAGAGTTTGGATGGCTTGTTTTGATACATCACTGACCTTCGGTTTCTCCTGAAATGTATCTCCGGGAGTTATTCGCACGCCGAAACGACCATTTTTGATGATTTCAATTGTGCAGTTTTGCAACAGTTTGTCGTCTGCTTCAAAATAACACCAGGATTGGTCCTGATTTAGGATCAGACACTGCCGATCTAATGCTATATCACTGCGAGAAACTTGTTTAAAACTACCATAAAGCCCAAGAACTGGTACGCTGTGCCAAGGTGTTTTGCTGTCTTTATGCGCTCTGTTCAGTGATATCGAATACTTGGGGCCAGCATTGTTGTATTGATGTACGGACAAACGAATATAGTTCGGGAACTCAATTTCTATTAGCTTATCCAGAGCGATACCTCTCATTAACATAGTGACGGCTCGCTTTTTGCAAAGCTCCCAACGCCCCTGTTGGGTTTTTGGAGAGGTGCTATCCGACCATGGATTATCATTAAATAATAGCTTGGTCAGTCTCTCCAGGCGTTCGAGCATCTCGTGGTCGTCTTGTATCGACTCTCTGAATTCATCGGTATCTGTTTGAAGGTCGGTATACTTTTTTATTAGCTGATCTCGTTTGCTCTGATAATTTAAATCTTCTGAAAAGTAATTATCAAGTGATGACCATGCGAGATAATCTGAATTGAATAATAAACGCAATTGCTTATTGTATTGATCAACCAGAGTATCTTCGACTAATACAACATCTGCAAAAGTAGTGCCATCGCTGAAAATAGTAATCTCGCAACCCGGTTTATACAGTCTTTCAATGTCCCTGCAAAGTGACTCCAGTGTTGAAAGTCCTTCATACTCACCCGCATCGGGTAAGGTACTGAAGACTTTGTTGTTGGAGTTGGGTGACTTACATGGAAAGCCTGGTAAAACAGCTTTAATCGTCTCACCTGATGTTACATAGTGGCTAATTTGTTGTTTAAGATGAACTTCACCTTGTTCAGCAAACTGATCTTCGTTCCCAAAAAACATATATTTTTTGATTTCTTTGACAATATCGTCGATGACAGCATTCATTGAAACTCTCCTAATTTTTATTCAGTTAGCGTCTCAGACTCTCTCAAGAAGCTTTTCACCCATGCCTTCAATGAATTCTGGCCATGGTGGAAACTCGGATGGATTCCAGACATTCTGAATAAAATCATTAGCTTGATCCAAATCCATCTCTCCTTTGCTGATGGCGTACAAAGAACAAAATGCGCTCACCCTGTAATTTGCGGCACAATGTACAAATACCTTCTTGTCTTTTTGTTGATCCATTATGGCAAAAAAATCATGTAAGTTATCTTCCGTGGGGTTTTTAAAATCGACGGGTAGGTGGATATACTCCATTCCATACTGTTGACTTAAGCCTGGTTCATCATCCAATGAATAACGGGGGTCTATAGGTGCAATATTGACATTTACTTCAAAGCCTTCTTTAGCCAGCGATTCAACTTGCTCATCGCTTGGTTGTCCAGCTAAGGACAGGCGTTCATTTACTTCGACATAATTTAAAATTTCATTGACTGGCATAATTGTTTTCCTTTTTTGAAAAAATGATTAAACACCCTGTTGAATTGCGCCATATTCAAAGGTCAATTCCTTTGCATATGAAAGCATCATTAGAGCGCCATTGTCTTTCATTTGGGCTACATCGCCGTAGCCCCACGTTACTCCCACTGGTTTCATACCGATATTCAAAGCAGTCTTAATATCGGTGACCGTATCTCCAATATAGAGACAGTCTTGTGCCCTGATATCCATTTCATCGAGAATTTTCTGAGAAAAAACCTTGCTAGGTTTAGCGGGTACATTTTCGCTGAGTCCCAATACGGATGAAAATTCAATATCTTTAAAAAAATAATTCACTAAATCGTCAACATAGCAAGCACGTTTATTGCTCAAGATTCCTAAAGAGACCCCTTTGTTATTCAGGTCTTTAAGCATATTCAGGATGTCTGGATAAGGTGAAGTGTTTGAAAACATATGCTTTCTATATTCTGTATCAAAGCGATCCATAACGTCATTCAAAAATATATCGCCATTGTCAGAAAACATCATTTTCAAATTCTTCTCTACACCGGTGCCGACTACCCGTTCAAAAAAATCCAGTTTCTGGGGAGCTTTGCCATAAAAGCGCAGTACTGCATTTGTAGCATCAGCGATATCATTGACTGTATCCAATAAGGTTCCATCCAGATCGAACACACAGGCATTTTTCTCATTAAAAAAATCGAACATGGTCATATTCCGGATACTTTAGTGTATAGAGTGTGTTTATTGATTGGCTGATCTGGAGAGCTCGAAGTGGCTGGGGTGTCCTTTCTTGAAGACCAGAGCGTATTTTTCTTCGTCAACATCTGACCTTTTGGCAAGCACTACTTTTTCATTAAGTTTTATGGCAACTGAATGCCACGGCGTTAGCCAGTTATCATGGCTCTCTACCAACCTGATACCTATTTTCTCAGAGACACTAAATTGTGGGTGAATCGACAAACGCACCGCTTCAGGGTACAAATTTTCCAATAATCGACTCCAGGCGTTACTCCGTTGAATCACTCTTGCTGCATTTTTCTTGGCTTGTTGCTGTATGGCGTTACGAGAAAAGCTTCCATAGAGGGACAGGCCTGAATAGTCTTCCAATAGAAACCTCGTTATGCCTTTGAACATTGCGTTAGCAAATTTATCGTGTTTGCATTTATCTTTGAGAACCGACATGGATTCAGCATAAAGAACCATCAATTCTTCTCTTAGTAGATCAAAATTGGTGGTATGGTCGAACGCATCAGTTAAATCAAAAAAGCCAACTGTTTCTGAATATTTATCTCTGATTTCACTTTTGATGATGTTCGAGTAGTCCAATATATCCTCATCGGATATATGCACTATATCGGCAAAGCAATATCCATCGGAGCAGATAAGTACTTTGGCTCCAGGAGGGTATATCGACTTAATGCTGGTGCATAGTTCATGTAATTTAGCCAATGCTTCACGTTCTGCTAAATCGGGCATAGCACCCAAGGTTTTTTTTCTGTTGGGCGATTTTCCCGGGAAGGCCGGAAGAATCATGACAATGGGTTTTTCTAACTCAACGGCGCTGTTAATTTTATTGATATGGGGGGTGTATTGATCTGAGACATTTAGGTTGTTTTTTTCACAAGGGTCTTCGTCAATCAGCACACGATACTCAAAAATCTTTTCCAATATGTCTTTCGATACTGATAAATCCAAAAATCCGTGCTTAACATACCTGCTAGCCAAATCTTCCATTTTGATATCCTCGGTTTAAGTTATTTGATTGCAACCTATCTAACGATAGGTATAGGTAATTCTATTTATACTAACAATCATGTCAACAGAATAAATATGAATTAACTAAAAATTTAGAATACATTTCAATTTGAAAATCCTCTGTTAAATCAAGCCTGAATAAGCTATGTTGGCTTTAGTTTAAGAAGCCTGAAGACTATTTAAATCGCAGGTCTTCATTTCCAATTCAACGATTAAGATAAAGCAAACGTGGGACAGAGGGGGCTATACTGGTTAATTACTGAGGCTGAAAATCAGCAAGGGAAAGCAGAGGTCTATCTATGTTTTACTTTCGTTTGCTGTAGATAGAATGTTTTTAGATTAGGTATTAAACAGGCAGAAAGTCATTAAATTTTATAGTGTGAAGGACGAACATGGGGAGTTTTCTAATTTTGTTAGGGCCTGTTGACACTAAAGTATTGACCGAAGGAACGGGGTGTCCTAGGGATAAAAGGCAAAAAATGGCCGACTTCTGAACACTATTGATGGACGTTAGAAAGTTATTGAAATAAAAAAATATACTTAATAGTGTCCAAAAAAGGAATTTTCAGTCGTTATAGGAATATCGGTTATATTGATCGATACATTCTAAGAACAAAACGGTTTAAAAGAGGAAAATTATGCCAAAACATAAGTATCTTTGTATTCAACGTAGTGAGTCAGGTGAGTGTGAACCACCATCGCCGTCTCAAATGGAAGAGATGTACGCCAAATTCAATGCATGGAGGGAGAAATACGCGCAGAACATCGTTGATATGGGAGGTAAGCTCAGCGAGAAAGGCAAAGTTGTTCATCATGATAGCGCCACCGATGGCCCATTTGTGGAAGCTAAAGAAATCATAGGAGGTTTTATGATCATTGCAGCTGATGATATGGAACAGGCAATGGAAGTAGTTCGTGAAAGCCCGGGTGTTGGCATGCCGGGCAGCAGCGTTGAGATCAGACAAATCAGCACCTCTTGACCACAACTGAACTGGTTGAACACTTTTTCCGGCATGAATACGCCAAGCTGGTTGCTACGCTGTCGTGCCGGATTGGTGTTCAATATACTGATATAGTTGAGGATGCGGTACAGTCAGCTCTGATGACTGGTCTGGAGTCTTGGACTCAAA
Source organism: Arenicella sp. (assembly GCA_050633785.1). Lineage (GTDB taxonomy): Bacteria > Pseudomonadota > Gammaproteobacteria > Arenicellales > Arenicellaceae > CALKZN01. Next base: position 55,198 of record JBOEHE010000017.1, read on the forward strand.
AAGGCTTGCCGCAAAACCCGTCTGCATGGTTGTTCAAGGTGGCTCACAACCGCCTTCTGGACGAATTGCGCCAACGAACAAGGCGAGACCGTATCCTCAATCTGAATATAGATGCTTTGGATAACTCTTATGAATTTGATGCTGAACGCTTCTTATCTGGAGAATTACAAGATGATATGTTGCGTATGTTATTTGTCTGTTGCAATGAAGCGATTCCTATCGAATCACAATTGGTGTTTGCTTTAAAAACCTTGTGTGGTTTTAATGTCGCTGAGATTGCCACTCGACTATTCACTACTCAAGCAAATATTTATAAGCGATTGAGCCGAGCTCGTGATTATTTGCGCAAACATCCTAGCCATTTTGGTGATATCTCCCGTCATGACTTTTCTCGGCGGCTGCCAGCAGTAAATAAAACGCTTTATCTTCTTTTTACCGAAGGTTATCTGTCTTGTAGTAATGAAGTCGCTATTCGTCGTGAATTGTGTCTGGAAGCAATAAGGTTGACCACTATTCTGGCGGAAAATAGTGTTGATAAAAAGGCTGGGCAAACCTTTGCTCTACTAGCGCTTATGCACCTTCATCTTGCTCGTATGAGTTCCAGACAAGATGCTGCAGGGGGGCTATTATTGTTGGAAGAACAGGATCGGACGCAGTGGGATCAACAAGAGATTCAAACGGGACTTATGTGGTTAGGGAAATCTGCGCAAGGAGAAGAGTTTTCTCGCTACCATGCTGAAGCAGGTATTGCTGTTGAGCACTGCCTGTCTCCCTCATTTGAACAAACACGCTGGGACAGGGTGGTGGAATGCTATAGTCTGCTGGAACAAGTGGCTCCTTCAGCAATTCATCGACTCAATCGTGCTGTCGCAGTCGCTGAATGGAAAGATCCGGCAGCAGGATTGGCTGTCCTTAACAAGGATAAATCTCCTGGATGGTTGACCGGGTCCTATCTGTGGAGTGCGGTTTTGGCGGATTTGCACCGACGCTGTGGCAATCAGAATTTAGCAGAGAGCTATCGTGACGACGCTCTCAAATCAGCACCAACGCCAGCAGTTCAAGCGCTCTTGCGGCGACGCTTGCAAATGAAAGAGGCGGCTGAATAGTCAGGGCTAACGGCTATTAATTCAGGCAAAACTCAAGAGTTTCGTTTTTCGTGTCTAGACATATAGTCCTTGGGAGTAATGCCAACACTTTTCTTGAATTCATGATTGAAGTGAGCCTGGTCATAAAACCCGGTTTGATTGGCAATGTCGACGAGCGTTGTTGAATTTGCTTGTTTGAGTGCTGTACGGGCCTGGCGTAAACGGATAAGGCGTGAGTACTTTTTGGGTGACAAACCGACTTCTTTGTTGAATAAACGTTCAAGCTGTCGTTCAGTTGTTCCCACAATATCAGCAAGGTCTTGGATGAGTTTGTTCCCGGCACTGATTTCGATCAGTTTTAATGAGGCAGGAACAATATCGGATGCTGTCTCGCCTGATTTTAGCAATTTGGTCAACCACAGTTCTATTTGCTTGGTTTTGCTCGCTAAAGTAGGAGTTTGATAGAGTTGTTCATGCAGTTGTAGCAAGTCAGGGAGTGGCAAACAATCAGTGGATATCATGTCTTGCATTGGAATGCCAAATAGATGAAATGCTTTGCCGGGTTGAAACAGAATACCAAAGGTATGAATATTTCCTTTTAAAAATATTTGCCGTGAATATGGGCCGATCTTTTCTAAAGTAACTGGCTGGCAATAGCGGGAATCAGTCAATTCCAGCTCATCTCCCCAGTTGAATAATATGCTTAAACAACCATTGGCGTGCATGAATTCCTGTCGTTTTTCCAAAATAGTACGATTTGATTGTATAGCCCAAAACCATTGTACAAATGGTCGCAGAGCAGGCGATGGCAGCATGCGCTGAAATCCAATGTCTGCTAAATGGTGAGGTTTATGTTTGAACATGAGTGGCTATGTCGGAAAAATACAATACAGATTTGTTGGTCAAGTTTACCTTAAGAGTTAATGCAGCACTTGTGATTGGCTGATCCGAGGCCAAGCATTTGCAGAGGACTTTTGTGTCGGCTATGAGTCATTGCAGGTTGATTCATTGTCATAGAGTAAAACCTTCAAGAGAGTGATTATGATTGAAAGAATAGCATATGATGAAATTAATGCCCGAGCTGTGGGCGGATTTGCAGCCTTACGAAAACATATATCCAAGGTTGATAAAAAGTTGGCTGTATTGCTCGAGTTGCGAGTTTCTCAAATCAATGGTTGCGTCTATTGTTTGGACCTGCATGCTCGTCAGGCCCGAGAATTGGGCGAACAGCAACAACGACTCGATTGCATCGCGGCTTGGGATGAGTGTCCATTTTTTGAAGAACATGAAAAGGCGGCTTTTGCCTGGGCAGAGGCAATCACTAATGTGTCACAAACTCATGCGTCAGATGCTGTCTACCAACGATTACAAACGTATTTCAGTGATGAGGAGATAGTTGATTTAACCTTGGTTGTGACTTTTATGAATGCGTGGAATCGGTTGGCGATTGGGTTCCTACAATTGCCGGAGAAAGCCTAAATTTTGAGGCAGGTGAAAATATGAATAAATTAACGGAATCAATGCAACACATTATTCGCAATTTCAGTGTGGGAGCTGTGGCGACTGTCAATGACGATGGTAGCCCTGCCGTGTCGCCCAAGGCGACATTTGTGGTAGTGAATGATCGTTGTATAGTATTCGGCAATGTCCGCTCGCCAGCTACATGTGCAAATTTGCGTAAACGACCGGGTTTGGAAATCAATTTTACGGATGTGTTGGCACGTGTGGCCCTGCGAGTTAGAGGTACAGCTCGTCTGGTTGCAAAGGACTCAGAACAAGGGCAGAAATTGATATTAGCTTTTGAGCCGGATTGGGGGGATTATTTGTTTCTCGTACAGGAGTTTGTCTGCATTGAGATAGATCGGGTTGAACTGATTATGTCACCGGCCTACGATGTTGGCTTAACACGAGATGAGTTAGTGCTGGCAAACCTCGAGAAACTGCAAAAAATAGCTAATCAATAATGCACCTGAAGAGCACAGAAATAGTTGCATCGAGGAGGGTTATCGATGAAGTCAGATATACAGTTAGTGAGTTATAAAATCTGCCCCTATGTGCAGAGAGTCAGGTTTGCTTTAGAAGAAGTTGGAATACCTTATTCGATTCGGTTTATAAATCCTTATGAACCTAAGCTCGAGTGGTTCTTGTCCTTATCAGAATCAGGGAAGGTTCCAGTGTTGCTTGTTGATGATCGTGTCATAATAGATTCTGCTACCATTCTGGACTTTATTAATGATTATTCTGGAAACGTGCTATGGCCTAAGAATCTGGATAGCTCGGCAAAAAGCCGGTTGCTCATAGGCAGGATTGAAGACTATCATACCATTTTACGCTTGGTATATACGGTCAATGAGGTTGCGGAATATGCTGCCGCAATCAGTGGCTTTAAGCATGAAATGATCCGCCTGGAGCAGACATTAAACAACTCGTGTCTTGACCTCGGGTCAATCAATATGCTGACATTCTATTATGCTCCTTTGTTTAAACTGGCTGATATTGTTGGTGGGTTGATTGGTGAAGACTTGATTGGCAGGTCAGGCAAGCTGGCTTTGTGGAAAGATGCAATTATTAGTTGCGATTCATTTGTTAAAGCGATGGAAGATGATTATATACCTGAACTGATGGTGTTTTTTAAGGCCAAACAGTCTGTATTGTCTGAGATATATTTATAGTAGAGTGTTCTTATTGACTGAATTGATAGTTGTTGATAATCCTAAGGGCCGCCGTCATTTTCCCGCTATTTTTGTTTTCCAATTGTTGTTGGGAGTAACCAAACGTCCAAATGGACACCTCAATACCGAACTAGGTGTCCTTGGGGTAAAAATGAAACCTCAACAGACCCTGGTGTCAGGTGACAATAAATGAGTGTAGAAAATAAATTGAAAGAGCTGGGTCTGCAGTTGCCAGCAGCGAGCAACCCTCAAGGAAGCTATACCAATTGTGTGCGAAGCGCTAATGTGCTGTATGTTTCTGGAAAAGGCCCTGTTGCCGGGCTTAGCGATATTCCCAAAGGTAAGCTTGGTAGAGAATATGATGTTAATCAGGGTTATGCTTACGCCAGGGCTGCTGGATTGGATATTCTGGCGGCCCTTAAGCTTGAGCTGGGGTCTCTGGATAAGGTGACACGTGTGCTTAAAATACAGGGATTTGTCAACGCCACTGAGGACTTTGAACAGCACCCCAAAGTGCTTGATGGTTGTTCTGATTTGTTAGTTGAGGTATTTGGTGATAAAGGTGTTCATGCCCGCTCTGTGTCTGGGGCTAACTCTCTACGGGCTAATCTGCCAATCATTATTGATTCTATCTTTGAAATTACCGACTAAACCGGTCTTAGCGAAGACTCACTGATTCTATCATTAGTCAGCCATAGCTTGTTTTCTAAGGTGGCTGAGAGTGACTGGAGTGGCGCCGATGCTGAAATTTAGTCACAATACTTAACGAAATAATGGAGAAAGGTGGTCGTTAAGAAAAAAACCTTCAGGGTCCAAGTTACGACGTAATGCACGAAAATCACCAGCTTTAGGATAAATGTTGGTAACATCCTCACCAGTTAAGAAATGCAATTTACCCCAATGTGGTCGTGAGTCATAGGAGCGCAAAATTCGATCTACTGCATTAAGATAAGCCCAGTAATCTTTACCTGGTTCTCCAGAAACAGAAATGGTTACGCTGTCTTGTTCGTAAAATGGACTCATCCAAGCTCCATCTCCTGCAGTGAAGCGGTATTCAATTGGGTAAATACAGTCAGGATATTCTTCCAACATGAGTTTACGAACCTCACGAACAGCTGTCTTTGCCTGTGCAACAGGCACCGCATATTCAAGTTCATGAAAATTAGGTACATAGGTAATCGGATAAACATCCGAACTATAAGCAATTTTTTCAAACTCAGTTTCAAATGGTTCTCTATCAGTAAAATCCATGATCTTCATTTCACAAACATCGGATGTTCTGCCAGTTTTAGATGTTGAAGAAGTATCTGGGAGACAATAACAATGACGACTTTGCTCAGTTGGGCACCAAAAAAAGCTAAAATGTCGATGTTTACTGGCTAGTTCATCATGCATTTCCATGGCTGCTTCAAAATCTTCACGCCAAATGCGCTCATATAGATTATAGGAATCCATTACTTGAAGCGTAATTTCAGATATCACCCCAAGCGTTCCCAGGGAAACGCGACTTGCTAGTAATAAATCTTGCGTTGTCTCATCAACAACTTTAATACTGCCATCAGGCTGCACCAGCTTCATACCAACAATAGCCGAGGCAAGATTTCCTAGACAGAGCCCAGTGCCATGTGTACCAGTGCTAAACGCTCCGGCTAAGGCTTGAGAATCAATATCACCCTGATTAATCATCGAAAGTTCACTCTCTTTGAGAGCCTTTCCCAATTGATTAATCGTTGTTCCAGCAAAGGCTGTCACTTGGCGTTTTTCTTTGTCAATTCCAATGACGCCATTCATGTTTGAAAGTGTAAGGTGTAGTCCATTCGTTAAAGCTACTGGTGTAAATGAATGCCCTGAGCCAGCACACCGAACATTCAGGCCTTTTTCTGTTGCATCTCTGATCAGGCTACAAAGTTGATCTTCGTTTTCTGGAGCTTCGTATGCAGCGCGAACACAGGATTGATTGCCAACCCAGTTTCTCCAATGAGCACCTCCGGCCTTAAAATCATTAATATTCATCTTTTTTCACTCCTGTTTTAAATTGCTGTATAGGCGTTATCGGCAAAAAGATGAGTGCCATTTACAAAACTGGCATCATCACTTGCAAGAAACAAAGCTGCTTTAGCAACCTCTGAAGGCTCGCATAGGCGACCCTGGGCCGCGACTATTGCTTCTTCAGATACATCGATGCCATATTTTTGAAGAACTTTAATCTCATTTAATCCATGATTTGTTGCTATAAATCCAGGGCAAATCGCATTTGAACGAATATTCCGGTCACGAAATTCAACAGCAATAGCACGTGCAAACATATGACAAGCGCCTTTACTAGTACAATAAAGGACTTCCATAGGAGTGCCCACGACACCTGAAATTGATGAGGTACAAATTATGCTGCCCCCTCCAGCTGCAAGCATGCCGGGTAATACTGCTTTTGTTACCAAGAACATGCTTTTTACATTGACAGCCATAACCCGGTCCCATTCAGATTCTTCTGTCTCTAAAAATGGAACGGCAGCCAGAATTCCAACATGATTCATCAACACTGTTATCTGTCCTAAGGATTTTACAGCGCTATTCACTGCATCTGAAACTTGGCCGGAGTTTGAAACATCAGCAGGAAAAAATAGAACATTATGCCCAGCGTTCTGCAAACGTTCCGCTGCAATCATTCCAGCATCTCCTGGTAGGTCAATAATTGCGACTTTAGCACCTTCAGTAGCAAACACCTCAGCGGCAGCTAGACCACAACCGTTTGCACCGCCAGTGATAAGTGCAACTTTTCCTTTTAACCTTTCACCCATTTATTATCCTCGCTATGTTAGAATTTTTTTGTTGAAATCAGCAACAAACTTATGTTGTTAGTTATGAAACAAATGATTGTAAGGAGTGATTTCTGGAGTGACAATATGACAAAAGTCATACACAAATTGATATGAGTCCCAAAGATGTTGCTGTGATAGCGGCATTAGTTTCTGCCTGTGGAAGCAGAAACTTTGGCCATAAACTTGATTGTTTTGGGCGATTGTATGGCTCTTTCGACATGAGCTCGATTTTTGTTTTTTTCCAAGATCGTGACGCTATCGTTTTGCATGATGGGTATAGTGATTCAATAGATAGAAATACACTGAAAATGTATTTAAAAGGGGGGTATTTACTGGATCCTTTTTATGTCGCTTGCATAACAAATTTTTCAGACGGATTATGGAGAATGCAGGACTTGGTGCCTGACAACTTTCACTCATCAGGGTTCATGTTATCGAAAGAAATTCACCCCTGCATTTCTGACACTGCTGGAACTTTGGTTGAGGAAATAGGATATATAGTGAATTTGGGAAATAGTGCATATGCAACGTATTCTTTGATGCGTAATAGCTCTGGAAAACGTTTTAATAAAGACGAATTTTCCAAGCTCGAAGCTATTCAACCCATAGTCGCATCTTGTATAAAACAACATTGGAAATGCACAGCTACTGATCACTTGACCCCTGCTAAACTCAGCCCTGAATGGGTTTTCCACTCCGCATTTGGTGATAAATTAACGGAAACACAACAGAAGGTTGTAAAGTTGATTTTGCGGGGACACAGCAATGCATCAGTCGCAATTAACCTTTCAATAACAGAAGGGACAACAAAAAATCACCGTTATAATATTTACAAGAGGCTTAATATTACAAGCCAGGCAGAGCTCTTTAAGATTTTTATCGATCATTTACTGCATTAGCTTGAGACCTCAGCATAACTCAGGGGTAAAAGGAAAGTGAGGCCTAATAGGTTCAATCCAAGGTAAAAAATGCAGTGAATATCGGGCTATTCGGAAATTTTTCAATGAAGGGTGAATCACAGCGCCATTTTTACTTGCTCATTGAGTTGTGGTGAGATTTCAGTTTGGCAGGATTTTTTTGTAGGCAATTACTCTGTGTATTTGTCTTGACACGTAATACTATTGGCTGCAATCTTTGGCACGGGGGTATCAGATTTAATTGCTGAAATTAAATGAGGTATTGCATGTCGAAGAACAAATATGAACTGGTTAGCCGTGGCACGGTCAAGATCGGTTCTGATAAAAATAGTGTTGCGAATAAATTGTCTGAACTTCTGGGTGGTGATGCAGATACAATCAGGGAAAAATTGATAGTAGGTGAATTCGTCAGAATTAAGAGTGATGACTCTCGAGCTTTGCTTAAAGGCTTGGAAAAAAAAGTGGCTGCAACGGGTCTTGATGTGTTTGTCAGGCTGGTTGAAAAACCAATGGGTTCGGTTGAGGATGAAAATTCAGTTGTTGATGGCAATGCCCGGAATAAACCTTCATCTGGAAGTCGGTGGTTGTTGCCTGGCGTAGTCTTGTTGTTGGTAATAGTTGGTGTGTTTTTTGTTTTTTTATAGTTTAAATCGACTTTGTAGTGGTCGAAAGAGGTAGGGATGGCTTATTTATATTTGGCGATAGCCATTATTGCGGAAGTGGCAGCAACCAGTGCCTTGAAGGCATCGGCTGAATTTACGCGGCTGGTACCGAGCCTGATAGTGGTGGTTGGTTACGGTCTGGCTTTTTACTTTATGACACTGGTGTTAAGGACGATCCCTATTGGCATTACCTATGCAGTATGGTCGGGTTTTGGCATTGTCTTAGTCGCTATTGTCGGAGCGGTTATATACAAACAAGTCCCTGATATTGCAGCTATAGCAGGTATGGCGCTGATTATTGCTGGGGTCATAGTGATTCATGTCTTTTCCAAAACAGTGAATCACTGAGCTGATTAAGGGCTAGCCTCTGGCTATCATAAAAGTACCTGTGCCAACCATTATGGTCCCAGCAGTAGCATCCAGGCGTTTACGTGCTTTAGTGTTGTTGAATAAGGTTCGGGCGCGACTGACAGCATAGGCATAGCCGAACATGACCCCGCCGATGCTGATAGTGGTCACCATGAGAATAATGCCAATATCCCAGGCGCTAATGGTCTTCAGATCCAGAAATGCTGGGAAGAAACCGATGTAGAAAAAAATGGCTTTGGGGTTGCCTAGTGTGACCAGAAAACCTGTCAGGTAATTTGACCACCATGATCCTTTGATCTTTTTTGCCTCTTGTAATTCAATAGCTTCTGGTTGGGACCGCCAGAGTTGAATGCCAAGCCATATAAGATAGGCTCCGCCGACATATTTGACTATGATAAATAAGCTGCCCATGATTTCTGCAACAGCCGATAAGCCATAAACAGCGAGTAGGATAAAGACAAAATCAGCTGATAAAATACCAATGACAGTAATAATGCCAACAGCTAGTCCGGCGCTAGTGGTTCTTGCGACAACAGTGAATACGCCTGGTCCAGGTGTCACTGCTAGAATGAACATGGCGCCTGCTAAGGCAAGGATTGATGTCAGTGTCATAATAAGCCGTCTCTGGTTAGAGCATCCAGAGTAACTCTATTTTCTATGCTGTGCCAGTATTATACAAAAAGTCAGTCAACTGCCGTGCGGGTTTATTATGATTGACCCGCCATTAAATCATAAGGGTGTTGCCAACCTTCCAAAGTGCTTATTCGTTGTAACCATTGCTGCACATGTTGTGGAATCGCCATCTTTGCCTCGTCAGCAAAAAACAGATAGCCACAGAGTGAAAAATCAGCAATGCTTATCGAGTCACCCAGAATAAAGTGACGGCCATCAGACAGCTCTTGTTCAATCGTATTAATATCGCTATAGAAGCGTTGTTCCAGCCAATCCAGGGCTCCTTGGTTGAACTCTTGCGGGGCGAAGCGTTTGGCATAACGCAGTTGTGGTAAACACATACCTATTTTATTGGCTTCCCAAAGTAACCATTGCAGGCAGTTTTGTCGGTTATCAGTATCCTCGCCACCAAAAATAGAATATTGATCAGCCAAGTGGATCAGAATGGCATTTGATTGTACATACGGTTTGTCGTTGTCAATCAGTAGTGGAACTTCTTGAAATTTTGCCTGTTGTTGAAATTCTTGAGGACGTTGATCGCGTGCAGACCATATGTCAATGACCTGGTAGTTATGTTCAATAGAACCAATAGTGAGGCAAAGTCTGACTTTGTAAGCATGGCCTGAATCAGGGTGGCCGTATAATGTCAGCATAGGGAATCCTCTAGAATGAACCTTTGTGTGAATAGAAATTAAGTAGTCTGATCGATCTTAACTGCGCAAATGAAATCATTCAAAGTCAATCCGCCTGCTGAATGAGTGGTGAATTCGATGTTGCAATAGCCCCAGCCAAAACATATATCTGGATGGTGATCTTCCTGCTCGGCGATTCTGGCAGTGGCATTGACTATCTTGATTGCTTCTGCAAAGTTGTTACAGGAAAAGTTTTTGGCCAAAACCTGTTTGTGTTTCTCATGATCAACAATGCGCCATTCAGTATGTAATTGCGATAAATAATGTTGTAATTGCTCGCTATCCAGCAGGCCTTCAGCAGTTACTCTTGATTCGCACTGTAAAGTAGAGAGGTCATTCATAAGATTACCCAAAGATTCAGGCCAGTATTATGACTGGCTTTCTTCCCAGCTGTCCAGTTGACCTTCGATCCAGCTTTGTACTTCTTCGGTGATACTGATGGCATCACGACCTTCTGTCAGAATGGGTTCGCCAATGACAACTTTGATGGTTCCAGGGTGTTTTGTCAGACCGCGACGTTTCCAATATTTTCCAGCATTGTGAGCAATAGGAACAATTTTTGCACCTGTTGCCAAAGCAAGTTTGGCGCCGCCTTGTTTGTAACGGACCTTCTTTCCATAAGCAGTGCGAGTGCCTTCAGGGAACAATAACAAGTGACGACCTTGTTTGAATTTGACTGTACCTTGTTCGATGACACTTTCCATTGCTGAGCGTTTATTCTTGCGATCGATGGCTATGGGGGATACGCAGGCCAGACCCCAACCAAACAATGGGATCCATAATAATTCGCGTTTAAGAACCCAGGCAGCAGGAGGAATGATGGTTTGCAATGCAATAGTTTCCCAGGCTGATTGATGCTTGCTCATAAAGATGACGGGTTCGTCGGGAATATTTTCCTTGCCTGTGACTTCATGTGTCAAACCGCAAAATACTTTTAAAAGCCAGGTGACAGACCATGCCCAGCCAGAAATGATTCGCATACGTGGGTTTATAGGTAGTAACAAACTTACAAATGCTATAAGCACAAAGGGAGGAATTAGCAGGGTAGCTGTTACAAAAACAATAATTGAGCGTATTAGTTGCATGTCAGGTGAGGTCGTTTTTAGCGAGCAAGTGATCGACAAAGTCAGAGAGGCTTTTATAAACCGGTGTGTCTTTGAGTTCTGGGTGAAGGTCTTTGTTCAGAGCATTATGACTTTTTCTGCCTTTGCCTGTTTTTACCAGAATCGGACTAGCTCCCGCAGCTTGAGCTGCCTGCAGATCCCTGATGGAGTCACCTATGGCGAACACACCGGTGAGGCTCTGGTTAAGCCTTTCGGCTAATTCATTAAACAGTCCTGGTTTAGGTTTGCGGCAATCACAATCATCATCTGGGCCGTGTGGGCAGTACAAAATAGCGCTGATATGGGCATTATGATGCTTGGCGGCCTCTATCATTTTACTGTGAATGCGTGTCAATGTGCCAACAGTGAACAGCTTTCTGGCAATGCCGGATTGATTGGTTACAATAAAAATAGCATAGCCTGCTGAGGTTAGTTTCCCCAATGCCTCTAAGCTACCTTTGATTGGGGTCCATTCATCAGGAGATTTTATAAAATCATCTGAGTCCTGATTTATGACGCCGTCTCTGTCGACAATGATTAATTTCATCGTTAGTGTGAGTTCTTACTATTGAGTAAATGGCAGGTCATTTTCACTGAGATAAAACACTGATATCAGCGACTTGCAGAAACAGGTTCTGCAGTTGTTTCAGTAAATTCAAACGGTTATTTTTAATGGCAGGGTCATCGACCATTACCATTACATCGTCAAAATAAGAGTCAACGATGTTGCGCAGGGTGGCCAGTTGTTGCAGACCGGCATCGTAATCCCCACTGTTAAATAAAGGCATACAGCGTTGTTCAACGTCGTTGAGCGCCTGCGCCAATTCGGTCTCAGCCCCCGTTTCCAATAGCTCTGAATCGATACTCTCGAACGAGGTTTTCGCTGATTTTTTCAAGATATTGCTGATACGTTTATTGGCGGCAGCAAGGTCATCCGCTTCTTCTAAAGCCATAAAGTCGTTCAATGCCCGCAGCCTGTGGTCAAAGTCCAGAGGCGATTCCGGTCGGCATGATAATACTGCATTGATGCGGCTTGTTGAGATACCTTCGGTCTGATAGTAAGCACGCAGCCTTTCCAGCAGGAATGTAACGATCTGCTGTTGCTGTTCGGAGTCAATGATAATCTCCTGTTGAGCAAAGCTGTGCGCTGAAGTGGCAACCAGCTCGGGCAGACTGAGTGAACGTTTTTCTTCAATCAGAATACGCAGAATACCTAAAGCAGAACGACGCAAACCATAAGGGTCTTTATCGCCAGTTGGAACTTCTCCAGTGCCGTAGATGCCAACGAGACTATCCAATTTGTCCGACAGAGATACCGCTTGTGCCTCTGCTGAGGTTGGTAATTGATCGCCAGCAAATTTTGGCCAATAGTGCTGCTCTATGCACTGCCCAACCAAGGCTTTTTCGCCATCGTGTTGGGCATAATAGTGGCCCATGATACCTTGTAGTTCTGGGAACTCGCCGACCATATCTGAAACCAAATCGGCTTTGGCCAGCTGAGCGCCACGTGCAGCGATGTTGCTGTCAGCACCGAGATCTTTGGCGATAGCTTGAGCGGTGCTGATGATGCGTGCAGTTTTATCAGCGATGCTGCCCAGTTTGATATGGAAAAGAACGTTTTCCAGTTTGTTCAAACGGGTTTCCAGTTTCACCTTTTTATCGGTGTCCCAGAAAAATTTGGCATCCGAAAGTCGAGCGCGCAGTACTCGTTCATTACCATTGGTTACTTGTGCAGGGTTTTTGCTGGCAATATTGGAGACGGTGATGAAAAAAGGCATTAACGCCCCATCAGCGTCAACCACATGAAAGTATTTCTGATGATCTCGCATGGATGAAATAAGGCTTTCCTGCGGAACATTCATGAATTCATCATCTATTTCCCCCATCAAGGCGTTGGGGTATTCAACCAGAGCAGTCACTTCATCCAGCAAGGCCTGGTCATCAACGATATTGCCTTTAATACTGTCAACCAAAGTGTTTATCTGGGTTTTGATCTGGGCTTGTCGTTTGTTAAAAGAGGCGACTACAGTACCATTGGTTTCAAGTATGTCAGCGTAGTCATCCGCTTGGTTGATACTGATATCCGCAGTACTGTGAAAGCGGTGTCCACGAGTTGTTCTACCTGATTCGATATCCAAAACAGTGACGGGAACAATCTGATCACCGAGCAAGACTACCAGCCAGTGTACTGGGCGAACAAATTCAGCGGAACCACTACCCCAGCGCATGCGTTTGGCGATCGGTAACTGTTTAACAGCGGTACTGATGGCATCATTAACCAGTTCGGCAGCAGGCTTTCCTGCAACAGTCTGTTCAAAGTGCAGCCATTCCCCCTTGTCGGTTTTCAGGCGGCTGAGTTGTTCAATGTCTACACCGCATGACTTTGCAAAGCCCATCGCAGCTGGAGTTGCAGAGCCGTCATCTTTAAAAGCCGCTTGTACTGCAGGGCCTCGGCGTTCTATGTTTTGATCAGGCTGGTTTTGTGCTACACCAGAGACTGAAACAGCAAGCCTTCTTGGTGTTGCAAAGGACTCATAAGGTTCGTCACCTTTGATCAGTTGAGCCTCTTTGAGAGAATCAATAATGGAACGGGTAAATGAACCTTCCAATTTCTTCAGTGACTTTGGTGGCAATTCTTCGGTGCCCAGTTCAATTAACAATGTTTTGTTATTCATGCTGAACCTCCGGCTTTCTTGCCTCTTGGGAAACCGAGAGCTTCTCTGCTTTCATAGTAGGCGGTAGCAACGCCTTTTGATAAGGTGCGAATGCGGCCAATATATCGGGCACGTTCGGTGACACTGATCGCGTGTCTGGCATCCAACAGGTTAAATGTGTGGGATGCTTTCAAAACCTTTTCATAAGCAGGCAATGGCAGATTTTGTTCCAGCAGAAGTTTGCTGGCCGCCTCACAGGCGTCAAACTGATGGAACAGTTCCTCAACATCAGCGTGTTCAAAATTGTAAGTTGATTGTTCAACTTCATTCTGGTGATAAATATCGCCATAGCTATATTCGTCCGTCCAAGCAATGTCATAAATGCTATCGACGCCTTGTAAATACATGGCGATACGTTCGAGGCCGTAGGTTATTTCACCGGTCACCGGGCGGCAGTCCAAACCGCCGACTTGCTGAAAATACGTGAACTGTGTCACTTCCATACCATTGAGCCAGACTTCCCAGCCCAGTCCCCAGGCTCCCAAAGTTGGGGATTCCCAGTTATCTTCGACAAAGCGTATGTCATCGCTGAGCATATCAATGCCGAGTTTCTGTAGAGACTCTAAATATAACTCTTGTATATTATCTGGTGATGGTTTCAGAATTACTTGATACTGAAAGTAGTGTTGCAGCCGGTTCGGGTTGTCACCATAACGGCCATCAGTTGGTCGACGTGATGGTTGTACATAAGCGGCACTGATAGGCTCCGGCCCTACTGCGCCAAGAAATGTCGCTGGATGGAATGTGCCAGCGCCTACTTCATTATCGAATGGTTGCATTAGCACACAGCCTTGGTCTGCCCAATACTGTTGCAAAGTTAAGATCATTTGCTGAAAACTGACAGGCGTACTTTTGGGCATAGTTTGAGACGGTGCTTGGGACGATGTTTGAGACATAGTTTGCAATTAGGGTATGCTTCGAATGCATGCAATTAAACGAGGCTGATTATAACGTGTCATTCGCTGTTTGCACGATAAAATATTCGAAAATTATAGGATGAATTTGTTGCTGTTTATGAGCGGCAGTATTCGTCAAATGCATAATGGACTGGACAGGCAGCGAATTTATAGTGTAATCTCCTGCGATGCAATACAAGGCACGCCTAGATCGCCTTGGTTGGAGGAGTTGAACAGAGCGCCTCATAAGATTAACAATAACGGTAGGTCTTTGTTCTAGAGAGATGAAAGAGTTTCTTGTCGCGGTGTTATTTTGACTGATTCAGTTTTTGGCAAAGCAAATGGCAAGAATCTCTTTTATTTCGTTTTTTCTGCTTGTGTATGCCAGTCAGGCAAGGACATCTTAAACATCAATTTTTTACTGTAAACTTTCTTTGCGATGGCTTTTGCCAGGGTTTGGTATTGCTTCCAAATACGTTGAAATGGTGTAAGGTATTAGTATGAATTACAAACGAATTGAGACTTTTATCTGGGTTGCTACCCTAGGCAGTTTTCGTAAAACAGCCGAACGTCAGTGCACTACGCAACCAGCCGTTTCTTCGAGGATTGCCACTCTGGAAGAAGAGCTGGGCGTGAAGTTATTCGAACGTGAGGCTGGAGGTGCTATCAAGCTGACAGCCAGAGGGCAGGAATTATTGCCCTATGCTGAAAAAGTCGTCTATATGGCGGAACAGCTGAAGCAGGCTGCAAGCAAAGACTCTTTGTTCTCAGGCATTTTGCGTTTGGGAATTTCGGAAACTATTGTTCACACCTGGTTGCCCAGATTTTTAAAGCGATTACATGCGGAAATGCCCAATCTGGATGTTGAACTAACGGTAGAGTTGACCACTCACTTGCGAAATGAGTTGATTGATCGTTCGCTGGATATTGCCTTTCTGATGGGGCCGGTGTCAGATCCTTCCATTGAAAATATTGACCTTTGTTCTTTTCCATTAACCTGGGCAGCGAGTGCAAATTTACAGATTCCCAAGCGCAAACTCAGCGCCAATGACCTGGCCAAATGGCCGATTATTACCTATTCACGACAAACGCGGCCTTTTGTTGAAATCAGCAAGAAATTTCGCGAACAGGAAAGTTTGCCTACACGCTTCTTTACCTCGAGTTCTCTGGCAGCCTGTCTGCGTTTAACGGTGGATGATGTGGGAATTTCGTCATTGCCAAAAGCTATGATCATGGATGAGCTGGCGGAAGGGAAATTGGTTGAAGTCCCTACATCATGGCAACCAAGTCCCTTGGCATTTACCGCATCTTACCCCGGCACTCCTTACAACCCGTTCTTGCGTCGAGTCGCTGAGCTGGCAGTTGATGTTGCCACTGGTTATGCGGCTGGCGAATAAGTTATCGAGCTGCCTTTGGGTGTTATCTGGGGTGGCAGAAATTGTCACGGCTTGTTTGAACAAATTTTAGTTACCCTCTCTAGGGGTGCACTTAGTACTCTCGGTCAAAGATTTCGTGTGAACCGGCCTTAGAGAAACCCATACTCCAAGGCTTTCATTGTGGCGGCTGTGCGACCTGTTACCATGAGCTTTCGGTATATGTTTTCAAGGTGGGCGCTCACCGTTTTGGGGGCTATTTTTAATGTTCTGGCAATTTCCTTATTGCTTAGTCCTTGTGTGACTAAACCCATTACATCTTTTTCTCGTTTGGTTAATGTAGTGGGGGAGATAGCTGTTTGAAAAGAGAGAGTTTGTGGTGTGCCATTCTGGCTGGCTATCAATGCATCGCTTATTTTTATGTCTAATTGACCGGACTCGCCTAAGGTAGTCAGCTCTGACTGCCATGACGTTCGTTGCTTTGGCTGATTTTCGGCTACCCTCAAGGTCGCTGCTGCGACAGCTACTTGTACTATGCGTGCTGCAGTTGATAGGTGACTGGCTGTTAACCCACGGTAGTAACCAGATCCGTCTAAACATTCATAGCTCATTGAGGCCAGTTCTGCTTCTTTTTCCAATACCGGTGCTTGCTTAAGAATTCTTTGCGTCCAATAGGGGGCCAGACGATCGCTTTCATTGTCTGTGTAGCCTTGCAATTTTTTATTAGAAACGGAGACAAACCCCAATCGATGTAACAGCGTTGCCCGTTTAATCAAGGCCGACTCTTTTTTGGAAAACCCGAGATGCTTCGCTGTTTGTTCAGCCATCGCGCTTGCAAGCCGTGAAAGTCGCATGGAATCAGGATGTTTTAATGCGGCATAATCAGACAGAAGTATAGCGATTTCTTCCACACTTAATGTGACGCGCTCAGAGGATAACTCTGCGCAAGCTAACGCTTTAGTGAGAACGTCTGTGTTTGTCAGTTGGTCCAGCCATTGTTCAGCGTGAGTAATGGCAGTTTGGGCGAAAGCAGGGTTATAGTGTTTGCCACTGCGAGCATCGATAAGTGTCAGGGCTTGTTCAATGCCATAGTGGCGAGAGAAGGCCTCAATATCACTTGCTATGGCCGTGATTTGTGCCAATGGGTCGATTGCGTCTCCCTGACGGCCTGACGGGGAACCTGAACCATCCCAGTATTCGAATAAATCGGCAATGGATTTTGGCAGGCTGCTTAGGTCACCTGGTACTAATCGTTCTCCAAAATCAATGCCGGCTCGCTGAGAAATTTCGGTCATAGCCTCACAATGAGAGTGGGCCAGGGGAGCGATATGTTGAGATAAAGGTTCGTTGGGCGGCTCAGTGTCAATAAAGGGGCTGCGACCAGCCACCCATTCTGCTCGTCCATGGATATCATCCCCTAAAAAATCAGCCATAGCGTGAGCGTTGGCGGTGCAACCTGCCCATCGCAGCAGAGCCAGTCTGGCGAGCCGAATCTGGTCGTCTTTGGATAAACCGATAGCCTGTGCCAGTTGGAGTGCAATTAAGGTAACTCTGGGTGAATGTTCGGTAGGTTGTCCCATGCTGATATCGCCGGCAAAGGCGAGCGCTGCAACCAGTTGAGTAAGGTGATTCGGGGTGTTCATCGGGCGATTATAGCAATCAAACCCATTAATTATATAGGTCGATTGACCTATATCGTTTTGTCTTTTTGCTGCCTATTATTTGCTGACTTAAACAATGCTTTTTTGAAAAATTTTGGAGTCAATGATGAAAAAACAACCATCCTTATTTGCCATATTCTTTGCCTGTTTTGTGATGCTGGGCCTGTATGCGCCACAAGCAAGCGCTGAAGGTACGCGTGTTCGAGGTGAGCTTACCTCATTGGAACAAGGTGTCGCCATTATCGAAAATTCAGCGGGGCAACGCGTTCGTGTCACCATGAAAGAAAATTATGCCGTACTTCTTTATAAAGATATTTCCTTAGCTGAAATTCCAGCGGATGCGTATATCTCCATTCCATCTGTTCCTCTTGGTGAGGGGAAAATTCGTGCTTTGGGAATTAACGTATTCCCAGAAACCATGCGCGGTTTTAATGAAGGATTTTCTGATTGGGATTTAGGTTCTGGCAGCAAAATGACTAATGCTACTCTGGCTAAAGTAGTTTCAACACAAGATGGTAAAGGTCTACTGGTTCGCTTTGGCGAAAGTTCTCAAGAGGTTGTTGTTGCTGAAAATACGCCCATTACGACGTTTGATGTGGCACCTGACTATGCCTTAAAAACCGGACAACTCGTAGTCGTGTTCACTTCAGGAAAAGGAACCGGTAGCGTTGGTAAATTTATTGGCGTGCGTGAAAATGGAGAACTGCCGCCGATCTAAGGGAGAATTCAGGATGACTAAAGCAGCTATAGATAACCGTTCAACAACTATGAGGCGCACTATTCATTGTGGGTGGTTGAGGTTGCTGCACGCGCTGAATGCTATAGCTGTTTTAGGGTTAATGTCCAGTGGTTGGGCTATCTACAATGCAGACCCCTATTATGGGTTTGTATTTTCAGTCTCAATATCACTGGGAGGATATTTAACGGATGCATTGCGTTGGCATTTGGCTTTGGCGTGGCTGTTTAGCGTAACAGCATTGCTGTTTCTGAGCCTACGCTTGTTCAATTCTATTGGTGGTCCGAGGTTGCGACCGGTTTCTGGTCCAGGTTTTTTTGCTGATGTCTGGAGTGCTGTGAGGGGGCGTTTAACGCACCGATTGGGAGAATACAACCAAGTGCAACGTGTCGCTTATTCAGGAGTCATCGTGTTATTTTCTGTGGCTATGCTGTCTGGATTGGCACTTTGGAAACCCGTTCAATTATTGGGCTTAAGCGAGTTTTTCGGTGGCTATGAATGGAGTCGGCGGGTGCATTTCTGGGCCATGGGAGGGATTGCTTTGTTTGTTGTCGTCCATCTTTTTATGGTGGCTCTTACGCCCAGGACGATATTAACAATGATCCTGGGTGCTGAAAAAAATGGATACCGGATTGTGGAGACTGAAGAATGTCTAGTCAAAAGCAACAAATAACAACTGAAGGGCTGAGCCTTACTCGGCGAGGGTTTGTCAATGCTGCTATGGGAGTGGCCGGGGTGGGAGCTGCGGCATTAACACTGGGTCTTTCGCCTGATTGGCGGCGTATTGTACTCGACGGAGCATCGCGGTGGAATGATCGTGCGCAAGGCATGCTGTTTTCGCCTGAGAAGCTGGCACCGACCTACGGTGCTGATGATATCACGACACCATTCCCCTTTAATGCTTTTTATCCTGAGGCGTATGCGCCCAAAATTGATCCGATGCATTGGCAACTCAGTCTGGGCGATAATATTAAACGCAAGAAACCTTTAACCTTGTCCGAATTGCGAGATATGGAGCAGGAATCACACATTACCCGCCTCATTTGTATTGAGGGATGGAGTGCAATCGGGGAGTGGTCAGGTGTGAGGTTGGCCAATGTGTTATCACTGATTGGTGCCGATATGAATGCGCCTTATTTAAGGTTGGATTGTGAAGATGGTTATTTCACCAGCATTGATATGGCCTCGGCAATGCATCCGCAAACACTATTGGCTCTGGATTTTTTAGGTAAGCCATTATCTCGTTCTTTTGGTGCGCCATTAAGGTTGCGTATTCCTGTCAAATTGGGGTTTAAAAATGCAAAGTTTGTGACCAAATTGAGTGTGCATTATTCATTTCAAGGAGGGTACTGGGAAGATCAGGGTTACAATTGGTTTGCTGGTCTGTAATGTCTGCAATGTTGATAAATTTTCTTGGAGTAAGGGGCTGTCTACGTTGCTTGAACATTTCACTTCTGGTGGGTTGGTGTCTGTGTGGTTGGTGATAGGGTTATGTCTTTATTCAGATATTTAGTGTGAACAGGCCCTAGGATTTTATTGTCGTTATAAGGTTTTTTTAAAGTATATTTCGCTCAGTGTTTGGATGTTTTTAGTGAGTGTAAGTATTTGTATTAGTTATTTTTTTTATAAATTTCGAGTTTGTTTTTTATTTTTGGCAATAAATTTTATTTATCGCAAAATATAAAAAAACATAATTAGATTTTTTCTGTTGACAGTCTAACCTTGGGTTAAGAAAAAACTTAACCATAATCTGGTCGGGGTGGCATAAGGAAGATGGTGTCCAAATCGATAAGTGAGTCTGTAATTGTTTACAGCTTCTTTCTCGGTGGAACTCCCTATAGCACGACGGTAGTCGACCTGGTTGTAGCTTGCGGAGTTTGCAATGAAGAATAACAACAAAAAAATTATTATCGGCCTTCTACTCAGTCTCATCTGTGGGACTGCGATGGCTCAGACATGGGATATGCCAACCCCATATGGTGATGGCAATCACCCGACTCAAATTGCGCTTGAATTTGCCAAGGAAGTTGAAGAGCGTACTAACGGACAATTCACGATTAATGTTCATTCCGGTGGGTCTTTAATCAAGCACCCTGAAATTCCTCGTTCTGTGAAAACAGGTCGAGTATCCATAGGGGAAATCTTTATTGGGCGTATGGGTAACACGCATCCCATTTTCAAAGTAGATAACATTCCTTTTTTGGCAACAGACTATGACGCTGCTGAAAAACTTTATTCAGTATCCAAAGTGGAATTGGAGAAGCAGTTGGCAAAGGAAAATATGCTGTTGCTCTACACCGTTGCCTGGCCAGCCCAGAGTTTGTATGCCAAAAAAGAAATTAATTCTTTGGAAGATGTGAGAGGCATCAAAATGCGGGCCTATAGCCCGACAACATCGCGCCTGGCTGATTTGATGGGGTCTTTGCCGGTGAATGTGCCTTTCGGAGAAATAGCTCAGGCCTTCAGCACCAATTTGATTGATGCCATGATCACTTCTCCATCTACCGGGGTCAATGGCAAGAGCTGGGACTATTCGTCGCACTATTCCGATATCAAGGCCTGGATACCGAAAAATATGGTGGTGGTGAATCGTAAGGCTTTTGAAAAACTGGGTGAACAGGAGCAGAAAGCCTTGCTTGGGGCTGCAGCAAATGCACAGGCAAAAGGCTGGAAAATTGTCAGGCAGAAAGCCAATGAGCATACGGAAATACTGCGTAAAAATGGCATGCAGGTATCCCGGCCTTCTTTGGATCTGTTGGAAGAGTTGAGAGGTATTGGTCATACCATGACGCAGGAATGGGTCAAGGAAACGGGCCAGGTAGGCGATGAGATAATCGGTCTGTTTCGCCAATGTGGTTAACGCGGGTTAATAGCATCTATCTTTAATTTAAGCTGCGGAGAAAATAATGAGAATAATGAAAACTACAGCACAGTATCTAATGTTTTTGTGTGTCATGGCTGTGATGACAGCTGCTGGGGCACAGAGTAAGAAGGTGTATCAATGGCGTATTGCTGAAACCTGGCCAGCCGACTTCCCGATGTTTGGCGATGCCAATCGAATGATGATGCAATATGCACGGGAACTATCGGCAGGGCGTTTGATCATCAGTTCTGATACCAAAGAGGTGCATAAGCGTCCATTGGAAGTGTTGGATATGGTGCAGTCCGGTGAATATCAAATGGGGCATTCGGCATCATACTATTGGCGTGATAAAGATGTGAACACGGTCTTTTTTACATCACTGCCGTTTGGCATGATAACCCCGGAAATGCAGGCTTGGTTCTATGAAGGAGGAGGTCTGGAGCTGATGCAGAAGACCTACGCCAAACATGGAGTTTATTCCTTTCCTGGAGGCAATTCGGGCAATCAGATGAGCGGTTGGTTCCGTAAACGAATCAACTCCCTGGATGACATGAAAGGCCTGCGCATGCGTTTGCCTGGCCTGGCGGGTGATGTTATGCAAGACCTTGGCGTTGAAACAGTCAATATTCCAGCTGGTGAGCTTTATGCTGCTTTGGAGGCGGGTAAGATTGACGCGGTTGAATGGGTTGGACCATCAATGGATGTTGACATGCGCTTTAGTGAAATAGCGTCATTTTATTATACGGGATGGCATGAACCAGGTACTGAACTGCAGTTTCTGGTCAATCAGGATGCCTATAACGCGCTGCCTGAAGACCTGCAGTATGTATTGAAAACAGCGATGCGGTTGGCTGCCTATGATGCTTACACTTTGATGATGCATACCAGTTCATTAAAATTGCGAGAGTTGCGTACCCAGTATCCGAACATAAAAATTCAGGCTTTCCCCCCGGACGTGATGACTGCTTTGAAGCGCAGTACAGCCAAAAAAATTAAAGAACTTGCAGCCAGAGGTGGCTTAACCCAGGAAATTGCTGATTCGGTGACAGCCTATCAGGAACAGATTCGCCTGTGGACACGTATTGGTGATCAGGCTTATCTGAATAACACAGGTTTATAAGAATAATAGTGGAAACAAAGTGACCGCTGAATAGCAACTTTGTTTTACCACGCAAAGAGGTATATGAATATGACTAGAATTAGACGGGTTGCTGTGCTGCTTTTTATTAGCATGGCTATGGCTATAAGTAGCCAAGTTAGCGCAAAGAACTACAATTGGACTCTGGCTCAAACATGGGATAAGAATTCTCTGTTTAGTGAAGCGGTGAATCGTTTTTTGGAACTGACCGAAAATTTGTCTGGTGGGCGTTTGACAATCAAAGTTGATACGCAGGAAGACCATAAAAAATCATCCGCTATCTTTGATATGGTTCAGCAGGGTGAGTATCAAATGGGTCATGCCGAATCCAGTTATTGGCGTAAAAAGGACCGCAATACTCTATTTTTCAGTTCCGTTCCATTTGGCATGATTACTCCGGAAATCTACTCCTGGTTTTACCACGGTGGTGGTATGGAGTTAATGGAGAAAGTGTATTCTCAATATGGCTTGTTATCGTTTCCTGGAGGAAACACCGGCAACCAGATGGTGGGATGGTTTCGCCGTGAGGTGCAATGCATCGAAGGTTTGAAGGGAATGACTATGCGTATGACAGGCATTGCTGGTGAAGTCATGCGCAATATTGGCGTGAATATTGTTGATATGCCTTCTAACCAATTATACCCCGCTTTAGATGAGGGAGAACTGGATGCAGTTGGCTATATTGGTCCGGCAGTTGATTTTGATCTGGGCTTTTACAAGATTGCTCCTTTTTACTATACCGGCTGGAGTGCGCCAAGCTCTGAGATGCAATTCTTGATCAATGATAAAGCGTTTAAAGAGCTGCCTGATGATTTACAGAATATTGTCGTTAAGTCCATGCGGCTGGCTGCTTATGATATGTACACCAGGATTACGCATGAAAATGGTGCAAAGCTGACTCAGATTAAGAAGGACTTTCCAAACATCAAGTTTCGGGCTTTTCCGCCGGACATTATGAAATCGTTGAATCGGGAAACGCAACGCCTGATTCAAGATATCAGTGATCAGGGTGATGATCTGACCCGAGAAATCATCGCATCTTTAGATGATTACAAACGCAATATGCGGGTCTGGACCAGGATTGGAGATCAAGCTTATTTGAATAACTCGGGTATTTAGTGTTGGTGCTCAGTTGAGCGCTGTTTAACTATCTGGGAAACGGTTGCTATATAGAGAAGGGCCAGTTATCTGGCTATAGCGAAGCGAGTAAGGCCGGTTGGGTTGTGCAAAACACAGCTCGACTGGCCTTATTTTTGACAAATAGTTCTATATTATCTCTATGCAGATTGATGTTCATGCGCAATAAGTGATAATTTTTTTTTATAGCTTTTGACAAAAAAACATAATTAGACTTTTTTGCCTGACACGCTAATCTTAGTAATGTAACTAAACTGTCATATCGGACTGTTTTTTAGTATCAATTAATACGTATCCAGGTACGAAAGCGGAGGAAACATGCAAAAACTGTTATTGAAAGCACAAACTATCAGGCAACAAATTCGTTGTGGAGATTTTGTTAATAATACCAGTGGTGTGTTGCCAGGCTTAGTGCAGGGTAACGTTGTTATCCTGACTAAGGAATGGGCCCAGGATTTTTTGACATTTTGTGAAAATAATCCTATTTCATGCCCTTTGATCGCCGTTTCTGAAGTGGGTGATGCCAGCTTGCCTGGCTTGGGTGATGATATTGATATTCGTACAGATGTACCTGGTTATAGCGTTTATCGAGATGGTGAACTGGTTGAGAGCCGTTCTGAAATTAATGATCTGTGGCAACCGGATATGGTTGCTTTTGTGCTGGGGTGCTCATTCTCGTTCGAAGAAGCCTTGATCAAAGCAGGAATCAGTGTCAGAAATATCGATATGGGAGTTAATGTGTCGATGTACGAGACTAGCATTCAAACGCTGGCCAGTGCGAAGTTTCATGGCAATCTGGTTGTGTCAATGAGACCGTTCAATGCTCAAGATACCATCAAGGCCATTCAAATTACGTCACGCTTTCCGAAGGTGCATGGGGCTCCTATCCATCTGGGTGACCCATCGTTGATAGGTATCAAAAATATTTACGAACCGGAGTATGGGTGCCCGGTTGAGATCAAAAGCAATGAAATTCCTGTTTTCTGGGGATGTGGAGTCACGCCACAAGTTGCTATTCGTAATGCAAAACCACCCATTTGCATCACTCATGTTCCTGGCAAAATGCTGATCACTGATAAGCGTAATGCAGACTATGAAGTACATTGAGAAGAGTGATGTCTGGCAGAATTTTAAACGTAATAATAATAAATGCAGTGGGATGGTCAAGCAATGATCACTCAAAAAAAGTCGTTTAGAAAAGCCGTTCGCGGCTATCAAGAGCAAGGTGCAGTCTAACGGCACCCATGTTATTAACTTTACTATAGAAAATCCAAATAAGGAGTAAGTATGAAAACAGTAAATAATTATCTTATCGGAGCAGCATTGACGTTGGCAGCGAGTTCTGCTGCGATGGCTGCTAAATGGGATATGCCAACGCCTTATGGTGATGCTAATCACCCGACACAAGTGGCTATTCAATTTGCCAAAGATGTTAACGAGGCTACCAAAGGTGAATTGAATATCACCGTTCATTCCGGTGGTTCTTTGATTAAACACCCCGAAATTCCTCGGGCAGTAAAAACGGGTCAGGTACAAATTGGTGAAATTTTTGTTGGCCGTATGGGCAATACTCACCCGGTGTTCAAGTTGGATAACATCCCCTTTCTGGCTACAGACTATGACGCCGCAGAAAAACTGTACGCAGCATCCAAAGACAGCTTGCAGAAAGAATTGGATAAAGAAGGCATGCAGCTGTTATACACCGTGGCCTGGCCAGCACAAAGCCTTTACTCTAAAGGTGCTGTTAATGAGCTGTCAGACCTTAAAGGCATAAAGATGCGTGCTTACAGTCCATCAACGTCACGTCTGGCTGACCTTATGGGAACTACGCCCGTCAATGTTCCTTTTGGTGATATAGCCCAGGCCTTTAGTACCAGTGTTATTGATGCTATGGTAACTTCTCCGTCAACTGGAGCGAATGGTCAGAGCTGGGATTACGTTAAACACTACACTGATATCCAGGCTTGGATCCCTAAAAATATGGTGGTTGTCAACAAAAAAGCATTCAGACGTTTGGATGAGGCAACCCAGAAAGCGGTTCTGGCTGCTGCTGATAAAGCTCAAGCTGATGGTTGGAGAATTGTTCGTGAAAAAGCGGTAGAGCACACTAACGTTCTCAAAGAAAATGGCACTGCTGTTGCTGAACCATCTGAGAAGTTGCTGTCTGAACTGGCTGAAATTGGCAAAACCATGACTGATGAATGGTTGGTTGAAATTGGTGATGATGGCAAGGATATTCTGGCGAAATATAATAATTAATAAATTTGTGCTTATTCTTTACTGCAGGGATGCGGTAAAGGATAAAACAGCAGTAATAAAGACTTGGGGTTTGAGGCAAGAGGTATCATGCAAACATTTAGAGAGTATTTCTATCTGACATCTGGCTATTTATCCGGCCTGTGCATAATTGGCATAACCGGTTTGATTATGGCGCAAATTATCGGTCGTTTTTTTGGGGTGTTAGTACCATCAGTGGAGGATTTTTCCGGATACTGTTTGTCGGCATCAATCTTTTTTGGCCTGGCCTATACATTTCGTGAAGGTGGCCATATTCGTGTGAGTTTATTGATTCGTCGTTTATCCCCGGGTAAGCGCCGTATTCAGGAAACATTTAACTTAATTCTGGCGTTATTTCTTGTGGGTTTCATGGCTTTTTATTGTTGTCATATGGTGTGGGAATCACATCATTTTAATGATGTTTCGGATGGTTATATTCCAGTGCCATTATGGTTGCCTCAACTGCCTGTAGCTTTGGGTTCAGTTGCATTGCTTATTGCTATTTTTGATGACCTTGTTCGGGTGATTAGTGGCAAGCAACCTAGCTACATCGAGCACGAAGACGAATTGAATCTAGAGGAAATTTAATCATGGACACGACTGTTTTATCAATTGTTTTAGCCGCTATATTACTGCTGATGCTGGCATCCGGTTTCTGGGTAGCTTTGTCTCTAGTGGGGGTTGGTGTTATCGGCTTATTGATTTCTGGCAATGAACAGATCGGTTTGTTGTTTGCAACCACTACCTGGGGTTCAACGACTGGCTGGTCATTAACTGCTTTGCCATTATTTATCTGGATGGGTGAAATTCTATTTCGAACAAAACTATCCGAAGACTTATTTCAGGGCTTGGCTCCATGGTTGAATAAATTACCCGGCAAACTGTTGCATGTGAATATCCTGAGCTGTGGCGTATTTGCTGCGGTGTCTGGTTCTTCGGCTGCCACAGCTGCCACTATTGGTCGTATGACTTTACCTGAACTGGAAAACCGTGGCTACGATGAACGTATGGCGGTTGGTACTCTAGCTGGTTCAGGTACATTAGGTTTATTAATCCCTCCTTCAATCATTTTGATTGTTTACGGTGTAGCTGCTGAAGTATCTATCGGCCGCTTGTTTATTGCGGGCGCATTACCTGGTTTATTACTGGTAGGCCTGTTTATGGGCTACACCATTTTTTGGGCATTGATTAATAAACAGAAAATGCCGAAAGACGCTAATGTAGGCAGCTTCAAGGATAAAATGGTTTCATTAAAAAAACTATTACCCATAGTTGGCTTAATTGGTTGTGTTCTTGGATCTATCTATGGTGGCATTGCTACTCCAACCGAAGCTGCTGCTTTTGGTGTGGTAGGCTCATTGATTTTGTCCATGTTAACCGGGTGTTTCACTATCGAGAGCTTTAAATTGAGCCTGCTGGGTGGTGTTAAGAGCTCCTGCATGATTGGTTTGATATTGGCTGGAGCTGCTTTTCTGACATTAGCCATGGGTTTTCTTGGAATTCCTCGCCTGTTGGCTGGTTGGATAGCGACTATGTCATTGTCGCCACTGGAATTGCTGGTTTATCTGACCGTATTATTCGTATTATTGGGGTGCTTCCTAGATGGTATTTCAGTTGTTGTTCTGACGACATCGGTGGTGTTGCCAATGGTCAGTGCTGCAGGTATTGATTTGCTATGGTTTGGTATTTTTGTTGTTCTGGTGGTTGAAATGTCACAAATTACTCCGCCAGTTGGGTTTAACCTGTTTGTGATACAAGCCCTGACGGGTAAAGATATTTTGTATGTGGCACGAGCTGCACTGCCATTTTTTCTGATTATCATGCTGGCCCTGGTGTTGATAACCGTTTTCCCCGAAATTGCAACGTATCTGCCTCAGGCAATGATGCAGTAATAAGGCATAAGGAGCAAAGGATATAGGTGATAAGTTATGAAACTGAATTGTGATATGGGTGAAAGCTTTGGCAGCTGGTCAATGGGCAATGATGTTGCGATCATGCCTTACATTGATATGGCAAATATTGCTTGTGGCTTTCATGCTTCCGATCCGGTGACTATGGATCAGACAGTGAAATTGGCACAGGCGAACAATGTCAGTGTTGGAGCGCACCCGGCTTATCCAGATCTGGTTGGTTTTGGCCGGCGAATGATGGATGTTTCGGATGTGGAATTAGCTGGATTGTTAACCTATCAAGTTGGAGCATTGCAAGCTATCTGCCGTGTTAATGATGTGACCGTCGATTATGTCAAGCCGCATGGTGCCTTGTATAACAAGATGATGAGAGACGAACGGACTTTGACGGTGATTTTGCAGACAATGCAGAGATTAGCCCCTCAATTACCACTGGTTGTTCAAGCAACTCCTGCTAATGACAAAGTCCAGGCATTGGCTGATACGTATAATGTATCTTTGATGTTTGAAGCCTTTTCTGATCGGGCCTATGATGATGATGGCTTGTTAGTGGCGCGTTCTGTGGCTGGCTCAGTGTATAGGGATAAAGCGAAAATTGAACAGCAAATACTGGACATAACCCAGCAAGGGTACGTCGTTTCTATCAATGGCAAAAAAGTTCCCATTCAGGCAGATACCATTTGTGTTCATGGAGACAATGAATGCGCGTTGTTTGCGGTTAAAAAGGTTAAACCTGCATTAGAAGATCCGAGTTATGCAAATAAAGTCTATTTCTGAAAATTCGCTGATTATCTATTTTGGCCAGGAGATTAATACGCAGACACACAGTAAAGTCACCGCTGCGGTCGCACTCATAGAGCGTAATCTTAATGAGATTATTATTGATCTGATTCCATCCTATAACTCTATTCATATTACTTATGACATAAATAAAGTGTTGTCAGCAGGGGTGAGGCAGTTGTTGCGTGAAACTCTGCAGGTTAATACTGAGCAGGAATCAACAAAATCGAATGATAATATCATCGAAATTCCCGTGTATTATGGTGCGGATGTGTCGCTGGACTTGAGTTATATCAGTCAACAGACTGAATTGTCTGAACAAGAGGTGATTGATATCCACTCCAGCAAAACATACAACGTTTTTGCGATAGGCTTCAGTCCCGGTTTTGCTTATCTGGGTAATGTTGACGAACGCATTGCCTTGCCACGTAAAACGACACCTAGGACAAAGATTGCCGCAGGTAGTCTCGGTATTGCTGATCAACAGACAGCAATTTATCCCAGTGAATCCCCAGGAGGGTGGCAGATTATCGGGCGAACACCTGTCAGTCTGGTCGATTACGCCAGTGAGTCTTTGACGCCCTTTACCACTGGGGACCAGGTTCGTTTTAAACCGATTGATCGTGCTGAGTTTATACAATTGGGTGGGGTGCTTTAAATGTCGTTAAATGTAATCAGTCCGGGTTTTTTGTCCTTGCTGCAAGACTATGGGCGTTTTGGTTATCAACGTATTGGGGTAACCAATGGCGGGCCAATGGATGAGCATGCTTTTTTATGGGCCAATAAGTTGCTGGATAATGACTATTCATGCTCCATGGTAGAGGTGAGTCTGGGAAAATTTAAAGCCCGATTTACACAGTCCACCATGATTGCCATAACGGGTGCCGATATGAAAGCCGAGATTAATGGTGAGCGAATAGCAAATTGGCAAACTCATTTTGTTCATGCTGGTGATGAAATTGAATTTTCGACAGCAGAATCCGGTCTGCGAGCTTATCTGGCAGTGCAACGAGGCTTTCAGGTGGAGGCTCACCTGGGCAGTGTTGCTACTGTTGAAAGGGAGAATATTGGTGGTTTGCATCAGGATGGCAAGGCTCTAACCCAAGGTGACAGTTTGCCCTACAGAGTTGCAGATAAAATCACTTCAAAACAGATTAATGAAAAATATATTCCTGATTACAGCGTTCCGCTTACTTTACGTGTCATTTTGGGTTATCAATCTGATGCTTTTTCAAAAAACAGGATGAACCGTTTTTTCAGCAGTATGTACACAGTGACCAACAATATTAACCGTATGGGTTATCGTTTGTCTGGCCCTTCGGTTAACAGCGAGGTAATGGATGGTATTGTTTCCGAAGGCATTTCTCTGGGAGCTATTCAGGTACCCAAAGATGGCCAACCTATTGTGTTGATGCGAGATCGACAGACTATAGGAGGTTATCCAAAGTTAGGTTGTGTCAGTCATCTGGATTTATCCAGGTTGGCTCAGCGTGGTCCTGGGGCAAAGCTGTATTTTGAACCAGTTGATATCGCGGTTGCTGAAGGGGAACGCTTAGCGTATCAGCAGTTTTTTAATATCAAATACTGAATTTAATAGTCATTTGATAGTGCATGGATAATAACAATAAACAGGTGAAATGATTAACACTCGCGGTACAGTAGATGGCTCAGTTGAGGCAGATAATACAGATCTCAACATTATTGCTGCATTTCAGACAACAGCGATCAATTCCAATAAACAGCAAATACCATTCACAGTCTGTGGAGAAGGTGAGTTGCCAATACTCTCCGATATTCTGCCCATACTGGAAAACATGGGAGTCATGGTTATCAGCGCTGATTCGGATACTTTAGATAGCCATGCTCAAGGTGCTTTAAAGCAATCCTGGACTATAGTGCTCCAGTTGGGTTTGATTCCAGAATCCTTGTTAAACAACGTCATCACTCAAAAGAGCTTTGCTCGCTTATTTGTCGATGTTTATCTGGGGCGTGCTGAAAATGATGCATTTAACCGTTTGATTACAGAGCCGCAGCTTGCCAGTAGTCATATTGTTGTATTGCGAGCCATTACTAAATATCTGGCTCAACTGAAAATGGCTTATAGCGTTGATTACATTCAAGACTGTTTGTGTCGACATACAGCCATTGCAGTTGAATTACTGGCATTTTTTATTGCTCGATTTGATCCTGATAATGACGCTGAAACAACGGGTTTACAGCAGAAAATTGAACGCTTGCTGGATGCTATTTCTACTCGTGATGATGATATTATCCTGCGAAGCTTTTTCGCAGTCATTCAAGCGATGTTGAGAACGAATTTTTATCACTTGGCCGAACAGAAAAATCCTGATGCCGCTTTAAGCTTTAAACTAGCGCCAGAGCGTATTCCCAATATGCCTCTGCCCGTGCCAGCGTATGAAATTTTTGTCTATAGCTGTCGTGTTGAAGGTGTCCATCTGCGTGGTGGCAAGGTGGCCCGAGGAGGTATACGCTGGTCAGAGCGCATGGAAGACTATAGAACCGAAGTATTGGGTTTGATCAAAACACAAATGGTCAAAAATGCGGTTATCGTCCCTGTTGGTGCTAAGGGAGGCTTTATCTGTAAAGGTTTGGTGGCAATTGAACGCACCGAACAGAAACACTATGTGCTCGCGTGCTATCGGGAGTATATCAGTGCCTTATTGGATATCACGGATAACTATGTGGATGGGCAAATTATCCCACCTGTTGATGTCATTTGCCATGACGATGCCGATCCTTATCTGGTGGTCGCTGCTGATAAAGGCACAGCGACATTTTCAGATCTGGCGAATGAAATTTCTGCAGAATATAAATTTTGGCTGGGAGATGCGTTTGCTTCAGGTGGTCAGTTTGGTTACGACCACAAAAAAATGGGTATTACTGCCCGTGGCGCCTGGGAATCGGCAAAGCGGTTGTTTTTTGAGTTAGGTATTGATATTCAAAAGCAGGAATTCACTGTTATTGGTATTGGTGATATGTCGGGCGATGTGTTTGGTAATGGTATGTTGCTATCTGAGCATATTCGTTTACAGGTGGCCTTTGATCACCGACATATCTTTATTGATCCTGACCCTGATGCGTCTACCAGCTTTGCTGAGCGGCAGCGCTTATTCCAATTACCTTCATCAAGTTGGCTCGATTATGACGTCAATCTGTTATCTGCCGGTGGGCAAATAATAGCTCGTTCTGATAAAACGGTTCAATTGACCCCCGAAGCAGCTCAGTTGTTGGGTTGGGGAGTGGGTGCAGAGATTGTCAGTCCGGATGATATTATTAAACGACTATTGCAGGTGCCAGCGGATTTGCTATGGAATGGCGGTGTAGGAACCTATGTTAAAGCCAGTGGTGAAACGCACTTGGCAGTTGGAGACAAACACAATGATGTTGTACGAGTCGATGCTAAAGACTTACAGGTTAAGGTGGTTGTTGAGGGTGGAAATCTAGGGTTGACGCAGTTAGCTAGAATCGAATTTGCGGCTGCTGGTGGCTTGGTGACTACTGATGCCGTTGACAATTCTGCCGGTGTTGATTGTTCTGATCATGAAGTGAATATTAAAATACTGCTGGATCAGGTTCGACAAGAGGGTTTGATTGATGATTCTGAGCGCAACCAATTACTGGCGGATATGACTGATGAGGTTGCGGAGTTGGTTTTGAAGCATAACCGACAACAATGTCGTATTTTGAGTCAATCAAATTACAGTGCCAGTCGTTTTGTCGATAAACATGCACAATTGATTGACTTGCTTGAACAGGAAAAACGCTTAAATCGAGAGTTGGAATACTTGCCTTCAGCGGATGATATCGTTGAACGTATAAAAATGCAGCAAGGCTTGTTGCGGCCAGAAATTTCTGTTTTATTGGGCTATAGTAAAACGCGATTATTTCGTAAATTAACAGAACCTGACAGCACTATTATGGATGATGAATATATCAGGGCTGAATTGCACAATTACTTTCCGCAAAGCCTGCGCAATAACTATGCACAATGGATTGATAAACACCCACTTCGTAAGGAAATTTTAGCCAGTCGGTTGACGAATAAAATTGCTAATCGGATGGGCGCTACTTTCTGTAACTATGTTCTGGAAGAGCAAAAGCTGGATGCCAGTCAATTGGTCAAATCTTATACGGTTGCTTATGAAGTATTGGGAGTTCGAGAGATTGAACGGTTGATTCATGAGCATGCAAAGTCAAATGTTCCGAGTGCCGTATTACTTGAATTGCAGGTCGCCTTGCATCACCCAGTTGATAGAGCGACTAATTGGCTATTGCGTAACACAAGCATAAACGATGTGAAAACATCGATTGATTCTTATGCGGTTGTGATCAAGGTTATTCGCCAGAAGTTGTTGGAACTGTTGCCTGAACAGGAATGCATCAGGCTGCAAGAGCTTACTCAACAATACAGCAATCAGGGAATTAATGCCGAACTGGCAGCTCGAATAGCTCAATTGGAATACATATTTCATGCTTTTGAAATCAGAACTATTGCCGATCAGGTCAGTGATGATAGTGCTACTGTCACGGCAAGGTATTTCCAAGCCAATGAAGACTTGCAGTTATTCTGGTTGCGGCACCTTATTCAGGAGTTACCAATGCATGACGAGTGGCAACGAAAAAATAAAACGGTCATGCTTAATTCGGTAAATCGAACTTTAGCTGGCTATGTTAAACGACATATGCTGCAAGGTGAAGTATTAGATAAGGTCAGTTTCCAGGCCTACTGCAAAACAGTCAGTATTGCCAGTTCCAAAGCCAGCAAACATCTCGCTATGGTGTCAGTAATTGTGCATCGCTTGCACAGTGTGGTTGAGCAAAATTTTTCTATTCAATGAGCATAATATGACGTGTCACTTTAGGGTTCGTTTATCGTAATAAATCAGTAATCTATATTCTCTAGACTGTCGATCTTTCCTAACTAAAAGTGAGACTATGTCAAAAAAACTATTCGGTAAATATAAGGAAATAGTCTGGGCCGTTGCTTTATTCGTGGCACTTGATGCCATGGTTCTGTTGTTAAATGTATATATGTCATTTCAAATAGCTGACGGTGCTCATGCCATTCAGCTAGCCAGTAAACAGTCTATGTTAAGTCAGAAAATTTTTCTGCAAGCTTCTGCTGTACGCGATGATTTGAAAGAGCAGCGTGATTTTACTGACAGTGCCGATAAGCTGTCCGTTGCGTTTAAACAGTTTGAAGAAATCTTAGATTCATTTATTTATGGTGGGGAACTCATTGGTCAGGGACAAGGTCAGGACAGCCTCCTGACAAAGACAAAATTTCAGGATTTAAGCACGGCATATCTGCTTGATGCTGAGCAATTATGGTTGCCCTACAGGGGAATTGTGAATTCAATTGTCTATGCTGAATACGATAGTGGAATTGATCGTTCTGAGTTACTTGGGCGTGCTGAGCGGGCGGTTGAATATGCTAATAAACATAGCGATGCGTTGCTGGGATATGTACAGAGCTTTGCTTTGGCAATAGAACGCGAAACCCAGCAAAAAACCCGTGGGTTAAGGGCGGTGGAGGCACTGGGTATTGTATTGGCTATCATCAATTTCTTTTTGATCGTTTTCCATTTTTTGCGCAAGATAGAGCAAGGCGACCAGAATACAGCCAAAGCTCGTAAAGAAACGGAAGAAATTTTAAATAACGTCAATGACGGTCTTTTTCTCCTGGGTAAAGATCAGAAGATAGGCATACAGCACTCAGGCAGTATGAAAACGTTATTTAAACGTGATGATTTAGCGGGTTTGAATTTTATTGAACTATTGAAGTCGGTAGTTGATGAAACTACCTTGGAGACAGCGAAAGACTATGTCGATTTGCTGTTTCGTGAGAGGGTGAAATCAACTTTGATGAGTGAGCTGAATCCTTTGCAGGAAGTCGAGATAAATTTGAGTGAGCAAGGAAGTTTTTCCAAGCACTACTTCTGTTTTCACTTTTCCCGGGTTTATGAACAAGGAAAATTAGTTCACTTATTGGTGACGGTCAGCGATATCACTGAGATGATTAAACTGCGCAATGAGCTGAAGAAAAATGACCAGAAAACGAACCAGGAATTGGAGTTTCTACTGGCAATTATTCATTTAGATCATAGCTCGGTTGCTGAATTTATATCGTCGTTAGAGAGCAATATAGGCTTGATCAATAGACACTTGGAACAATCAGGCAATGAGGCAACGCATTTACAGCAGAAGATAGATGCTATTTTCAGAATAACCCATGCTCTGAAAAGTGAAGCATCTGCGCTCAATATTCGGTTTGTGGTTGAGAAACTGCATGCGATGGAAGAATACATGGTCGAACTAAAGCGCAAAGATGCCAACGATGTTGTCGGTGATGATTTCCTGCCGTTGGCCGTGGAACTCAATAAGTTGATTCACATTCAGCAATTGATGAAGTCGGTTAGTAAGCGTAATTTTTCTAAAAATGAAACGAGTCATTCACCGCAACAACTCACCGAAAAGCCTGAGCAGGCTCTGGAGCGACAATTGAGCAATTTAATTGTTGAATCCACTAAAGACTCAGACAAACGTGTGCGCTTGAATATGTCTGATTTCAATATGGCACTGGTGCCTGATAGCGCCTTGTTAACGGTAAAAGAAAGTTTGATTCAATTTGTCAGAAATGCTGTTGTACATGGTCTGGAACCGACGCAGGAACGGCGTCATCTGGGCAAGCATGAAATTGGCACAATTACGATCAGTACTTTGTCAGATGAGTTTGGTCACCTCAGAGTAAAGATACGCGATGATGGTCGTGGCCTGGATTTGCAGACCATTAAAAATAAGCTGATGCAATACAGCCAGTTAAGCGAAGAGGCGGTCAAGAAAATGTCAGCCAGCAGATTACTTGGTTTTATGTTTAAGCCAGGGTTTTCAACGGCAAGTACCATAGACCATCATGCTGGCCGAGGGGTGGGCTTGGATATAGTGCGCAATTCTTTAACAAGGGTAGGTGCATCACTGTCAGTGTGCTACCAGGACAAAAAATTTACGGAGTTTTGTCTGCAGATTCCATTAAACAACAAAATGCGGGTAAAGCAGGTTGCTTGATCCAGTATTAGTGTCAACAGGCCCTAGTTTAAATCAGCCACTGATGTCTAACAGAGAATATATAAATGAAGTTACTGATTGTCGATGACTCTCTGGCGATGCGCCGGAAAATAGAACGTTGTGTTGTGGGAAAGCACAATTTTAATATTGTGACTGCCAGTAATGGTGTCGAGGCTGTTGATGTTTTCAGCCGTGAATTGCCTGATGCTGTCACTATGGATTTAACTATGCCAAAAATGGACGGTGTGGATTGTATAAAACGCCTTATCAATATCAAACAGGATGTTCATATTCTGGTTATATCGGCTTTGAATGACAAAGTGACATCTCTGGAAGCCATTAAGAATGGCGCGGAAGGTTTTTTACGCAAGCCTTTTACCGATGAAAGGTTGGCGGTTTCTATCAACGAATTATTAGAGAATTAAACCAGACATGATTGATGATAAAGAAATTCAAGTGTTCATCGATGGTACCAAGCACTATTTCAGTACCATTTCAGATGATGCAGTCGTGGTTGGCACGCCTTATCTGGTAGACCCTAAAGAAACCCCGGCTCGTGATTTTACCGGTATCATCGGTGTCAGTGGTGCACGTAAAGGTTGTGTCTATTTTTCAGCGCCAAAAACGATGTTGCGGTATCTTTTGAGCAGCATCGGAGAAACACAGATCAGTGATGAACTTATTCACGATATTGTTGGAGAGGTGGCGAACACTTTGTCAGGAAATGCCCGGGATAAATTTGGCGCGCAATTCATGATTTCAGTGCCAATAGTGGTGCAGAGTCTGCCTGATTCCATTCAACTGCCTACTCATCTGCAAGCATTCGTCATTCCTATTGAATGGCAGACCTTACAGGCTTATCTGGTCGTTTGTCTGGAATAACCATGTTCTGAAACAAAGAACAAGTCAAGAGAAAGGAAAATGGAGGCAATAGAATAAATGGTTGCCTCCATTATTATTTCACAACTACCTTTTTCTCGGACGACGGTTTGTCTGTCTGGGCGGTGTTGGCTGATTGTCAGGGTCCGATAGTACAAAGACATGGTCGGATATTTCATCGCTAATACTGGTATTGCGACGGATGATTTTGGCTAAACTCTGTTGGTTGACCCAGTCGCGTTGTTCTTGGGGCAGATACGTCTCATACCAGAACCGGTCGCCATCTCTTAAGCGTGTGAATTGATCAATAAGTATTGTCCGAAATGTATTGCCAATGATACCTCTATGGGCAGCAGGTTCGGCAAGACCTCCAACCCATAGATCGACTGAATCTACTGAATCATAGGCTGACTCTAATGCATGTTGATGTTGCTGATCGGGGGTTATATCGGCAAAGCTTTGAGCTTTGGGCAAACCTAATGCTTTACGTGTTTCGTTATAGCTGGATAGACCATGATCACGACCACGCTGTATATTCAGTGCAGCCAAATCCAGGCCACCCGCTCCAGGAGGGCCAAACAGAAGGTTGCGTAAAGCATCGACCAGAAAAGAATCGACTTTTTGTGCCCGTTGATTACTCAAGCCACGTAACAGTGGATCTATGCCGTTAAAAATGAGTTCATCGGGAGAAAAGAAGGCTTGATCAAGCGATAAGTGGCCTGAACCAATTTCCTGATTGCTGCTATTGAGTCGTAAAATTTGTGGCGATACCATGGTATGACCAAAACGATATGCTGCGGTAGCGAATTCATTTGAAATACCGGCGTTGGTAGTGGGCTTATAGCCTCTATAAGGGGGTAAGGCATCATTGCCTAACAGCACTGGCAGAAACTCCCGGTAAGTAATGGCTTGTATCTGGGCGCCGACCAGAGCGCGAGCTGTTTGATACACGTTCTCACCTGACAAGATAGGGTTGTTGCCTTTCACTTGTTCAGCAATCCTATTATGCTCTCGCATAAACAAAGTATGCATGCTGGTAAGCCCGACTTGTTCGTTGGCTCGGAAATCGCCAGCGATAAAAAATGAATCTGCATTGGAAGGGGCATTGGGCAAGCCAGAGGTGTTAAAAGGCAGTAAATTGCCATCGCTACTCAATAATTTACCTGTGCCATCATTGGTGCGAAGGGCTGTTGCCCGTTCTGCATCAGAACCATACACATTGGAAGCGTCAATATACGCCGTAATCAGATTAAGCTGTTCTCTGATATCGTCAACTGTATTGTACAAAGACCTGTGTAAGGCAATTGTCTGTGTGCCAGTTACGCCAGGATCAAACCACTGATCGCCTGCAGGTACCGTAATTGGTGCGCTTTCACTGGGTTCTACTTCCGGTGTCAAATCGATGTCATGGTCCAGAAATTGTCCCCACTGCCAGACCATATCGCTTAATGGAGGGCCATCTATTGTTGCAGCAGGGTCAGTGGCTACGACAATGTTGCTGATCAATCTTGCGCTGGGTCTTTGTGAACCCGCTAGAGTACTTGAGCCGTCAGTGTAAGCGGCTGGTGCCAGACGTATGAATTCGATGTCTGCTTGCCCCCAGTCTTGGTGTTGCAGATTGTTTTCGGCGCCGTTAATGGTGCGAATATCGTGTGGGAAGCGCGCTGCTGTTTGTTGCCCCGGTTTTTTCGGGCTTTGTTCCTGCTCGTGTTTGGGAGAACGAGCAGGCAAGCGTAGTTGATTGGGGTTTCGTAGCTGTTGTTCGTTACTTTGAGAATGAACCGGCATTGCTGCTGTCAGTCCAATCGAAATGCCGAGTAACAATGTGTGATTGAATATTTGAATGTGTCTTTTGTGTTTCATAAGGGCCTCTTTTGTATTTAGGAGGTTTTCCACACGATATCTCCAACTCTATAGC
Organism: Arenicella sp.; assembly: GCA_050633785.1. Classification (GTDB taxonomy): domain Bacteria; phylum Pseudomonadota; class Gammaproteobacteria; order Arenicellales; family Arenicellaceae; genus CALKZN01. Next base: position 93,557 of record JBOEHE010000017.1, read on the forward strand.
TCTTTATAAGGCGAGGGATATTTCATAATGTGGAGAAAGCTTCGGCTGCCTGTATATGGCCAAAGCAGGTGACATTTTTAACTCTGTTTCTGCGGCTTCGTCTGGTGTTGGCCATGTTTGGCAGGTTTACAGATTAAAGATTCCTTATGGCGACGGGGAATGATGCAGGTTCCACTGATATTGTCACCTCGTGGGGATATAAAGTTGCAATTGTCTTCTTGTTTGAGTTCAGAGCATGCTGCAATGGCTTGTGCTGGTGGTCCATGGCGTTTATGAGCTTTTTGCTGCTCATTCTGATCATAGGCTGATACCGTTGATGTGCTTATGATCATTAATGCGAGTATGGACGATTTTGGGATAAAGGAGTGGGGTAACATAATCAGTTCCTCTTTGTTTTGATATAATTAGCTTATCTAATAACTAAGCATTCAAAGAGCATAAACCTTGGAGAAAGTGTGGAGATTCAGAAGGGAGAATCAATTGACAGAAGTGTTATTCACATTTGTAACCCACTCCATAAATAGAGTGAATCAGTTCCTTGTCCGCCATTGCTGAAGATAGCTTCTTGCGTAGGTTTTTTATATGGCTGTCAATGGTTCTGTTACTAACAATACGCTCGTCCTTGTATATCAGTCTAGCCAGGCTATCTCTGGAAAAAACACGGCCTGGCCTTTTTATCATGGCCCCCAGCATGCGAAATTCTACAGGGGTTAATTCGATCATTTGATGATTTGCCAGACATTGAAAACGATCTGTTAATAATTGCACTCCTTTGTAGTTGAGCTCATTGTTATCGCTAGATTCAGGCTGTTGCTGGCTCTTAACACGGCGTAATATTGTCCGCACGCGCACTACAACTTCACGAGGACTGAAGGGTTTGCATAAATAATCGTCTGCGCCTAACTCCAGGCCAAGCAGGCGGTCAATTTCATCTACTCTTGCAGTCAACATCATGATCGGAACATCGGAAAATTGTCGTACTTCCTTGCAGATAGAAATACCGTCTTTTCCGGGTAACATCAGATCTAATAAAATAAAGTCAGGCTGTTTGGTTTTAACTTCTTCCACCGCATGAGAGCCATCGTGTAACAGAGTTACGCTATAGCCGTCACCTTCTAGATAGTCTTTTAGAAGTTGGGCTATCTTTACTTCGTCTTCTATGACAAGGATTTTGTGTGTGTTCATGTTGCGTTCGGTATTGTTGTTTGATGAGGTATCGCTATGCTGATAGATAAACCGCCTAATGCAGATGGTTGTGCAGAGATAGTGCCTCCATGAGCTTTAACAATATTTTGACAAATCGTTAATCCCAGGCCTGCTCCTCCAGCTCTTCTGCTGCGTGATGCTTCGTGGCGATATAGTGGTTCAAAGATTTTTTGACAGTCTTGTTCGTTTAATCCAGGGGCAGAGTCTTGCACTGTGACCGTCAACTGCTGCGAGTCTCTGGATACTGAAATTTCAATTTTTCCCGGGGAGTTTGTATAGGATATGGAATTCAATAATATATTGTGAAATAACTGGCTTATACGTTGTCCATCGGCCTTGACAATGCTGTTGTCAAGGCACTGTATATCAATCGCAATTCCATTGCTAAGAGCGCGTTCATTAACCGAGTCAATAGTGGCTTTGAGGCAATGACAGATGTCGATGGATGTGAACTCATATCGTAATCCGCCAACATCGGATAATGATAATTGATACAGATCTTCAATCAGGTGCCGTAAGCGTTGTACCTCCTGGTCAAATGATAGGATTTGCTGTTTATCGAGTGTCCGTAAACCGTCTTTAATAGCTTCAATTTCTCCAGATAAAATCGTTACAGGTGTGCGTAATTCGTGAGATATATCAGCAAGCCAGCGACGCCGGGATAGCCGGTTTTCTTCGAGTATGCCTGCCAAATGATCTAAGTCGTTCATCAATTGGCCAAGTTCATCGGCACGTTGTTCCTGCAGGCGAGTTGTGAAATTTCCATTAGCCAGTTCGTTGACACTGTTGGCCATCCTTCTGACCGGTGCTACCAGAGTTCGTGATAATAACCATGAAACCAGTGCTGCCAGGCTTAAAGAGGTTAGTCCGATTATTGAGCTGGTTAATAATTGTTGTTTTGAAAAAGCAGTTTCTCGTGGTGAGTCTAAATCTCGGCGTGGTGAAGTGCGTAACTCTCCAATAATTTTACCTTCTGAAATGATTGGGACGCGAATATGATCGTTTGAGGAACCTGATAATCTGGCTCCGGCTATTTGTTCTCCATTTGCTGAGAATAGTGCGGTTGGAGGGGTGGATCGACGTTTGTGAGGTGGAGGTCTATGTTGAAAAGGGGAGTGGTCTGGCTTTAAGCCAGGCTTTTCTGGGTGTCGGCTACGACGCTCACCATTTGGTTTAAGCTTAGGTTTTTTTCTTCTGGGAACTGGCTCAGCAGAATTAGGTCTGTCATCAAGTGTCGAAAGTGTTGTTGAGTCCCAGCGCCCAGAATTAGCTCTGTATGAATCAGACAACTCACTGGCTAAGCGTTCGAGTCGAGTCTGTTCTAATGCATTGACATAATCGAGAAAACCATGCACGAAACTCCAACGCGCAAGACCTAAGGTTGCAATCAGGACTATCAAGGTCAGTCCTAGAAATGACAGGGTTAATTTTTTCGAGATCGACTGCATCATATTGAAAGTATACACGCCAGTATCATGGGGGTAATATGTAATGTATGGATTGGTTGGAAACACCTGAAAATCTACACAACTTCTGCACATTTCAGGAAATATTCCTGCTTCTTAAGGTACTGCTGAAAATAGTATTAGCTGAATGTATAAACGTATTTCAAAGACTGTTTAAGAGAAATGGATTAAAACATGGGTGGGTTCAGTTCTGTAAAACGTTGTTGTAGTGCTTTTACGTGACGGAATTATTCGGTCTAAAATGACTGATCAAGCTATAATTTAGTATATCGACCAGTCTCTAAATGAACTTGTCGATTCCAGAATTTGGCAAGTCTTGTCATTAGTATTTTATAAATTTTTTAGGAGAAAATAGTGAAATAATGGCGACCCAATAAAATATTGTCAGCAGAATAAGTATGGCTGGAATAGCTGCTATATAGGGCATTTCTTCAATGGTAGAGCCTTGCAGTTTGATAATCTTATCGGAGAATGCTAATGCCGCCCAAATTAAAGAAAATCCCATTCGCCAAACGTGCCTTAGAATGCGTAAAGGCCCTGACAAACCTGAACGAATCAGGTTATGGATATCGCCAATAGCGAACAGTAAAGCGAAACCTATCCACAAAGGATAGGTATTTGGATTTCTTATGTGGCCCCAACTCGGATCGGCTAAATACGCAGCTATAGCAATAAGCGCGACCCATGTCAGGGCTGAATATTCAAGAATATTAGTTTGCCCTTTTTTATGATAAACCGTTAACCAGGCAGTGAATACGGTATAAATAACCATACCACTTAAGAAGGCATCATCCAGGGATTTTTTTAACAGTGCCGCCATGCCTCCGGAAACCAGCATGATCAACATTGAAACCGTAAAGTAAACACCAGCAATTCGATGCGTAGCGGTCCCTTTTCTTGAACATAAAGCGACTAAGGCAGATACGAGTGCGATTGAACCTGCGGGAGTGTGTATAACCCAAACGATAAACTCTTTCATAGTTCTATAAAGTTGTTGGTATCACCGAATGTTATTGATAAATGTGATGGTGTAGCATCTATGGCGTTATTGTTGATTTTTTGCGGCTCAGATAATTACTTTGAAAATTTAATTTGAGTTGACGAAAAATATACTATCAATAAAATAATTAACTAGGTAGGCCGAGAAACTAACAACAGGTATACATATTTGTATGGATTGGCGATCAATAAAATTTGACTGGAATCGAGCCAGAGCGTTTTTAGTGACTGCTGAAGAAGGTTCGCTAGCTGCAGCAGCACGAGCTCTTGGAATGACGCAACCAACTTTGGGACGTCAAGTAACTGCCCTTGAAAGAGAATTAGGACTTGTTCTTTTTAAACGCAGTGGCCGGGGCTTGGAGTTGACTCCAAATGGTTGGGACCTGCTTGAACATGTACGCGCCATGGGCGAAGCGGCCAATCAACTCTCCTTATCTGCAACCGGACAGTCAGATCTTATAGAAGGAAATATTTGTATTACTTCGAGTGAAATCTTTGCGACATTTATTCTGCCTTCTATGATTCGAGACTTGCGTCAGTTGGAACCAGGTATTAGTGTCGAAATTATTTCATCGAACAGTGAAAGTAATTTGAATCGTAGAGAAGCTGATATCGCAATACGCAGCTTTCGACCTTCACAGCCAGAGTTGATAGCTAAAAAAGTATACGATGTGACAGCCCACCTTTACGCAGCAAGTACTTATCTTCAAGAACTGGGATACCCCAAATCAATTGATGAGTTCAATAAAGCAAATTTTATTGATTTTGAAAAGTCAGGCCGTTTGCTTCCTATATTAAATGCTCGAGGGTTTCGTTTAGGGGTAGATAACTTTCCAGTTGTGACCAAGGACAATGTTGTTCTATGGGAATTGGTCAAAAAGGGTGTTGCTATTGGTGTGATGCCTGAAGAAATTGGTGACAATGAACCATTGGTCGAGCGGGTAGAAATTCCTGGTTTTTCACCTATTACAGGTGAAATTTGGCTTGTTTCGCACAATGAATTAAGAACGAACCGGAGGATCCGTTTGGTATTCGATTTCCTGGTTTCCGAAATCTCTAATATTCCCTTGAAATTTCAACAACAGTAGACAACTTGTATTTGCGTGTGTGCACTTGTTTCATCGCTTATTAGTCTTTTGATGAGAATAAGAGCGGGGCTCGTGGATAGTTTGGTCCAAAATGATTCATTGTTGTTAAAATAGGTCTGTTATTGTGCAGGATAGGCAATCATTGCTATTATCGCAGCAAGAAATAACGCTTTTTTATTGAACAGAAATGCACTATTATGGTGCAATAATGTTCTCCTGCACTATTTTGATGCATCTTGGGTGGATTATGGTACGTAAATGCTTGTTTTGCGGCCCATGAAAACTGGCACGGTGCTTGCTATCTTACTAGATCTAAACGTACTCTCGCTAGCTTAACATCGGCGGCGACTGATTTTGTCGCACTCGATTTAATAATCGAGATTTTTTAGATTGAGAATGTACATCAAGAATTTATTCAATTACTAAGAATGAGGTGAAAAATGTCGGCAGCTGACATATTAGAACAGATTAAGAATGACGAAATCCCCTATGTTGATCTTCGTTTTACAGACACAAATGGTAAAGAGCAGCATGTGACTGTATCTAGCAAATTTGTTGATGAAGACTTTTTCAATGACGGAAAAATGTTTGATGGTTCGTCAATTTCTGGTTGGAAAGGCATTAATGCTTCTGACATGATTATGATGCCAGATGCTTCAACGGCTGTCCTTGATCCGTTTTTTCAGGATAAGACATTGAATATTCGTTGCGATATTATTGAGCCCGATGATATGCAACCTTATGAACGTGACCCACGGTCAATTGCGAAAAAAGCAGAAGATTATCTGAAGTCTACTGGTATCGGTGATACCGCCTATTTTGGCCCTGAGAATGAGTTTTTCGTATTTGACGATGTGCGCTGGTCAGTTGAAACGCGTGGTTCATACTTTGAAGTTGATTCGCAAGAAGCCTGTTGGAACTCTGATAAACCTTATGAAGAAGGCAATATGGGTCATCGTCCAGGTTTGAAAGGCGGCTATTTTCCAGTACCTCCAGTCGATTCACTGCACGATTTGCGTGCAGCAATGTGTCAGGCTTCTGAAGAGTTGGGAGTACCAACGGAAGTTCATCACCATGAAGTTGCGACTGCTGGGCAGTGTGAAATTGGTACTCTGTTTAACACTCTGGTTAAGAAAGCTGACGAAGTACAATTGTTTAAATATGCCGTACATAATGTAGCTCATATGTATGGTAAATCAGCGACTTTTATGCCGAAGCCATTGGTTGGTGATAACGGTAGTGGCATGCATGTACATCAATCCATTTTCAAAGATGGACAAAATACATTTGCAGGCAATGAGTACGGTGGCTTGAGTGAGACAGCTTTGTATTACATAGGCGGTATCTTCAAGCACGCGAAAGCAATCAATGCATTTGCTAATGCCTCAACTAATTCGTATAAACGATTAGTTCCAGGCTTTGAAGCACCAGTATTGCTGGCTTATTCAGCGCGTAACCGTTCTGCTTCTTGTCGAATTCCTTATGTTTCAAACCCTAAAGGTAAGCGCATTGAAATTAGGTTTCCTGATTCAACGGCTAATCCATATCTGGCGTTTTCTGCAATGTTGATGGCGGGTCTTGATGGCATTCAAAACAAGATTCATCCTGGCGATGCTGCTGATGAAGATTTGTATGAATTACCTGCGGCTGAACAAGCTAAGATTCCAATGGTTGCAGTAGAGTTCTCTGAGGCGTTAGATGCATTGGATGCAGACCGAGATTTCCTTAAAGCTGGTGGCGTTATGACTGATGACGTTATCGATGGTTATCTGGAATTGAAACGTGCCGAAGTTGAAGCTTTGCGCATGCATACTCATCCACTTGAGTTTGATTATTCTTATAGCTGTTAAATAGTCGAAGAGCGCTCCCAGCCGCAAGGAGGGGAGCGTTTTTTTTGTCACTCAATGCACCAAAATGGTGCGAGCAAGAGAGTTTATGGTATCAGCAGACAGTATATTAGAGAACATCGGTGTCGCATTGATCGTGTGCGACGATCAATTTGTGGTGCAAGATGTTAATGCTGCCTGCGAAGATTTATTGGGAATCAGTCGGCGTTCTTTGTTGAATAAGGTCTTGGCCGATATTCTAGTGACAGAAACGAATATTCAAGCGATAGTCAAACGCGCATTGAGCAATGATTCGCGTTATACATTGCGAGAAATTCTGTTGTCACATCCTGACGGTGCTGAGGTTGATGTGACTATTACGCCTTTTAGAACCAGGCAAGGTACGGCCTGTGTCACTCTGGAGATAAATCGTATTGATCGAATTAGTCGTTTGGCACGTGAAAGTAACAATATTGAGCAACAGAATACCAATCGCTTAATAATGCGCAGTATGTCACATGAAATTAAAAATCCTCTGAGTGGGTTGCGAGGAGCGGCTCAGCTATTAGATGCGGAGTTGTCTAATCCGGAACTCAAGGAATTTACCAGCATCATCATCAAAGAGGCGGATCGTTTGAAAAACCTGGTTAATCGGGTAATGGGTTCTCATAGGCAATACGATAAAGCTCCTGTCAACATTCACTATGTGGTTGAGCATATCGTGCGTTTGATCGAAGCTTCGGAAGGAGATAAGCTGCTTTTACACCGTGATTATGATCCAAGTTTGCCGGAATTATCAGGGGATGTGGAACAATTGATTCAAGCCATTTTGAATGTGGTTAAAAATGCTGTTGAGGCACAGGGAGGGTGTGAAAAAATAGTCATTGGTTTCAGGACTCGCCTGGAGCGTAGTTTTACTATTGGCAAGGTATTGCACCGTAATTTGATTAAATTGCAAATATGGGACGAAGGGCAGGGAGTGCCAGAAGAGTTACAATCTATTGTGTTCAACCCGATGATTACCGGAAGAGCCGAAGGAACTGGTTTGGGTTTGTCGATCACGCAGGAAATTATTCAACGTCATAATGGTCTAGTGAATTTGGAGACTTATAAAGGGCACACTTGCTTTGCTTTCTATCTGCCATTGCAACTCAATAAATCGAAGGAGCAACTGTAATGAAAGAAATTTGGGTAGTTGATGATGATGATTCAATTCGGTGGGTATTGAGCCGGGCTTTGCAGAATCATGGCTTTAGTGTGGAGGTATTTGCTGATGCAGAATCAGTGCTGAAGGTCATTGGAACTAAGAGCCCGGATGTTGTGTTAACTGATATTAGAATGCCGGGTATCTCCGGTCTGGAGCTGGCTGAGAAAATCCACCTGAACAATTCTCAATTGCCGATTATTATTATGACGGCTCATACTGATTTGGATAGTGCTCTATCCTCGTATCAAAGTGGTGCTTTTGAATACTTGCCGAAACCGTTTGATATTGAAGATGCGGTTGTCTTAGTGCAGCGAGCTATTGATCACAATGGCCCGCCAGTTGATGTCGAAACTGAGACGCCACAAGACACCAATATGATAGGCGAAGCCCCAGCCATGCAAGAGGTTTTTCGAGCTATTGGGCGTTTGGCGAAATCACATATTAATGTTTTGATCTGGGGTGAGTCTGGCACAGGTAAAGAATTGGTGGCAGAAGCATTGCACCAACATAGTCCGCGATCAAAGCAGGCATTTATACCCATTAATACAGCGGCTATTCCAGCTGAATTGCTTGAATCGGAGTTATTTGGGCATGAAAAGGGGGCATTTACCGGGGCGCATGAACGTCGAATAGGTCGTTTCGAACAAGCTAATGGAGGTACTTTATTTCTGGATGAGATAGGTGATATGCCTTCGGAGTTGCAAACGCGTTTATTGCGAGTACTGTCCGATAAAAAGTTTTACCGTGTCGGTGGAAGAGAGCAGATAACCGTTAATGTTCGTGTTCTGGCAGCGACCAATCAGCAATTAGAGAAACGTGTGGCCAGTGGGCAATTTAGGGAAGATTTATACCACCGGTTGAATGTGATTCGTATTGATTTGCCAGCTTTGCGAGATCGAAAAGAAGATATTCAGTTGTTAACCCGTTACTTTTTAAAGAAATCGTCGCAGGAACTGCAGGTTGAAGCTAAGCAACTTAAGGAAGAAGCAATGCAGGCCATGTTGGAATATCATTGGCCGGGTAATGTGCGTCAATTAGAAAACAGCTGTCGCTGGATAACAGTAATGGCGCCAGGTAATAATGTAGATGTGTCGGATTTGCCCAAAGAAGTTTTTGCAGCTCAGCCATCGAGTAAAGCGGCTAATTGGGAGGTGGGTTTGGCGCGACAAGTGAAGCAGCAATTGAATATGGGGCGCAATAATATCCTTGAGGAATTGGGAGGTAAATTCGAACGTATATTGTTAGAAGAAGCCTTGAAGCATACTCGAGGCCATCGTCAGAATGCCGCGAAGCGCCTTGGTTGGGGGAGAAATACTTTGACACGTAAGCTTAAAGAGCTGGGTTTGGACGATTGAAAAGACTGTTTTGCAACTGTTTGCTTAGTTGTTGTATTAATTTATCGAAACGAATTAGTTTACACAAATTATCAGCTTGTGCTTATAATGCGTTGAATTATTAGTATTACAGCTATTTACACGGGTCTTATGCGTTATCTAATTATCCTATTACTTATTCTTCCAAGTTTATTGTGGTCACAAACAGTGTGGTCGCAAACGCGGTATATTACTGATGACTTTGAAGTGATGTTGCGAACAGGTCCAGGTATTGGCAACAAAATTGTTAAAGCATTGCCCAGCGGGACCAAGCTTACAGTTGTTATCGAAGATGCTGGTAAGGGACATAGTCAGGTTAAGACAGAAAAGGGAACAGTAGGTTACGTGCTGACTCGGTTTTTGAATACCAAGCCTGCGTCAAAGTTTCGAGTTCAATATCTGGAAAAACAGTTAACCGCTTTGAAAGCTAAGCCTGAAGGCTTGCAGGCGAAATTACTGAGTTTGCAGGAAAGCTATGATGAATTGAGTCAGAACTATCAAAAAAATGTTGATCAGAAAGAACGTGTCACGAATGAGTTGGGAAAGATCAAAAAAGCATCTGCTAATGCAGTGGCTTTGTCTGAACAAAATGCTCAGCTAGAAAAAGAAGTGCGACAATTAATATTGCAAATGGATGATTTGCGTATTCAGAATGAAACCATGAAGGAACAATCTGATAAAAAATGGTTTGCTTTAGGTGCAACTGCAGTCTTGCTTGGGATGTTTATGGGCTGGGTTTTATCTCGCTTTAAAGGCCGTCGTCGCAGTTCCTGGTAAATAAAAGTATTAAGCAATTTAAGTTACAAAAAGGTAGAGAACTATAACAGAGTTGATTCTTTAATTATCGAAAATACCCTATAATCCTAATTACGTTGATTTACTGCAGGGAGGCAGTTATGAACGATTATTCTCGTGCCGGAAATAAGCGGCAATCTCAATATGTCTTGCAGACTAAAGCTGTTGTCGATCTTACACCAGACTCACAGGAGGTGGTCACCATAGAGCAGGCTCGAGCTATGCTTGCCAGCATGCTTGGCCAATACCGGTTGATGGGGGAATTGATGTTAAATTGTGGATTGCATCCGCTTGAATGTATCGATTTAAGAGTGCGCCATATTCGTTTGGATCAACATCAAATTTTTATCCCTAATATTCTGGGTGTCGTGGTGAGAAAATCATTTGTGCCTGCTTCTTTGAGTCTGGCTTTAAACAAACAATTATCGTACCTTAAGTTTTTGCACGATGAAGATTTACGAGCGGGCTTTGGTGACGTTACATTACCGCCCAGCTTTAGTGATGAGTCAGTTGTCAGTCCTAAGGATTTCAGTTGGCAATGGTTTTTCTCAAACAGTGCATTATGTCTGGATTGTGGAGGAGATGATGCACAGCGACGCCAACATATATTGTGCACTTTGGACCGTCGCATTAAACAAGCCGCATTATCTGCTAAAGTTGGTCCAGTGGTTGACAGAATGGTTTTCTGGCGCTGCTTCCATATCAGAAGGTTTGATTAAGCATCACTGTGTTTTTTAAGTGCTCTTAAAGGGAGTTTTAAAAGACAACTTTGCGTTGTTCAGTTTTGAATCAGATCGCAAACCATCTGGCTGTGAGCAGGGCTGCTGTTCAGACATTGTATATATTGATAAGATTGGCCGCCAGCTTGCAAAAAGTAGGTTTTGTTTTCTTCTTCAATTTCTTCGAGAGTCTCCAGGCAATCAACAGAGAATCCTGGACAAATGACATCTACTGACTTAACCCCTTTGCCGGGCAGAGATTTCATAGTCTGGTCACAATACGGTTCTAACCAGGGTTCTCGCCCAACACGCGATTGGTACGTCAGCATCCACTGATCATCACTCAGGCCTAATTTTTGGGTCACTAAGGCAACGGTTTCCTCGCAATGCATCTGATAAGGATCGCCATTATTGACATAACGCACTGGAATACCATGAAATGAGAAAACCAGCATTTGTCCACGGCTATGCTGCTGCCAATGTTGTTCAATTGATTGACATAAGGCGTCAATATAGTGTGGGTGTTGGTGATAAGAATTTATAAAACGTATGTTAGGAACCCAGCGATGTTTGCTCAAGGATTGTCCAATGGCATCAAAAATTGAACCTGTGGTTGTACCTGAATACTGGGGATAAAGTGGCAGAATTATAATGTTGCGGCAACCAGCACTATGGAGCTCTTTCAGACCATTCTGGATACTCGGTTCACCATAACGCATTACCGTTTTTACGATGTAATGCCCATAGGCTTGATTGTCCAGTTGGGACTGTACCTGCTCTGTCAGCTGCCTGCTATAAACTAATAACGGTGAGCCTTCATCGGTCCACACCTGGCGATAGGCTGCGGCGCTTTTATGCGAACGAATATTGATAATAATGCCGCGCACCAGAAATTGGCGTAATAAACCGGGTAGTTCAATAACACGTGGATCAGTTAAGAACTGCGTCAAATAACGCCTGAGTTTTGGGCATTTGGGTGCTTCTGGTGTTCCCAGATTGGCAATGAGAACTCCCGTTTTTTCATTGGCTAGACTGAGATCTTCTTTTTGGCCGAAATATTTCATTTGGATGGGTGTTTCTCAGTCTTTAAGAGAGTTATTGTGATTATAGGTCTACCGAAAAATGGTTGGCTTCAGGAGATATCGGCCTCAAAGTGGTACTTTAGTACCAGCATAGATCATTAATCGGCAGAATTATCATGCATTGCCGGTAACTTTAATGTTCGGGTGGATGTGTTCCTTGGCAAAATTAACCATGCGTTTCAGAGATTTTTCAGCATCAACTCGAATGGCTTCATCAATTATTATCTCATTGGCTCCCGTTTTTAGAACATGTTCCAAGCGACTAATGTCGTTCATCTTCATCCAGGGGCAGGCGGCGCAGCTCTTGCAAGTTGCTCCCTGGCCTGCAGTGGGTGCTGAAATAAATTCTTTATCTGGTGATAATGCTTTCATCTTATGAAAGATGCCGTCCTCAGTTGCCACAATGAAGCGTTTGTTGGGCAGCTCTTTTGTTGCTTTGAGAATTTTGCTGGTTGAACCAACAACATCGGCCAATTCAATCACGCTTGCAGGTGATTCAGGATGTACCAGAACTGCTGCATCAGGGTATTCACGTTTCATGATTATCAATTCGTCAGCCTTGAATTCCTCGTGAACAATGCAGGACCCTTGCCACATGAGCATATCTGCCCCTGTTTCTTTTTCAATATAGGAGCCCAGAAAACGATCTGGTCCCCAGATGATCTTCTCTGCTTTGTCTTTCAGGTGTGTAACAATTTCTAAGGCAATTGAGGATGTAACTACCCAGTCAGCACGGGCTTTAACAGCTGCGCTGGTATTGGCGTAGACTACAACGGTACGGTCAGGGTGTTCATCGCAAAAAGCGGAAAATTTATCCGCCGGACAACCAATATCCAGTGAACACTCCGCTTCATCTTCAAGCAGGAGAACGGTTTTTTCTGGACTGAGTATCTTTGCGGTTTCAGCCATGAATTTGACGCCAGCAACGACAACAGTCTTGGCGCTATGCTCATAACCAAATCGTGCCATCTCCAGAGAATCAGAGACAATACCGCCTGTTGCATCGGCTAAGTCCTGTAATGAATCGTCAACGTAATAATGAGATACCAATACAGCATCCTGCTCATCCAGCAATTGTTTGATGCGATCAATCTGTTGTGACTGTTCGCTGGCAGATAAGTCCTTGTGACTTATGTTACGTGCCGATTCAGCGATTGAATCTATTTTTTGTTCAAGTTGTTTGGGTATGGTCGTTACAGCTGTCATCATCAAATCCTATTATGTACTGATGCTATTTTAACCCAATAATATCGTTAATGAGCAATTTAAAGCTAAAAAAGTGTTAACTGATACAAGCTAATTTACATTATCTTTCTCGATACTGGGCAGATATAATCGGCTCTAGAGTTACTATTGGACATTTAATGAGGAAGTCATGGGTGAATTTTTAGCGTCATACGGTTTGTTTATTGCTAAAACAATAACAATTTTAATCTTTTTTATCATAGTGTTAGGTTTGCTGGCTTCGTCACGTCGTAAGCCGGAAGGTGGGGAATTATCAATCAACCACCTGAATGAGAAGTACACGCAAATGAAACAGGCTTTACATTCAGTAATGCTGGATAAAAAACAGTTTAAACAGTTGGCCAAACAACATAAGAAAGAACAGAAGGAAGCAGTTAAAGAAGATAAAAAACGTCTGTTTGTGATTGATTTTGAAGGAGATGTTAAAGCGACGGCGGTAGCTTCTTTGCGTGATGAAGTGACGGCAATTTTGACTGCAGCTATTGAAGGCGATGAAGTTTTGGTCAGGTTGAATAATAGTGGCGGTATTGTGCATGAACATGGTTTGGCCGCATCGCAGTTGGTCAGGTTTAAGGATGCAGGCATCCCATTGACAGTGGCAGTTGATAAAGTGGCAGCCAGTGGTGGTTATATGATGGCTTGTGTTGCGGACAAAGTGTTGGCTGCGCCATTTGCAATAGTAGGTTCTATCGGTGTTATCGCACAGTTGCCTAATTTCAATCGTTTATTGGATAAGGCAGGGGTGGATTTTGAACAGCATACTGCTGGCGAATATAAGCGTAATGTTACGATGTTCGGTAAAAACACCAAAAAGGAAAGGGAGCAGTTAAGGGAGCAGCTGGAAGGAATTCATGATTTGTTTCGCGATTTTGTTATTAAGTACCGTCCTGATCTCGATATGACTAAAGTGGGTACTGGAGAGTACTGGTATGGAAGCAAAGCGCTTGAATTGGGTTTGGTTGATGAGTTACTGATCAGTGATGACTACTTGCTCAAATGCGTTGAAGCGAAAGAGGTCTATCAGGTGAGTATGGCGATGAAAAAGTCTGTTGTCGAAAAGCTGGTTAAGGGAGGAGCCAGTCTTTATGAGCAGCTGATCGATGTAATCACAAGTCGTTCAAACAATACTCATTAGTTATTGATTCCAGCATCAAGAATAAAAAAGGGCTTTGATATTTACCAAAGCCCTTTGTGCATTTTCATGCATGAAATGCAGAGTTTCTAGTTTGTTTTTGTGGGTGTTTTCAAATCAATAGACGGAGTTTGCGCTGCCATTTGATGGTCATTCCAGCTGAGCATATCATGCATGATATTAGCAGCCTCGTGCTGGAATATTCGTTTCCAATGGTCATCGCCATCCGGTAAATCTTTGTAATGATCTTTGAGTTGTTTCTGCTTGATGGGTTTCAATGACAATGCCTTGCGGTATTGATTTATCAGGCTCAAGCGCGCTGCTTCACGTTGTCCAAACTTTTGCTTACGTTCTTGCTCAGATAGAGAGACTTCCGTTAAAGCTGAAATCTCTTCGTTGAGCTTTGATGCCGTGCGAAGGTAGTTAAACGCTGGGTTGTCTATGGTGCGCTCCAGGTGTTTGTTGGCCATATCATCGAACATGTTGCCTGATATTATAGTCTTTGAGTAGCTCATGGGTTTTACCATTGCCCAAGGTAAGGCATTTGTATAAGCTCGTTCGCCAAACTCTTCATCTTCTTCGCCTGTGTCGATGAGCACATCAGGAATAACTCCCTTGTGTTGTGTGCTTTCACCGTTAATTCGAAAGAATTGAGCGGTGGTCAGTTTGAGTTCGCTGCTGACTTTGTCTGTATTGTTGGCATTCAATGGTGTCAGGCGTTGTACTGTGCCCTTGCCAAATGTTCGTTCACCAACAATAATGCCTCGGCCATAATCCTGAATGGCGCCGGAAAAAATTTCTGAAGCAGAAGCGCTGTATTTATCGACCATAACCACCATCGGTCCATCGTAAGCAGTGCCTTGTTCATTATCGCTCAAGCCTTGTGATTTGCTGGCTGAGTTTTTGATTTGAACCACAGGCCCTTGGTCAATGAATAGGCCGGTGAGTTTTACGGCTTCATCAAGAAAGCCACCGCCATTACCTCTTAGGTCAATAACGAGGCCGTCTATACCTTCTTCTACGGCTTCATTAACTAATTTTCTGACATCATTGGTTGTGCTCTTATAGTCGTCCGGATTCTCACGTCGGCCTTTATTGTCTAAGTAAAAAGAGGGTATTTCAATGACTGCATAGTTAGCTTCGCCTATTTCTTCATAAAAGAGTTTGGCTGCTTGTTCTTCCAGCTTGATGACATCTCGAGTCAACACAACCAATTCGGGTGGTGTGCCAGGTACACTGTCGTTAGCTTGAATATTCAGGTAAACCTTACTACCTTTCTTGCCACGAATTCGCTGTACAACATCCATCAGTCGCCATCCAATAACGTTTTCAATGGTGCTTTTACTTTGTCCGACGCCGACGATTTTATCTTCAGGCTGAATGACACCGCTTTGCTCTGCAGGTCCTCCCAGGATGACTTTCTTTACAACAGTGTAATCATTGTCTGTTTGTAGCGAAGCGCCGATACCTTCGAGTGATAGGGACATATGAATTGCGAAGTTTTCAGCAGTAATGCTCGACATATATTGCGTATGCGGCTCAATTTGTTTTGTATACGCATTCATAAAATACTCAAATACTTCTTCTGGTTGGGTCTGCATGACCACTTGTAGTTGTCTTTCGTAGCGTTTTATCAGATTATCGCGGATTTCTTTTTCGTCAGTACCTGCCAGTTTTTGTGTTAAAAAATCATTTTTGATTCTTTTACGCCAGACTTCATTAATTTCTTCGGTATTTTTTGGCCAATTAAGTTCAGTGCGGTCTATGATCATTGATTCTGACAGGCTGAAGTCAAAGTCTTGCTTTACTAAGGTTTTTAAATAATCATTGCGCTCTTGAACACGTTGCCTGAACACTTTATAGATCTCAAAAGCTGGTTCGGCATCAGCATTGAGTAAACTGTCGTCAAGGCGGGTTTCATAACGTTTGAACTGGTCAATATCGCTGGACAGAAAAAAAACTCTGGAAGCGTCCAGACTGTCCAGGTAGCGTTTAAATACGCTGCTGGAGAGATCATCGTTGAGCTCTTGAGGCTGATAGTGATAACGATTGATCACTCGAATAGAGTTGATCATATCCTTACGCATATCGCTTGTGGTTTGAAGTGATTTTTCATCTATTGGTGAAAAATCAGCGAATGAGGGCAGGCTGAAAGCTAATGCAACTGCGCAACTCAATATTGTCTGTAACTGTTTTTTCATTCGACACCTTTTTATTATTAGACCAGTATAGTCGAAGAGTTATTTCATAGTGGTGAAAGATTCTTCATATCACAAGCTTAGGTTAGAATCGTGATTGTGCAAGCGTGAAGTGATTTTAATCAGGAATTGTTTTCATCTTCATTAGAGGGATTATTGTTTTGCTGCGTTTGAGTTCCTTGAGGCCTTCGGGCTCTTTCTCTGAATCTAAAGCCAGTTAAAACCAATCGACGTTTGATGGCGGCAGTGGATAAATCCAGTTGCGTCTTTCCATCAATAATGAGTGCAGGTACCTCATCGCTGCCAGTAATTCGTACCAGTTCACGTTTAAAGTTTTTGTTATAACTTATATCCTTTTTGAGGTATTTGATTTTCATGTCAAAGAAATATCGACGTATACGACGGCATTGTCGGCAATTAGGAGAATCGTATAGCACCACTGTTTCGACAGGAATGGAGGCATTGAGACTGTCATTAGAGTCTGTTTTGGATTCGCTTGCAGTGGCTTTTTCAGACTGCTGTTCTGATTGTGCAGTATTTGTTGCTTCAGGTGTCACTGCTTCATAAGTAACTTTCCCATCTTTGATCGTTTTTTTGAAGCCTTGATTGGCGTCAGCAGTTGTGTGCAATGTGATGCTGGCTATAGCAAAGAATAAAATTATATGTCGCATTGGTGCTCTCCTGAATAAGACGCTTTATTTGACGCCGGTTTTACTGTGCGGTGGTCAGTCCTGTTTGCCGCAATAAGGCTTGTATGCTTGGCTCACGTCCTCTGAAGTTATAAAACAGCACGGCAGGATCTTCTATGCCACCTCGTTGAAGTATATTGCTGAGAAAGGAATTGCCTGTTTCAGCATTGAATATGCCTTCTTCTTCAAAGCGGCTAAAAGCATCTGCTGATAATACTTCAGACCATTTATAGCTATAGTAGCCAGCAGCATAGCCACCAGCAAAAATATGTGAAAAGCTATTCTGAAAGCGATTGTATTCGGGCACATCAATAACGGATACTTGCTGGCGAACCTGATTGAGCAGGTCTTGTACATAATTGTTTGAGTCACTGGTGGAGGGTTCTTTATGCAATAGCATATCGAATAATGCGAACTCTATTTGTCGAACCGTTTGCATGCCTGTTTGAAAGTGCTTGGCACGTAACATCTTTTGTAGCAGTGCATCAGGAAGGCTCTCTCCTGTTTGGTAATGGCCGCTGATCATGGCAATGCTGTCTGCATGCCAGCACCAGTTTTCAAGAAACTGGCTGGGAAGCTCAACAGCATCCCAGGCAACACCGTTAATACCTGCCACGCTCATTTCGTCTACGGTTGTTAGCAGGTGGTGTAGTGTGTGTCCGAATTCGTGAAACAGGGTCTCAACTTCGTCATGGGTGAGCAATGCCGGTGAGTTGCCGCTTGGTGGTGCAAAATTGCAGGTCAGGTAAGCGACGGGCAGTTGCACTGACTTGCTTGACGTTGGTTTTATTTGTCGATGACGACATGCTCCCATCCAGGCTCCGCCACGCTTATTAGCACGAACATATAAGTCAGCATAAAATTGTCCGATCAATTGTTTGTCTTTGTCGAAAACATCGAAAGTGAGGACGCTGTCATCCCATGTGTCGATGGTCTTATTAGGACGAATGGTAATTTTGAATAACCGCTGTGCGACATTGAACAAACCATCGATAACCGTATTTGCGGGAAAATAGGGTTTAACCTCTTCGCTATCAAACGAGAACTGATGTTGTCGCAGCTTTTCAGAGTAATAGCTGTAATCCCAAGGCTGTAGTGTCTTTATGCCATGTTTTTCAAGAGCGAAGTTCTGTAATTCCAACAACTCTTGCTCTGCTTTAGGTTTTGCATAACTGGTCAGTTCATTAAGAAATGACAAGACTTGCTCAGCATCATTGGCCATTTTTGTAACTAAGGCCAGTTCTGCATAATTGTTAAACCCAAGTAACTGGGCTTTTTCATGCCTCAATTGAACGATCTGTGTTATCAACGGGCCATTGTCGAATTGGTTTGCATTGGGTTCGATTTCGCTGGCACGGGTGCAATAAGCAGCATAGATACTTTGTCTGAGCTTGGCATCATCAGCATATTTCATAACTGCCAGATAGGAAGGGATGTCCAGTGTGAAACGCCAGCCTTGTTGATCTTTTTTGTGGGCAGCTTGCTCGGCAAGTTGGATGGCATGTTTAGGTAATCCAGAAAGCTTGCGTTCATCGCTTATTAAGATGTGCCAGCTTTGAGTGGCATCCAGGACATTTTGTTCAAATTGAGTTGATACATTGGATAATTGTAATGCAATTTCCTTGAAGCGTTCCTTGTGTTCGGCATCAAGCTCGGCACCTGAAAGTCGGAAATCTCGAACGGTGTTATTAACAATGCGCTTTCTGGCTGGGCTCAATTGTTCGAAGCTTTCATGCCCGGCTATGGTTTTATAGCCTTGAAAAAGTGTCAGGTTTTGGCCAACTTCAGTATGAAATTTAGTTAAGGTTTCCAACGAGGTTTGGTAAGCAACGCGAAAATCAGGAGAGTCTTTAACTGAATTAAGGTGCGATACGGCAGCCCAGATCCGGTCAAGAGTTTCTTCGATATCTTCCAGAGGCTGTGCAAAATTATCCCAGGTGGCATTCTGGGCTTTCTTTTCCAGATCTGAGATTTTAGAACGGGCTTCTTTGAGCGTAGTTTCGATAGCTGGAACTACGTGTTTAGCTTCGATATTGCTGAATTGAGGCAATTCTTCTGCACTCAGTAGTGGATTATTTTGCATAGTTGTTCGGTATTAGTTTAGGGGCAAACGCTTTCTGTGGCGAATAGCTCTTCGGTTGTTTCTCGGCGACGGACTAAATGCCATTGACTGCGATCAACCAGCACCTCTGGTGGTTTAGGGCGAGTGTTATAGTTTGAACTCATAACAAAACCATAGGCACCAGTGGATCGTATCGCCAGTAGGTCATCTGCCTGCAGGCGTAAGTTGCGGCTTTTACCCAGTATGTCTGTTGTTTCGCAAACGGGGCCGACAACATCATAGGCGGCCTCTGAGGGGCTTTCGTCATTTGCCTCAACTACGGGGATAATATCATGCCAGGCCTGATAGAGTGCTGGACGCATCAAGTCATTCATCCCAGCATCAACGATCGCGAAGCGTTTGCTTGAATTTGCTTTTAAATACTCAACTTTAGTGACTAAAATGCCTGCGTTACCAGCAATGGCGCGGCCAGGTTCAATCGAAATAGGGATATTGATTTCGGCGTCGTGCAAGGTTGACTGTAGAGTTTGAATATATTCAGCAGGAGACGGAGGGGTTTCATCGTGGTAAGGAATGCCCAGGCCACCGCCAAGATCGAGTTGTTTGATTTCTATCCCCAGGCCTTCGAGTGTTTTGACTAGCTCAATGAGTCGCAGCAAAGCATCAACAAAAGGGGAGGTTGTAGTGATCTGTGAGCCAATATGACAAGCAACACCATGGACCCTGATGTTCGGCATGGCATGAGCTGTCTGATAAACGTCGACGGCATTTTGCATTGGAATGCCAAATTTGGCTTCTTCCAGGCCCGTTGAAATATAAGGGTGGGTCTGAGCATCGACATCTGGGTTCACCCGAACTGATATTGGAGCAACAACATTCATTGCTGCCGCGACGGATTGAATGCGCTCAAGCTCGGCGCTAGATTCAATATTGATAGAGAGAATTCCCTGTTCAAGGGCAAAGGCTATTTCTTGTTCGGACTTGGCCACGCCAGAGAAAACCGTTTTAGATGGGTCACCACCAGCGGCAATGACTCGTTGTAACTCACCGCCAGAAACGATATCGAACCCAGAGCCGAGTTTTGCCATAACACTTAAAACACCCAGGTTAGAGTTGGCTTTGACTGCAAAGCATACTAGGTGAGGGTATTGGCTAAAACCATCATTAAAGGCATGCCAATGGCGTTCAAGAGTCGCACGCGAATATATATAGCAAGGGGTGTCGACTTGCTCAATAATCTCGTTGACGGCTAAATCTTCGGCATGCAAAATGCCGTCACGATAATTGAAGTGATCCATAGTTAGTACTTTTTCTTGTTGGCGTCTCGCGCAGCTTTGTCAGCCTTTTTGTCTTGAACGGTTATCGTGTCTGACAGTCTGTTTTTTTCCTCTTTGCCTTCTACTATCAGAGGGCCTTTGTTGCCGCAGGCACTGAGTATGATCAGCACAATACCAGAGGCGATGAGCGTTCGGAAGGTTGTTAGCATGATAAAAACTCCGGTTTCTAAATTAAATATTGGGTTATTATTAAGTGGTTTGCTGAACAATAGTTCGCATTGACTGTAAGGCTTCTGCTACTCGTTCAGGTGCTGTTCCACCGTAATGGTTGCGTGATTGTATCGAGCCTTCAAGGCTGAGGACTTCATACACATCGTCTTTGATCATCGGGCCAAATGATTGCAGTTGTTCCAGCGATAAATCGGCTAAATCCATTTCGTGTTGAATGGCGAAGTTAACTGTGTTGCCTACGATCTCATGGGCATCACGAAAAGGGACTTTCTGACGTACCAGATATTCAGCCAGGTCAGTTGCCGTGGCATAGCCTTTGAGTGTTGCTTGGTACATATTGTCACGTTTGACAGTGATTTCCGGGATCATTGCAGTGAAAACGCGTAAGGAGCTTTGCAAGGTATCGACGACATCAAAAATAGGTTCTTTGTCTTCTTGATTATCACGGTTGTAGGCTAAAGGTTGTGATTTCATCAGGACCAGAAGACTTTGCAAATGGCCAATAACACGAGCACTTTTGCCCCGAACCAGTTCTGCGATATCAGGGTTCTTTTTTTGCGGCATAATGCTTGAACCTGTACAGAAAGCATCACCAATTTCAATAAATTGATAGGCTTGCGACATCCACAATATAATTTCTTCGCACATTCGTGATAGGTGCATCATTATCAGGCTGGCATTACTGGTGAATTCAATGGCGAAATCCCTGTCCGACACTGAGTCCAGCGAATTGCGTGTAGGTGCTGAGAACTCCAGTAATTCACAGGTGTATTCGCGGTCAATAGGAAAACTGGTTCCTGCAAGAGCGGCTGAACCCAGAGGCATGACATTGATACGTTTGCTGGTGTCATACAGCCTTTCTTTGTCGCGTTGTAACATTTCTGTCCAGGCTAACATATGGTGTGCAAAACTTATCGGTTGAGCAACCTGAAGGTGTGTGTAACCAGGCATGATGGTATTGATTTCCGGCTCTGCCAGATTCATCAAAGCCATTTGTAATTGAGTCAGTAATTCAGTGAGTTCGTTTGTCTGTTCACGCAAATAAAGGCGTATATCTGTAGCAACCTGGTCGTTGCGTGAACGGCCGGTGTGCAGCTTTTTGCCTGCTTCACCAATCTTGGTCGTCAGACGTGCTTCAATGTTCATATGAACGTCTTCATAGCTGATCAACCATTCGAAGTTGCCTTGTTCAATATCGTCCAGAATGTCTTTAAGTCCACGGTCAATATCAGCAAGTTCTGTGGCAGATAAAATTCCTACTTTGTGCAACATTTTTGCATGAGCAAGAGAACCCTTTATGTCATGACGATACAGTCGAGCGTCAAAGCTAATTGACTCAGAAAATCTTTCCACCAACTCATTCGTGTTTTGGCTGAAGCGGCCACCCCAAGGTTTTTTTGTGCTCATAATTCTTTTAATGTTGATTTACTGGGAGGATTATAAAGGATAACGCTGCTAACGGAATTAAATAATCGATGTTATTCTATTCATTTGCTTGAATCGCAGGAATTTGCCGCTGAAATCTACATTTTTTTCGACAGATATCCTATAATATTGCAATGAAGTACTGAATTTTTTGAGGCGTATTTTGTCCACTGGTACATTAAAAATAACCGGTTATAAAATTAAATGCTGACTTTGTGAATAAATTATTGTTGTCTCAAGAATAATAATTTACTGTAGCGCCCTGACACCTTCCTGATGTTATCTAATTAAGACACCCTACTTAGAACTCGTTTATACAAAGCGGGATTACCTGTTTCCCCATTTAAAACAAGTAATTGACCGTTTGCTATGAAAGCGCGGTTGTTGCTTGTATGAGTCGATTTTTTTTGTAATTTTACCGTTCAGTTGCACAGTTGTAATGATTTTGTGAATCCGATTTTGCTGTGCGCAATGGTGATGAGAATCGATGCTAATGCATCACGTGAATGATAAGAAGTTATGGTTGTAATGATGAGTCGTGTTTTACGGGGATGGTTTAGTCGATGAAAATAGTAGTTATTGATAAAGATAAGAGTGTAAGAGCTCGACTATCGCATTTAATTGGCGATTATAGTGTGTGTGATATTGTTGGAGAGTTTCAGTCCAGGCATGATGTTGCTCAGGTGCTTTCACTTAATCAACAAATTGATGTGTTTTTTATCGGCACTATCTTAAAAGATGGTAGTGGTATAGATATGGCTATGGCATTGCGCGAGCAAAGGCCGGATGCGACTATTGTTTTTACGGCAAATGATGAAATGTACGCAGCGCAGGCATTTGAACTGGATGCTGTTGATTATCTTATTAAGCCGATTACGGTGACGCGTTTTGCTGATACCTTGCGGCGTATGAAAGAACGTTATCTGATTGATTCGCCTTTGGAGCGTCAGCCATTAATCCATGTTCGTGATCGTGGCAAACATATTTTTCTAGGTATAGATGAGGTGTTGTTCATTGAGGCTGATCAAGGTATTTTAACGGTACATACCAGAAAGAAGCGCTATTTGCTGGATGGTTCGCTGAAAGCTATTCAGGAAAAATACCAGAATTGCTTCCTCAGAATTCATCGCAAAACTCTTGTAAATCATCAATTCATTGCAGGCATTACCCGAGATGATGGTGTCAATATGCTGCACTTGCATGGTGCTGAACGCTTGTTTGCTGTCAGTCGTCGCCATGTTTCTAATGTTTCCAAATGGGTTAGAAATTTGTCGGCATAGCTTTTTGCCTGCTATTGAGAGGTGATGTTCAGGCCAGCTATACAATATTTTGTTGTTATCGTTTATGATTGCTAAATGTCTGAAAAAGAATCATCAAAAACAATACATGCACACCCTGTCTTAATTCGGCTGGCAACCCGAAACAGTCCGCTGGCAATCTGGCAGGCGGAATATGTCAAACAGTTGTTATGTGATGCCTATGCTGACCTTAGGGTTGATATTATTGGTATGACATCGAAGGGAGACCGGCTTCTGGACCGTACTCTGGCAGCTGTTGGCGGAAAAGGACTCTTTATGAAAGAGTTAGAAGAAGCCATGCTGGCAGGGGAGGCTGATATAGCGGTGCATTCAATGAAGGATGTGACGGTTAAATTGCCTCAGGGGCTGGAGATTGCTGCCGTATGTGAGCGTGAACAACCTCAGGACGCCTTTGTTGCGAATCATTATTCTTGCATTGATGAATTGCCTGATGGGGCTGTTGTTGGCACTGCCAGTCTCAGGCGAAAAACGCAGTTGATGAACCGTTACCCTAATTTGGTGTATAAAAATTTGCGAGGTAATGTGAACACTCGCTTAGGCAAATTGGACGCCGGTGAATATGATGCCATTATCCTGGCAGCAGCTGGCCTGATTCGTTTGGGTTTTGAGCAACGAATTAGCCAGTACCTTCCTATCGAAACATGTTTGCCGGCGATTGGTCAGGGTGTTGTGGGAATTGAATGTCGTAGTAATGATATGGCTACAAAAAAACTACTGCAGGGTATTTCCAACGTAAACTCTGCCTATTGTATTGCCGCAGAGCGAAGTTTGAATGAGGCTTTGGATGGTGGTTGCCAAGTACCGATTGCTGGCCATGCTGTTCTTGATGGAGGTCAGCTTGAGTTACAAGGTTCTGTTGGTGATATAGAGACTGGTCAGTTGTTATACGCTGTAGCGACAGCTCCAGTCAGCGAAGCGGATCGTCTTGGTAAAGAGGTGGCTGAAAGTTTATTAGAGCAAGGTGCTGGTGAATTGTTGGCAAAATTGTAGGGTCTGGATAGAGAAGTAAAAGATATGCTTGTTTCAAAGAATATACTGTTGACCCGACCATTGATGCAAAACAGCAAATTAAGCAAGGTATTGCGTACTATCGGGCATCAAGCTCTGGAGGTTCCTCTGATAGAGATAGCACCGTTAGAGAACCAGAGCGCTTTCAACGGTTTAGCGATAAAAATTGATCAATTTGATGATTTTGTGTTTATTTCGCAGCATGCTGTTCAACACGGTGTGCATTTATTGCGTGATAATAAAGAGTTCTTGAAACCCGAACATCGTATAATTGCCGTAGGACAACGCACGGCAGCTGAGCTCAGTAAGGACTTTAAGCAAGTCTTTTTTCCTGATGATGGGACTGGCGGTGATGCGGTGATGGCAACAGAGGAAATGTCTGAGTTGCAAGGCCGTAAAATATTGATATTACGAGGGCAGGATGGAAAATCATGGATGGGAGACGAGATGCAGCGTCGAGGTGCCGATGTTAACTATTTCGATTGCTATACTCGCCAGAAGCCCAAGTACCTGCAAGCTGACTTAGGCCGTGTGTTGCGAGCTATAGAGGTTCACTTGGTGTTTTTACACAGTGCTCATGCAGCCCAAAATCTACTGGAATCTGGGCGAAAACTTCGTAAAGACCTGTTGTTGATGACCGCTATTGTTGGCAGTGAAGCAATTAAGGGGGTGCTTGTTGATATGGGGTGGAAAGGACGTATACTGACAGCAGACTCTCCATCAAATGATGATATGTTGGCGTGCTTTTCGCAGATGGAAGATTTAGCTTAACAGCATTTCTGGAAATTTCAGGCCTGTGATTATCGCTTGAAATAGATGGGTCTCCTTGAGCTTTGATCTGGGATTTGGCTCAAGTGCTGGGCTTGCTTAATTTGAGTGATATTGTTTGCTTTTTGAATTGTCATTGAATGAGTCAATGCGTCTAGTAACCTCTTTAAATAAGGAATTATGATGTTCTATTGTGAGAACTGCTGTGGTTACCGTATTTTTATTTTGCAATTTTTTGCTTGCTGTTATTGACAAGCGAGATACAATTTCTAGTTGTAGTGCTTGTCTATGACCTTTTTCTCATTTTGGGACCAAGGGGTATCATATGGTAAAAACTTAACTTCGAACTCTGCATTTTGAATGCTGGTTTGAACAGCCACAGATGGTGTAAAGAATGCAATATTAGACTTAATGAGACCTCAGCATAACTCAATGAACAAGTAAGAATGGCCATAATGGATTCACTCTTCATTGAAAAACTTCCGAATAGCCTGCTATTCACTGCGTTTTTCGCCTTGATTGAATCTATTCTGCCTCATTTTTCTTTTGCCCCTGAGTTATGCTGAGGCCTCTTAATAGTATTAACTATTTAATTGAGAACGGCTTTTAGGTTTGTGTTAAATTACCAAACACCTCGACTATACTCTGAATGAATCTGAAAATGACTGAGAAGAAAACACCCGCAAGTAAACCAGCGACTGCAAAAACAGCCAGCCCACGAAAAGTATCAAAGAAAGTGCCTGCTAAGAAAGCCGTGGCTGATAATAGCAAAGGAGCTTCTGCACCTGCGACAAAGACTGAAAATACAACGCAAGTACCTGAGAGCCAACCGGCAGTGGTAGAAACTCATAAAACGGCTCATGAACCTAAAGTGCAGCCGGAGTTGAAGAGTTCCAATGGGGGCTCTGGAAAAGGCCTTGCTGCTTTGGCCTTGTTGGTGTCGCTGGGAGCTCTTGGCTTGAGTGGTTATCTGGTCTATTCGAATCTGCTGCAAACGAATTCAACCAATACTAAGTTGGCTATTGGTTTGACTGAAATTAAAGGCAATGTTGGTTCTATTGGTGACAGTGTTCAAGCATTGAAAACTGACATGTCTGCCATGAACGAACAGCAGAATAGTTTTGTTACGGATGAACTTGTCAGTGCAAAGCTAACTCAGCAATTGACTCCGGTTATTGATCAGCAAAAGGGTTTTGGTGAGGCGTTGCAGAAGGTTCGAGAACAGGTTTCTGGTGATGAAGGTCGCTTTGCTTATGATCGTATTCGACAATTATTACAAACCGCTAACAGTCATCTGAGTTTAAATCGAGACGTTACCGGCGCATTGTCTGCTTTGCGTCTTGGCAGTGAGCAGATTAAAGCACTGAACGACAGTCGATTTACTGCAGTTCGTGGTAAAGTTCTTGATGAAATCAATGCCTTGGAAGCGGTTGAATTGGCGGATGTAGCCAGTATTTCTTCCAAGTTGAATGCCATGCAGGCTGCGGTGGCAAACTGGCCTTTACAAAATGAACCTGATGCTGAAGTTATTAAAGCTGAGGTAGAACCGGAAGATACGGCACAAGGATTTAGGGCTGAACTGAAAAAATCGATGGGAGAATTGGTTAAAAAAGTATTTCAGGTGCAGAAAATTGATACTGAGCCTAAGCCTTTACTGGCGCCTGAACAGCGCTATTTTCTGAATCAGAATTTACGGTTGCAATTACTCACGGCACAAAATGCCTTATTGCAACGACAGCAAACCGTCTACTCCAGCAACTTAGAATCTGCGGCCACCTGGATTAGAGATTATTTTGATCCTCAGGATACACGGGTCCAGCAGGCGCTTGCTGATATCGCGGCAGTCCAAGGGGTGGTTTTGCAGCCTGAGTTACCTGATATATCAACGTCCCTGACGGCATTGAACACAGTGTTGGGTAATTAGTCATGAGATTGATTCTATTTCTCTTAGTATCGTTGGCAGCTGGGTATGGCTTGATCCGAGTTGCTTCATTGACCAATGGCGGCTACGTCAAAGTGTTTGTCAGTGGCTATTTAATTGAAATCAATCTGCTTGTTTTTGCGTTGGTGCTGATAGTAACTGTTCTGTTGTTGTACCTTGTGATCAGGTTGGTGATCAACCTGTTGCGAGCTCCAAAGAAGGTGGGCGACTGGAGTGAGCGCCGCAATGAAAAACAGTCTCAAGTCAAATTAGGCGATGGGTTTCTGTCTTTAATGAAAGGTGACTGGAAGCGTGCGGAAAAGCAATTGATGGCCAAGGCGCAACACAGCAAAATTCCATTTGTGAATTACCTCGCTGCTGCTCAGGCAGCGCAGGAGCAGGGGAAATATCAACAGAGGGATTTTTATCTATCTCAAGCCAGTCAAGAAGCCCCTGAAGATAAATTGGCAATCAGCATGACCAAGGCTCGACTGCATCAGCAAGTTGGTCAGGCAGAAGGGGCATTGGCTACATTGCGTGATGTTGAAGATCAGGGACAACGTAACCCTCAGTTTATGGCTATGCTGGCGCAAGCTTATGACGAGGTTGATGATTTTGAGAAACTGCAGGAAATCCTGCCAAAGGCTCGACGTCTGGGAGCTTTGCCTGAAGATGTCATTAATGATATGCAGATAGATATCGACCTGGATACATTTAATGTTGCTAAGGATAAAGATTTAGCATGGAAATCATTGGCAAAAACATCTAAGCAAAGTCCTGAATTTGTTAAAATTTACGCTGATTATCAGATAGGTAACAACCGTTCGGATATTGCAGAGAAAATCATTCGAACTACGTTGAAGAATCACTGGAGTGACGAATTGGTCAACACCTATGGCCGTATTAATTCTACCCAGCGTAAGAAATTGTTGCGACAAGTGGAAGGTTGGTTGCTAGCTAGGCCAGAAAATGCCGAATTGCATTTGGCTCTAGGTCGTTTAGCTAAACTGAACCAGAATACTGAGCAGGCCGAAGAGGCGTTTGAAATGGCTATAAAGCTTGGCGATTTGCCTGAAGCTTATGAGGAATTGGGCCGCTTATATGAGAGTGAACAGGATCTGCGCAAGGCTCTTACTCTTTATCGTACTGGCTTGAGCAGCAGTAATACAAAACCATTGCCCAAAGCGATCGAGGCTCCAGCTTCTAGCGAGATTGTGGTGGCTGACACTGAGCTTGAGTCAGATAAGGCTGAGGAAGCTTCGTCTGATAAAGCAGCTGGTTAATTAGAAGATCAGCTACTGTAAATTATGCCTGAATTACCAGAGGTTGAAACTACCCTGCGAGGTATTCAACCTTATCTGTTGGATGCAAAATTAACGGATGTGACCGTGCGCAATTCCTCGTTGCGTTGGCCGGTTCCAGTTGATGAGTTGACATTGCTTGTTGGTGAACGCATCGTAGATGCCAGTCGCAGGGCCAAATATTTATTGATAGAGCTTTCATCAGGAACCTTATTAATACATCTGGGGATGTCTGGTAGCTTGCGTGTGTTAGATAGCTCTGCTGAGGTGGGTAAGCATGATCATATTGATCTTGAGCTTAATCATGACAAAGTATTGCGTTTTAATGACCCAAGGCGTTTCGGCTCTTTCTTATTAACCAAAGATGACCCCTTATGCCATCCATTATTGGTACAACTTGGCCCAGAGCCTCTGACTGACGAATTCGATGGGAATTTGCTTTTTAGTAAATCCAGGCAGCGTAAAATTGCTGTAAAGAATTTTATTATGAATGGGCATATTGTAGTGGGTGTGGGTAATATTTATGCCAGCGAAGCCTTGTTTATGGCAGGTGTGCGTCCGACCAGAGCAGCGAATAAAGTGACCCGAAAAGAATATGCCTTACTTGCTGAAAACATCAAACGAGTGTTGGCCAGGTCTATCAAGCAAGGTGGGACGACATTGCGTGATTTTACTCAGGCTGACGGCCAGGCAGGGTATTTCAAGCAACAATTGCAGGTTTATGACCGTGATGGCGAGCCATGTAGAGAATGTCAAAGACCCATTGAGAAGAGAGTTATTGGACAACGCTCTTCTTTTTACTGCCCGGTTTGTCAGAAATAACTGAGAATGATGTTTGGCTTGCACTAACTGAATAAAGATAGTTTGAGTGAATGTGAGTTTCCTAGCCAGTAAGCATGTTCAGTATGGTCGGCTAAATCATCGCCCGTTACAGCATGAACTAAAATATCGAGATCACCACGATTTTCTTCCAGCCAGGCTATGAGTTCAGGGAAATCATCCTTTGTAAAGGATAGCTGGCAGCTCCAAACTGGATGTGGGCCAACCGGTTTTTGGTGCATATAGCCCATTGGTAAGTTGAATTGAAATGCTGCTGTTTGGCATAGTGCTTGAGCCAGTTCATATGTGGTGTTGGAATAATATACGTGAGCATGGTATTTGGCGTATTTATTAACTGGGTGTTGTGGGCTGTAATTTGCTGCTTTCATTATGTCACCAAAGTGTTAACCGTAGTTTCTATGTTCTGATGGGCAATGCTGCTAGCTCTCTCGGCGTTTTGCATTAATTGGTCTGCTGCAATTATTCGTACATCATGTATGCCTAGAAATCCAAGTACATGGCGTAAATAGTCAGTGGCAAAGTCAATGTCGCTGCCAACCGCAGTACCGCCTGAGGTTATAATTATAATCGCTTTTTTATCTTTCAATAGACCAACAGGGCCATTCTGTGTGTAACGAAACGTTTTTTGTGCGCGTGCAACCAGATCTATCCAAGCCTTGAGAGCTGCAGGTACTCCGAAATTGTATATGGGTAGAGCAATCAAAACGGTATCGACAGCTTCAAGTTCTTTAATCAATGTATCTGATAGAGCCAACCGCTGTTCTTGTTGTAATGTTCTTTGTTCTTTATCTGTGAAATTGGCCGTAATCCATTGTTCGTCAATGAATGGTAGACCTTCTGTCAAATCACGATGTATAACCTGGATGTTAGTCTGGCTTTGTGCTGATTGAATGAACTGATCAGCCAGAGAGCGGCTAACAGAATCTGTATGTCGCATACTGGCATCAATACGTAGTAGTTGTTTCATTGCAATGTCTCCGTAGATTTGTTGTTTATTGATTCAAGGCTTTATCCAGACTCCAATGTCCGGAACCTTGGCTTGCAATATAAAGGAAGGTAAAGCAGAACATGATCGCCAATTCTCCGCCATTTAATAGTGGTAGAGCTGGATTGGCCTGGCTTGCATGAAATAACCAGTACCCCACTGCCATACTGCCACTGGCAACAAAGGCCGCATAACGGGTAAATAGACCAAGAACAATAAGCGCGCCACCGATAAGTTCAATTCCTGTACCCAAAGTCATCAATGCGTTGAGTTGTTCGGGCCCGGCTTTGGGGAAATCAAACCCCTTCTGTGTCCCATGCCAGAAGAATAGATAGCCAGAAACAATACGCAGTAGTGCGTAAGAGTGTTCTTTGTATTTATTGAGAAATGTCATCGTTTATCTCCGCTGTGTAACTGGTTAATTAGTGTCGATTAATAGAAGAGATACTATAATTGTTGCAATAAAAGAGAAAAACAGGGTATTTTTGAAAACAGTTTTCTGATTAACGCAAATATTGCGAGTAGATGGTTATGAATAAATTTGCACAAATACAGGCGTTTGTTGAATTGGTTGATGCTGGTTCTGCGACCAAAGCGGCTGAGCGTTTAGGAGTGGCGACATCAGCCATCAGCCGACGTGTCAGTGAGTTAGAAGCTCGTTTGGGAGTGCAGTTATTGCAACGTTCAACTCGCAGCATGCATTTTACCGAGGCTGGTGCTGCATTTTACCAGCGTTGTTCGGGCATCTTGTCGGAGTTGTCAGTGGCTGAGCAGCAGGCATCATCGATGACAGCTGTCTTAAGTGGCGAGTTGCGCATTGCTGTGCCATTAAGTTTTGGTACAGCTGAATTGGCATCTGCTGTGACTGATTTTATGTCTTTGCACCCACAAATGACGATTGATTTGGATATGAGTGACCGGCGGGTAAATTTAGTTGAGGATGGTTTTGATTTGGCAATTCGCATTGGTGAACTTGAAGACTCCAATCTGGTAGCGCGGAAACTAACAACTGTAGAATTGATATTGTGTGCTTCAGCTGAGTTTCTGCGTAAGTCGGGAGAGCCTAGAACAATCTCAGAACTGGCGATGTTGCCAGCGCTAATCTATTCGAATGTGTTCAAAGGTCAAGGTAAGTGGTCTTATCGTGACCCTCAAGGCAAAGCGGGAGTGGTGCAAATGAAGTCACGCTTGAAGTGTTCCAATGGTGATGCACTTTGTCAGGCAGCGATTGCTGGTATAGGGGTTTGTTGTGAGCCTGACTTTATCGTCAAACAGGCGATAGAGCTGCAGCAATTGCAGCCTATCATGCCTGGTTATCAATGGCCTTCAATGGGTGTCTATGCGGTTTATCCGTCAACCAAATACCTGACCAGTAAAGCTCGAGCATTTATTGACTATCTCAGCGAACGTTATGCAACAAAGACTAATGTTTAAACATAGGTTTTTTATATAGCCTGCTTGTGAAGGGTGGCTCTTAATCCTTGGTGCGCATTGTGCAAAACTCTTCAGCCGAGCTTGGGTGAATGCCAACTGTTGCATCAAAGTCGGCTTTTGTGGCACCTGCTTTAACCGCAATGGCTATACCTTGCATAATTTCTGCGGCATCTGCCCCAACCATATGTACGCCAACTACACGATCTGAATCAGCATCAACGATCATTTTCATAAACGTACGTTCGGTGTTGTTGGTCAAGCTGTGCTTGAGAGTTCTGAATTCAGAGCGATAAGTGTCAATGTTGGCATAGTGTTCTCGTGCTTGTTCTTCGCTCAAACCCACGGTTGCAACAGGCGGTTGTGAAAATACAGCGGATGGCACGTTGTTGTGGTCAGGAAAGCGAGGAGTGTTTTTGAAGTTATCGCTGAATTCATTGTCGGCAAATGCATGCCCTTCCATAGTGGCTACGGGAGTCAGGGCGATACGGTCGGTAACATCACCTACAGCATAGATGCTGTCAATGTTGGTTTTAGCCCGATCATCGACAATGATCTGAGCTTTGTTGCCAAGAGTAACGCCAGCGATTTCTAAACCTAAATCCTGGGTGTTGGGTGTGCGACCAGTTGCGTACATTATGCCTTCTACAGTTTGAGTGCTACCATCTTTATAGTGCAGGTGTTTTTCTTTATCGTTTATTTTTTCAATGCGTGCAATGTCAGTATTTAAGCGAACATTGATGCCTTTTTTGCTGATTTCGCTGCTTAAGTGTGTGCGAACATCGTTGTCAAAGCCACGTAAAATCTGATCACCTCGATAGACTAGGGTGGTGTCTACACCCAAGCCGTTGAAGATGCCAGCAAACTCAACTGCAATATAGCCTCCGCCAACAATGGTGATGCTTTGTGGAAGTTCTTCCAGATGGAAAGCCTCGTTGGATGTTATGGCATGCTCGATGCCTTCAATTGCAGGCATGAACGGTGTGGCTCCTGTTGCAACCAGAATTTTGTCTGCTCGCAATACATCGTCACCAACTTGCACAGTATTCGCGTCGGTCAGTTGTCCGCGGCCATTGAAGATGGTGACCCCAGAGTTTTCCAGGAGTTTAATGTAGATGCCATTAAGGCGATCAATCTCAGCGTCTTTATTTTGAATCAGGGTTGGCCAGTCAAAACCATTAATGTTTGCATTCCAGCCATAGGCAGAGCTGTCGCCGAAATCTTCATGAAAGTGCGATGAGTAAACAAACAGTTTTTTTGGTACGCAGCCACGAATTACGCAAGTGCCTCCATAGCGGTATTCTTCGCAGATGGCTACTTTAGCACCGTGGGTCGCTGCGATACGAGCAGCGCGAACGCCGCCGGAGCCGCCGCCAATAACAATTAAATCGTAATCTTGCATAATAGTGTTTTGGTTGTGAATGTCAGTAATTTATTATACGAAAAAAAAGACCTTCGCAATGGAAGGTCTTGATGGTTTTTTTGAATCGCTACAATCGTTTTCTTGAATAAGCTCAGGCTTGCAGATGGTTTTTCATTTTTCCCATGGCAACCTTCTCAATCTGTCGAATGCGTTCGGCAGAAACGCCATATTCGTTCGCTAATTCAGTCAATGTTGCTTTTTCCTCATTCAACCAACGTCGTTTCAGGATATCCTGGCTGCGTTCATCCAGATTATCTAAAGCTGTTTGTAAGGAGGCTGTTTGGTTGGCGCTTTCTGCTTTGCTGATGGCCAATTGTTCAGGGTTATAGCGCATATCTGGTAAGTAACCAGCTGGGCTTGCAGTAAATCCATCATCGTCGTCATTGCCATAATCAAAGGCGACATCATGGCTGGTTAAGCGCATTTCCATCTCTTTGACAGTTTTGACCGGGACATCCAAGTCTTTCGCCAGAGTATTGGTTTCTTCATGTGTCAGCCAGTTCAAATTTTTACGAGCTTTGCGTAAGTTGAAAAACAACTTTCGTTGGGCCTTTGTTGTGGCTATTTTAACAATTTTCCAATTGCGAATAACATAATCATAAATCTCGGCTTTGATCCAATGGCTGGCAAATGAAACCAGACGAACACCGCGTTCAGGGTCGAAGCTTTTGACGGCTTTCATAAGACCAATGTTACCTTCCTGAATAAGGTCGGCAATTGGCAATCCATAGCCAGTGAAGTTTTTAGCAACACGGATGACGTAACGCAGATGGGATATGATCAACTCTTTAGCAGCGCCCAAATCATTTTGTTTTTGAAAGCGACTGGCTAGAGATTGTTCTTCATCAGCAGTTAAAATCGGTGCGGCATTGGCTGTTTTAAGATACGTAGCCAGGCTCTGATCTTGTGGTGCTGATACTAAAATTGGCATTAATTGTGTCATTTTGCCCCTCTTTAACTAAATCGTTAATTTATTATATAAATAATATGGTCATTTTAGCACTCTAGCTCTTCGAGTGCTAATAAATTACTAAAAGGTATACTGTGTCAATAACTTATCTATTAACAAGACCTTATATTGGCTAATAAGCTTGCACGAAGAGGGTAAAATTTAGAAATATCGTGTCAGCTGGGCTTAATTTTGGATAAATGGCGAGCAATGCTGATTCTTGCAGCAAGCCAACCCAGGATAGCACCAGTGAGTAAAGTCCATCCAAACTGCTGTAATGAAAGAGTTGCCAGAGAAAATTGAGAATTGTAGCTTTCTGCGAGTTGTTGGATTGGTTGGTTCAAGGCGTAGTGGGTAACAATATGAATCAAGCTTGCTAAAAGCCCGCCAGCTAATCCCAGTATAACTCCGAAATACAAAAATGGGCGACGGACAAAGGTATTGGTCCCACCAACGAGTTTGGTGATTATAATTTCTTTCTTGCGGTCCATGATTAATAGTCTAACCGTATTGCTGGTAACGAGTACAATGGCTATCGCCAACAACAAGCCTATGATTAAGGCTAGAGATCGCATAAAGGTTAAAATTGCATTGAATCGCTTAATCCACTCTATATTCATGCTGATATCAGCAATTCCATCAATCTTTTTCAGTGAGGCTTCCAGTTGCTGTAAGCCGTCCGGTGTGGAGAAAGCTTCTGTAGGCAATGCAATGATAGTGACGGGTAAAGGGTTTTCATCCAGAGAAGACAGTTCTTCTTGCAGGCCTGATAGGCGTTTGAACTCTTCCAGAGCTTGTTCCTTTGATATTATCTCGGCTTTTTCAAGACCTGCGGTATATTCAAGTTCATGAATAATGGCGCTGACATCAGATTCATCAAGGTCAGCTTCCAGATATAAATTAACTTGGGGTTTGCTGTCCCAGCTGCGGTTCAGACTCTCAGCACTGTCTAGTAAATTCAGGCATACCATGGGAATTGCCAGTGTTATTCCTATCACTGAGGCATTCATTACTGTTGATATGGGAGCTCTGAACAGATTGCCAAGAGTCGCAAATAGAACTTGAATATGTCGAATGATATAGTTCTTCATAACTGAGGCTCCACGCGTGTGGACAGGTCTGCTGGCTCTATAGCAGAGGAGGTCTTTGTCGCTTGGCCTGTTGGATAGTCATTGGCCTGATAAAAACCGCTGATCTGGCCGTTGCCTAATTCTAGTACTGGGCAAGGGTGACGTTGTCGTTGGCGATGATCATGTGTGGCTATGAGGACGGTAACACCAACACGGTTGAACTCAGAAAAAAGGTCGGTAATTTCATCAGAGAGGCTGTTGTCTAAATTGCCAGTAGGTTCGTCAGCAAGCAAGATGGTTGGTTTGCTGACAACTGCTCGGGCGATGCCAACCCGTTGTTGTTCGCCGCCAGAAAGCATCCGCGGGTAATGGTTTTGCTTTTTCAGCAGACCGACTTTGTCTAATGCAGCCTGAACCCGTTTTTTTATTTCATGGTGATGTGTGCCTGCTACTATCAATGGTAAGGCGGTATTGTCAAACACGGTGCGGTCATCAAGCAGTTGATGATCCTGGAAGACTACGCCAATATTGCGTCGATAATACGGAATGTCTCGATCTTTGATGGCGCGAGTGTTCTTGTCATTGATGAGTATTTGCCCTCTAGTTGGCTGTTCAATGATCGAAATCAGTTTTAACAGCGTGCTTTTGCCGGCGCCCGAGTGACCCGTGATAAACACCATTTGTTGCCTCTGTATTTCAAATGAAACATTGCTTAACGCTTCAAAGCCACCTGAATAACGCTTGCTGACTTGGCTGAAAACGATGCTCATGAATTTTTAGCAGTAACGGTATCGTCTGGGATCAATGCGGTCGAAAATTTTGGCGCGTCAAAAGCCTGCAGATCTTCAAAAGCTTCACCCACGCCGATAAAGCGAATAGGGAGTTGAAATGCTTGTGTTAAGCCCAATGCAACCCCGCCTTTTGCGGAGCCGTCGAGTTTGGTCAAGCAGATACTGTTGACACCGACTGAGTCTCTGAAGTGTTTGAGCTGTGACATGGCATTCTGTCCAGTGGTTGCATCTAAGACCTGCATTACTTCATGAGGTGTATCGGCATCAATTTTCTTCAATACACGTTTTACCTTTTCCAACTGCTCCATCAGGTTTGATTGTGTATGTAGCCTTCCCGCTGTGTCGATGATCAAAACATCAGCATCGCGTGCTAAAGCGGCGGAGAATGCATCGTGTGCGACAGCTGCTGAGTCTGCGCCATGTGACTGGCTGATCACAGGAATATTCAGACGTTGTCCCCATTCCTGTAATTGTTCTATTGCTGCTGCGCGAAATGTATCACCAGCCGCTAAAACCACTTTTTTACCTTGTCTTTGAAAATAGTGAGCAATTTTAGCGGTTGTTGTGGTTTTACCGACACCATTCACACCTACCATCAAAATAACGTAAGGTTTGAGGTTAAAGTTCCACGGGCGTTGTGCACTACTCAACAGTTTTGAGGTTTCATCTTGAAGGCATTTTATGACGTCGGCTTGAGTTTTTACGCGGTCTGTCTTTACGCGATCTCGCAATGATTCAATCAGGTGTTGACTTGCTTCAACGCCAATATCACAGCTCAGTAGTGTATCTTCGAGTTCGTCATAGATATCATCATCGAAAGTGACTCCTGACGAAAAAAGTGAGCTTATGCCGCTGAGAATTGATGATCGGGATTTTTCCAATCCCTGATTCAGTTGCTTTGAATCGTCTTGCTCTTGGTTGTTTGTGGAATTGGCAGGTATTGTTGAGTCATGGGTTTCGGCCTTATTCAACGCTTGCGTCGTTGCAGCTTCATCAACAGGTTTCTTTTTTTTACGGAAAAACAGGGCCATTGGAGTCAATCATATATTGTGAAAAAGCCATTTTACTTGATTATGTTCTGAATATAACCCGGATATTGTATAAATGATGGCAATTTTAAGTAAAAATAGTCGAAGTTGTTGACATAGAGGTACCTTTCAAACAAATAGATCGGCATACTTGGGATATTAGAATTTAATTTAGATACAGTGCGACGTAAACAAGCTCATACAAAACGGAAACCTCCTGGACAAATTCGCATTATCGCTGGTCAATGGCGGGGTCAGAAACTGGCGGTTGCTGACAGCGAAGGTTTAAGGCCTACATCAGATAGTGTTCGTGAAACAGTGTTTAACTGGCTGATGCCTTATATTGCTGGAGCACGCTGCCTTGATGCCTGTGCCGGAACAGGAGCTTTGGGTTTTGAGAGTTTATCTAGGGGTGCTGTAAACGTTGACTTTGTAGAAAAAAATCGAAATCTTTGTGCTGACATCAAGGCAAATATCGAGCGTTTTTCAACAAAGGCAAATGTTTATCAGCAGTCAATTGACGATTTTCTTGCCACTAATTCCCAGCAATTAAACTATGATCTGGTATTCATTGACCCTCCATTCAGCGCTCAAATGCAATCTTCATTGTGTGAGCAGTTAGATCAAGGGGCGTGGTTGGCCGATGGTGCTTTGATATATGTTGAAATGCCGCGTAGTCAAACTCTGGAAATGCCAGAACACTGGGAGCTGATGCGGCACAAGAAAACTCGGCAGATCCAGTATGCGCTCCTGCATAGAGCTGGCCCACGATAAACGCTATAATAACCCACTGAGAATAAGAGGCTGAACTATGCGCCGAGCTATTTACCCCGGAACTTTTGATCCTGTGACTAATGGGCACCTTGATTTGATAGATCGAGCTAGCCATATATTTGATGAAGTCATCGTCGGTGTTTCTGAGAATCCAAATAAGAAAAAACTGTTTAAGCTTGATGAAAGAATTGAGCTGCTTAATGAAGTGACGGCTGATATGCCAAATGTGTCTGTCAAAGGTTTTGATGTGTTGTTAATTGACTTTCTGGCGGCTAATGATTGCAGTATTGTCTTGCGAGGGCTGCGAGCCTTGTCTGACTTTGAATTCGAATTTCATTTGGCATCTGCAAATAAGCGCCTGAATCCAAATATCGAAACAATGTTCATGACTCCAGCTGAATCCAACCATTTTATCTCGTCCAGCCTAGTCAAAGAGATTGCCAGGTACGGTGGTGATATTGCCAGCTTTGTTCCAGAGCATGTGGCTCAGCAAGTGATTGCCAAGTACTCTTCCAGATAGGTGTAGTATGGCCCTGTATATTACCGATGAGTGTATCAATTGCGATGTTTGTGAACCTGAGTGCCCTAATGATGCCATTTATCAAGGTGAGCTGATCTACGAAATTGAACATTCATTATGTACCGAGTGTGTTGGGCACTTTCCGGATCAGCAATGTGTTGTTGTTTGTCCGGTAGATTGCATTTTCACCTCTCCCGACCATGTCGAAACACAGGAACAACTGCAGGGAAAATATGAAAGAATTACTGGGTTAACAATGCCGGAAGATTTGAAAAAATCTGACAAAGACGGTCAGTGATAGGTAAGAGTAAGCAGCAATAAAAAAGGCCCTAATTCAATTAGAGCCTTTTTTCAGTGCAATTCGCTTTCTCGCGATCCTGTCAAAATCAGTTCTGTACCAGGCTTGGTAACCAAAGTACTTTATTACGATCTTTGTATTCTTTGAGGAACTCTTTCGCAGGCCACGTTTTGACTTGCTCAAAAAAGCCTTCTTTTACCACTTTAATGGATACTCTTGTGGCTTTTTTGAAGTTGATAGACCGGTTCAGTTTGACAGGTGTAGGTCCAAGAAAAATCCAATCGGACTGATCTTTTTCTTTATATTCGACCTTGATCATCGCATAGGCGCCTAGAGGGTCGGATAAAACTGAAATAGGGATCTGCTTCTTGTTGCTGCCGCAGGCGGATAGCATCAGCGCGACCAAGGCAATAATAAAAGCTCGACTAACGATTGTATTGGTGATTGACATGATTCCAGTTCCTATTGCTTTTTGGGCAGCATATTGACTTCTACGGCTTGAGCGTTCTGAATAGCTGATTTTTGTGAGCTATGACGCATGCTCAGCCAGAATGAGGCTACCTTGTCATAAAAACCATCTTTTCTCAAGCGGACGCTCATATATTGGCGACGACTACTGCCATCTTTCCACCAGACAGTCGTTGGCGTTACGCCGAGTACGGTACCATCATCAATGTTAATTACTTCAGCGCCATCAGGGACAGAATTGATTCTGGCTGCACCATAATGCGAGCAGCCCGTAAGAACAGTGACCAGAATAATAGCTGGTGCTAAGTTTTTCAGTTTAAAGTCGGCAAACATTATCGCGATCCAAGTTGATTATGCAAAAGCCGATAGTACCTCTTTTTTGATGTCAGAAAAACCACCTGACGGTTTTTTATGGTTTTATTTTTACAACATTATCTTTATGGGCTGTTTTGGGGTTTTGTTGTTCCGTGTAGCTATTTTGTAATAAGTGCCGATTAATATTATGAACGAGAGCGTATAATTGTGTTTTTTGTTTCATTAACTTGTCTTTGCTGTGGTTCAATTCTTTCAGTCGTGTTCCTAAAGTGTCAGATGATTTATTGATTCGTTTGACGCTTTCCAAGCGGCGGCGTAGTTGTATTTTATGTTCACGGACCCTGGTTTCTAATGGCATTAAAAGAGTCCTGCTCCAATCGTTAGTTTCATTTAATGCCCGATTGATGGTGCGCTCACCTGCCAGTGCTACGCTGTCAAAAAAACGAAAAGTAAGTGTCAGTTGCCCCTTAACCACTAATTTGCGGTTCTTCTTCATATAGAGATACTTGTTTTCCAGAGCGTTAAGTTTTTCGATATGGCGGTCCAACTCCAATTTGCGTAGGAATATAGAGCTGATACTTTGCTGGTCACTGAAAATCTTGTGCATTTTTTTACACAATGTGTCTATTTCACTGGCTTGCAATGCTGCCAGATGCATACGTTTGTTGATAAACCTGAAATAATCATTGAATGCTTTTTGTATGCCCTTATTCGATTTACTTCGTCGTAACTGTTCTCGGGCTAATGTTTCCTGTTGTTCTAATTCTGCTGAACTCAATAAAGAAATCAGTTCGTTGATGTGTTTGGTAAATACTGTTTTTATAGCTATAAAACGCTGCGTCTGGTTTTCCAGGTTGTCAGACTCGGCTTCAACTTTTTGCATGATATGTTGAATCACATCTTTGTTTTTTGAGTACAGTTGGCTTATTTCATCTTTGTGCTCATCGACATCAATAACGCGCTTGCTTAATAGAGAATCTATATTTTTGATCAATGCTTGAGTAACCGGAAACACATTGGTTAAAACAATTTTCTTCTTAGAGGGTATTAAATTTTCTGCGATAGCTGTTTCGAAGTTGCCTATGCGTGATTGAGTAAGTAATGCAGAATCACGACGAATTTTCCCCAGCAGGCCTTTTTGCGCTGAAATTGGAAACACTTGTTTGCTTTTTATATTGAGAGTTTTTGCGGTTTCGACAATTTGTTTGTCAATTTCCGCATTAATTTCTTTGGTAGAACGAATCTGATCCCAGAGCGTATCAATTTTGTTCAGGGCAACTAGGCGGCTGCTGTTGTCGTCTAAAGCAACGTGCTCGGTCCAAAGTTCCAGGTCACTTTTGGTGACGCCGGTGTCACTACCTAGTACAAACACAATCGAATGT
Source organism: Arenicella sp. (assembly GCA_050633785.1). Classification (GTDB taxonomy): domain Bacteria; phylum Pseudomonadota; class Gammaproteobacteria; order Arenicellales; family Arenicellaceae; genus CALKZN01. The sequence goes on from JBOEHE010000017.1 coordinate 134,168, forward strand.
GCTTGTGACAGCTGATTGAGTGTTAACTCGGGCTCTGTACCAATAGCATTTAAACCAGGAGTGTCCAGTATCACTAGATTTTGTTCGAGCAATGGGTGTTTTAAGTTGATCATGGCATGCCGCCATTTTGGTATTTCTACCATACCATCTTTGTCAATCGCCAACCCTTCATCGATATCGTTGGCCAGTGGAAAATCCATTTGCACTGCTACTTTTCTTGGCACTTTGATAACGTCGGTTAAGTGTTGCAGTAATTTGCTGAGCTTTTCTGGGTCTTCAGTGGTAAATGGAATGTCAGTCCATGCCTTGGGTTGCTGTTTGAGTGCTTGCAGGCTGGTAGTGCCAGCGCGGGTTTGAATGGGAAGTAACTGAATGCCTATGGCTTGTTCTGGATTGTAGAACAGTTCTGTGGGGCACATCGTAGTACGACCTGCACCAGAAGGTAATATACGCTCGCGGTATTGGCCGAAAAAGACAGTGTTGATAAGTTCGGTTTTTCCTCGAGAAAATTCAGCAACAAAAGCGACATTAAGATTGTCGTCATTAATGTGGTTGAGAATTTTGTCCAATTGTTGATGGGTTTGAGTTTCAATCAGGTTTTCCTGATTAAGCCACTTTTGTATTGCTAGCACTGACTTGGCGAGGCCTTGTCGCCATTCCGTGTATGCCTGTAAACCTTTGTTGATTGAACTATCTGTCATAAATTCATGCCTTTTAGAGGTTTAGGGAGGGTAGTTAATTAATTCTGTATCAATGATTTTTCACGAGTAAATCATTTGTCGCACTTGAACTTTGCACAAGTCTTATGCACAGGTCTATTTCATAGGGTACCCACCACTATTACCTTTATAATAGACAAAGATTTTTAATTTGCCTATTTTTTTGCTTATCGTCATTTTGTGACAGTATGTTTATCTGGAGTCAGTCAGGTCATATGGTTGTTAAACTATAGTGAATTAGTCATAATCATTGCTCATGGTCTGAGTAATAATCGATTCCTAAATATCGTGGCAAAACCTCCCCCCAAAAAAAACAGTAAGGCAGCTTCCAGGACGTCCGTATCGGCTCCAGCTAAAAAAAAGCGGTCAAAGAAAAAAGTGACGAAGAAAAGTGTGGCTAAAACTCGTCAGACCAAATCGAAACCATCGATAAGGTCCCGTGTGCTAGGCATCTTTGTGAGGTTGTCTGTTATTGCCTTTGTTGCTTTATTGATTATGGTGCTTTATCTGGACCGAGTGATTACGCAGAAGTTCGAAGGTCAGAAATGGGCATTGCCTGCTCATGTTTATACCCGGCCACTGGATATTTATGTGGGGCAACGTATTCAACAACAGGATGTAATTAACGAGCTGCGAGAACTGGGTTATCGTGAACAGGCCAGCCCTGCAGAAGTATCCAGAGTTGGACGCTACTATTCACAAGAAGGCGCAGTGGATGTATTTCTTCGTGAGTTTGTATTCTGGAATGAAACCCAGGAAGCAAGCAGAGTTCAGATTCGTTGGCAGGATAACCTGATTGTTGATTTGGTGGCTGGTTCCAGTGCCGTTGATGATGTACGTATAGAACCTCGTTTATTTGGTAGTGTTTCTCCATTGAGTCATGAAGACCGGAGTCTAATTACCTTGGAGGAAGCTCCCAAGCCATTAATTGATGCTTTATTAGTCATGGAGGACCGAAAGTTTTACCGCCACTTTGGTGTTGATCCATTGGGTATAGCAAGAGCAATGGTTCGCAATATCACTGCAGGAAGAACTGTACAAGGTGGTAGTACTTTGACCCAACAGTTGGTGAAAAATTACTTCCTGACTTCAGAGCGCACCATAAAGCGTAAGTTGATTGAGATGGTGATGGCGATATTGTTGGAAATACACTACAGCAAAGAAGCCATACTCCAGGCTTATCTGAATGAAGTGAATCTGGGGCAGGCTGGCAATCGAGCTATTCATGGCTTTGGTCTGGGCAGTCAATTTTTATTCGGACGCCCCCTGGATGAACTTGATTTGCATGAATATGCAATGTTGGCAGGAATGGTGAAAGGTCCAACAGCATATAATCCGATTCGTAACCCTAATGATTCTCGTGCAAGGAGAAACTTGGTGTTGGCGGTTATGGAAGATCATGGTTTGATCGATGCTACACAAGCTGAGTACGCTAAAAAGCAAACTCTGAAAACAGTGGGTAATACGGGTGACCAATTGTCCCGTTCATATCCAGCATTCTCGGAATTGGTTCGCCAGCAGTTGCAGAATGACTATCAATCCAAGGATCTAGAGGCGGCTGGTCTGAGGATTTTTACCACTTTGGATCCGCGAATACAAAACAAACTGGACAAAGCGGTTGCCAGTGAGTTGGAGGCTATTGAGCGTGAACGAAATTTTGCTGATAACACTTTGCAAGTGGCAGCGATCACAGTGCGAACAGATAATGGTGAAGTCGTAGCTATGTCTGGAGCGCGTACACCTGTCAGCTCTGGTTTTAACCGAGTGTTGCAGGCGCGCCGACCTATTGGCTCTTTGATCAAACCTTTTGTTATGCTCTCAGCGTTGCGTCATAAGCCGGACAGTTATCAATTAAACTCAACGGTCCTGGATGAACCTCTGGTGGTGTCGCAAAAAGGAAGCCCTGACTGGGAGCCGAAGAATTATGATAAACAATTTCATGGTAATGTGATGTTGTTGGATGTATTGGCAAATTCTTATAATGTCCCAACTGTGCAGATGGGTATGGATGTTGGCTTAGAGAAAGTTGCAAGTGATCTGGAAACTTTTGGTTTAGGCTATGAGCCTAAAAAGCTTCCTTCGTTATTATTGGGTTCGCTTGATCTGTCCCCTTTGGATGTTTCTAAAATGTATCTGACCATAGCGTCAGGGGGATTTCGTACTCCCGTCAAGGCAGTGCGTTCAGTGTTGACCGATAAGCAAGAGCCTTTGGATCGTTATGCCTTGGATATCGAGCAGGTTGTAGAGCCGAAATACAATAATATGATTAGTTTCGCTTTGCAGGAAGTGGTGCGAAGAGGAACTGCTGCAAGCATTAACTACCGCCTCAACCAAGGATTGAATCTGGGTGGAAAAACTGGCACGACGGATGATTACCGAGATAGTTGGTTTGCTGGTTTCAGTGGAGATTTACTGACAGTCGTATGGGTTGGTCGTGATGATAATAAGAGTTCCGGTTTGACTGGGGCAAACGGTGCTGCACGGGTTTGGTCAAAATATATGTCAACGCTTGATTTGATGCCGGTTGAGCTGGATTTATACTCTGAACTGACTATGGTAGAAGTACCAAATTATGTAAAAGATACTATGAGTTATGACTGTTCTGTTCCTAGACTTGTGCCGGTAACGCAAGACAATGATGAGGCATTTGGATTAAAATGCCAGCTTGAGGGTGATTTTGACTTCGAGCTAGACGATGAAACCGGAATTGCTCCATCACCCATTTGGCAGAAGAAAAAGAATGCATTAAATAGATGGTTTGAACGGGTATTTCAATGAATAAAATGATTGTGTTATTTATGGTTTTGTTGCTTGCTGCGTGTTCCTCCTCACCAAGACAAAACCGGGCTCCGGTAGTTGAGAGCGGGGCTGTACCAGAAACGGGTGAGGTATATGATCCTGACGTGATTGAATCAAGTCCACTGCCGCCTGTCGGGACAATACAGCGTCAGCCTTTGAAGCAAAGTCGCAGAGTGTCGCCGGTAGTTAAAAAGTTACTGCAACAATCTGATCAAGCCAGGCAGCAGCAGCAATGGTCGCAGGCGGAAGTTTATCTGGAACGAGCCTTGCGCATCAGCCCTAGAAATGCTCTGGTCTGGCACCGTATGGCGATGGTCAAGTTGCAACAGAATAAATTCAATCAGGCGATACAGTTCTCTTCAAAGTCTAATACGCTTGCCTTATCAGATCAGGCCTTAAAACGTCGCAACTGGCAAATCATAGCGCAGGCAAATACAGGTTTGAATCGACCCGCTAAAGCAAATGCGGCAAGGCAAAAAGCTCTGGCATATTAGATTTTCAGTATTGTATTAATGTTCGCGTAGTGTTTGTCGAGTGCGGGATGGGACACTGGGAACGGAATAAAGTTTCATAGTCGATTTGTGCTTGAGTAGAGCTGCTCTTGGTAGTGAATAAGAGGGCCGCTGCTGGAACTGGCTAACCCGAGGAGGTTCAATGCCTATTGCTAATTGTATTGTAGCGCATGATAGTTTGTCGTCTTCATCTTCCAAAGGGGCATCATCTCTGGTTGAGCTTTGGGCTAATGAGTCAGGGAAATTGTCTGAGCATATGACAGTCAATGTTGTTGCCAGCTATAAGCAGTTTGGCAATAAATACCCGGTGATGGCTACTTTGTTGTTACCATCGGTATGGTCAGATTCTGATATTTCATTGCTTCAAACCGGTTTAGCCAAGGCATTGTCACGCTATTTCGATGTTACTTTAAATGAGGTGCATGTTGTGACCGACATAATACATTCTGGAATGGTTGTTGAAGAAGGAAAAGAAGTTCAGTGGTAACTCTATGAATCAATATTAGAGTTTGTGTTTGAAGTCTGTGGGGTGAAAGAGGTTGTCAGTTATCCCATGCAGTTAGCGAAATTTGAGTTTGCATTCTATTCAGTGTGCAAAAGATATCAGGTGATCTAATGAATTTTAGCGAAGTAACCCCAATAATTCGAATATTCGATGAAGTCAAAGCCAAAGAATTCTATATAGAATATCTGGGGTTTTCGGTGGATTGGGAGCACCGGTTCGAAGCTGGATTGCCGTTATATCTACAAATATCAAGGGGAGATTGTGTGCTGCATTTGACAGAACATCATGGGGATTGCTGTCCTGGTGCTGCCATGAGGATTAAAACTACGGGTCTAAAAGAATTTCACGAAGAGCTGCACCAAAAAAATCCAAACTATGGGCCTGGAATTGAAAGAATGCCATGGGGAACCGATGATCTGTCTGTGAAAGATCCCTTTGGTAATCGACTGACATTCTGTTCTGAGATCAGCACTTAAGAGAAGGCCTTTGGACTGATAATTGGTAAGCAAAAAGAAGGAGTTATGTTTGAACTCGAAATAAGGCAGGCGGAAAGTATTGATGTTCATGCTATAGCAGATCTACTGGATCAATTGGGTTACGATACTGCAGAGGCAAAAATAGAGAACTTTTTGTCTGTGTCCTCTGCTGCTGATAGCTCTGTATCGGTTTGTGTTTTGAAGGGAAGAGTTATTGCTGTCATGTCCGTTATTTATTTTAATTACTTTCCTTCTGCTGAAAAAATCTGTCGAATAACATCAATAGTGGTTGATAGGCAGAGTCGTGGGCTGGGTGTGGGCTCAAAGCTAATAGACTATGCAAAGGAAAATGCCATTGCTGGAAATTGTGATGTTCTGGAACTTACAACATCACTGCGCCGAGAAAAAGCTCAACGATATTATGAAAAAATTGGTTTCCAAAAAACATCCTATAAATACATATTGAGATTAGTGACTAATGATTGATAGTGCATTCAGTTCGTTATCGACTACTTCTGAAGCTAGCAATATTCTGATTTTTGGTAATTCTGGTTCAGGAAAATCTACCTTGGCTAAAGAGTTGTGCCTTGAAAGAGGGCTGGCGCATTTAGATCTTGATATTGTTGCCTGGGAAGATGCTCCAATGCCAAAACGGATGCCATTAGAGGCTTCAAAGGAGAAAATTGAAAAGTTTCTGGCTCAGCACAAGGGCTGGGTGGTGGAGGGTTGTTATACCGATTTGCTGGAAATACTGGTGCCTGAATCTACGGAAATAATATTTCTGAATCTGTCTGTCGATTTATGTAGGGCCAATGCTCAACAAAGGCCGTGGGAACCGCATAAATATCAATCAAAACAAGAGCAGGATGCTAATCTGGATATGTTGCTTGAATGGATAGCACAGTATACCAATAGAAATGATACTTTTTCCTTCGATTCTCATCGGGCGTTTTATGATCAGTATCCTGGAAAGAAGACCATGTTTATTGGCAATCAAAGAGCCAGGCAGAGATCGCAAAAACTGACCAGTAAGACATGAATAGCGAGTCAGTATGTGTTGTATGTGGTATTAACGGATGCGCTTTTTTTAGTTGGAGGAATTATGAAGCCGGATATTTATGCTGTTGAGCAAATTGGTGAGGGTTTATTGTCTGTCATGGCCAAGCCTGTCTCAGGGGGGGGGGATGAAGTGTATGAGCTTGGCTTGCAGAACGAGCAGAGCCTGGCTGAAAAAAACGCTATGCAGTTTCTGTCTTATCCAATTAAGGATCGAGGGTTGCCAGAGTCTATCTTAGACTATTCAGTTTTTATTCAGCGTTTGTATAAGGATCTGCTGCATGGAATAAATACCGTTATTCACTGCCGTGCAGGAATTGGCCGTACGGGTATTGTGGCGGCTGGAGTGTTGCTGCATTGTGGCTATGATGCAAAAAGTGCATTTTCCTGTATATCAGCTAAAAGGCGAGTGTCAGTTCCTGATACTCAGGAGCAGATAGACTGGGTTGTTAACCATTCAATGGCCATTCTTGCAGGATGACTGGCAGCCAGAAATGGAAGCGTCTGACTGCTTTGCCTATTTATTTCAAGTACAGTTTCTGTCGGATGCTCAGATTCGATTTGTTGACCCAGTATTTGATTGAACGTCCGAACGGTGCTGTAGAAATTCCACTGGCTTTACCTTTTTCCACATAAGGCATTAATAATGCATTAAAAAGAATAATGTATTCATTATTAGTTTCTGCAAAGCCTATCTTGTAATGCGTCAATTGCTTTTGCTCGGCAGACAGCTCTGGTAATTGCTTAAAATCAGCGTAGGCAACTGGCCAGGCTGTCAGATAGGAAGCGCTGAGCATTTTGCTGGTTGCATCAATGCTGGTGAATGACGCGTCTGAATTGTCGATACAGGTGTAGCCATCATCATAGGTGCAGGATGTATCCAGTTGGGAAACATAGGCCTCTGCTGCGTTTTGTGCTTTGCTCGAATTTTGAGCATGAGCGCAGCCAAAGCCGGTGCTGAGGCTGCTCACAATTAAGGTAGTAATATAGAAATGTTTCATAACTAATTAGCTATTCTTCCCAAGGTAATAATATTAGAGCCTCTGTGGTATTTGAAATATCCTCCGGGAGTTGCTAGATAACCATCAATTCCCAAGCGATTATCGCCATTAAGGTCCTGCGGTGAAAAATTTTCATTATCATATCTGGGGTCGAATGCAGCATGTGTGTGATAACTGGCTGTAAGTTTACTGCCTTGTGGTATGACACTCGCTGGGTTAGGCAGAAGAACGCTGTCGTTGTCCCCACCAACAGGACTGGTGGAAGAATAAGAATTGTCCTGGCTTCGGTAAATCCATCCGCCATATTCGCGATTTTCCCGAACAGAGCGAGGGTTGATTCCATTGAGCACATTAAAAGCTGCATCATCCTGGCTCTGTGAGCGTTGTGCGTTGTCCTGGCTATCGCTGCCTGAGCTGGCAATAGCAACGCCAGCAACAACACCAGCGCCAATCAACACCGGGCGTTTAATGCGTTTTTTCTTGGCTTTTTTTCCGTCCTTCAATATTGGATCGCTACTGGTTTTATCTACTGATAATGGTGTGAAACCTGATTTTCCGAAAATGTGCCGGAATGACAGCATGACATTATACTGTCCCTGGTCGTAGTGCAGAGGATTATCAATATGACCAATATCAAACATAAGTTCAGTTGCGTTAGACAGGTGATATAAACTGCGTAAGCGCAATAACTGTTTGTTGTTTTCAGTGCTCATGCTTTGCACGGCAAACTCAGCATCGCCATATGCCAGCCCAGCATCAATGGCGTACCCTATTTGTGTTGAACCACGGTTGAGTTGAGTATAGCGAGTAAATACTGGGCCAGAAGAAAGCTCTGCATAACGAGCTCCTCGAGTATCAAGTCCAGTCACGTCTGAATCCAAGCGGGCAAAACCGAATTGTAAATGTGTGCTGTCGGAAAACTGGTGATCTATGGCGCCACCGGTGAAACTGAAAGCCTGATTGTTGCCGCCATGAAAGCCAAAGCGGTCAATATTGTGCAGTGTTCCTGCATCACGTAAAAAGGCTTTGGCATTCCCAGCCATTGCCGAAACAGTAAGTGAGTTCAGTGTATAGCCGACCACACCGTGGAATTCATCGTTTGTATTTGAAAGTGCCAAGTGCCATTGTGAATCACCTTGTTTTTGATGATATTCCAATTTGGAAACATTGTGTATGGCGCGCTCATCACTGAATTGTTGTTGAAATTGTTGCACTGACCATTGGCTGCTACTGGTATTCAGTGTGAGGCTGTGGCTATTGCTTGTTGTGGGGAGCCAGCCTTGTGCGGTTATTGACTCAGAAAACAAAGACGAGGTCTCTGCATGGATGTTGGAATTAATAGAAAATGACAGGCAGAGTGTCAAAGTGACAGCTGTCAATCCCATTGTTTTCCGTGAGTTTGTTTGATGGGTGCTAGGGGCTTCCTTCGGCATACTTGCCATGCGGCTTCGATTCATAGTCGTGATCTCCATACGATTAATATTTAGCTTTAAATATAATCTAACCTAAATTGAGCGTGAATATAAGGGGGAGGGCATGCTTTGTTGCTGTTTTGCAACTGATTTAAAGGGACGTAGTCCGCTTTGGTGATTAGGTAAAGCATTGATTACAACTGACACATTTTTCGGTGTAATGAATGTATTTATTTTATTCTCTAGTGTCGTCAGGCCTCGTTATAATGTTTAGACTGGAGCAAAACATGAAATACAGTGTTATTGGTGCGTTGATATTAATTGTGGTGGTGGGTGTTTATTTTTTTGCAACTGGCGGTGAACAGGCAGGGCCTTCTATAGATCGTGGTGTTGAACAAAATGCAGACCTGATATCAAAGCAGTCGGTGGTAGAAGATGGCGTTGTAAATAGTGCCGATAATTGTGTTAATCAGAATGAGAAGCGTCAACGCGAATGCGAAGAAAATAAGTTTATTCAGGCTGACAAAGAGCGGCAGATGTTGGCTGAGAAGCGTGAAAAGGCATTGAGAGAAACAGAGCGGAAACAACAGGAATATAAAGATTGCCTTAAAGAAGGAGAGAGTATTAAAGAGTTTAGAGAGTCAGAGTTACAACGGCAGCTGTCACTGTCTGCCAATGCCGAGGGGGTAAGGGATGATTTGCGGCAGCAGATAGAAAGTCAGTACCCTTTGCTAGAATGTGGTGCAAACAGTGCTTATTAGCTTCCAAACTGCTGGTTTTCCCCAAAGATAAATATTATCATTTGATAATTCACTTATTTTGACGTTGTTGCCTGCGTTTTTAGAGCGCTTTGCTGGTAATGATGTGAGTTTTTGAACCCCCAAGCGATCTGTGTTGGGGGTTTTTTGTTAATTCAGGCAGGTATATTTATGGCTAAGAATACAGCAGATTTAATATGGTTCAACGGTGAGCTAGTGCCTTGGGCAGATGCCAAGGTGCATGTGTTGAGTCATGCAATTCATTATGGTTCATCTGTGTTTGAAGGCGTGCGTGCCTACAAAACAGACAAGGGGGCAGCCATATTCCGTTTGACCGATCACAGTAAGCGTTTGTTCGATTCGGCCAAAATCTATCGCATGGAAATTCCTTTTACCGTGGAGCAGATCAACCAGGCCTGTAAAGATTCGGTATCTAAAAATAATCTGGCCTCCGCCTATATCCGGCCAATTGCCTTTATTGGCGATGTTGGTTTGGGTTTGACACCACAAAGCGATGTCTGTGAAGTAGTTGTTGCAGCTTTTGAGTGGGGGGCTTATCTGGGTGAAGAAGGGTTGGCGAATGGTATTGATGTTGCTGTCACTTCCTGGAACAGAGTGGCGCCAAACACCTTGCCGACAGGAGCAAAAGCGGGTGGCAATTATTTGTCCTCGCAATTGATTTCCAGAGAAGCAAAGCGTCATGGCTATGATGAAGGTATTGGTCTTGATATTCATGGCTACATCAGTGAAGGGGCTGGCGAAAATATTTTTGTGATACGTAATGGCGTTATCTATACACCACCTGTCAGTGCCAGTATCTTGCCTGGTCTGACACGCGATGCAATCAGCACGCTGGCTCGAGATCTGGGCTATGAAGTTCGTGAGGAAGTGATTGCTCGCGAAGGTTTGTACCTGGCCGATGAAATTTTTATGACTGGCACCGCTGCTGAAGTTGTGCCTATTCGTTCGGTGGATCGCATTGACATTGGTAATGGAGCCCGAGGGCCAATTACTGAAAAAGTGCAAAGCGCTTTTTTTGGCCTGTTTGATGGTACGACAGAAGATAAGTATGGGTGGTTGGAATTGGTTGACTAAACCGCCGACCCGTCCGAATAAAATAAAACGTCATTAGAATTAATAGAATTAGACATGAAAGAACAGTATTCGCCACACGAAATAGAGCCGCAAATTCAGCAGAAGTGGCAGCAGGAAGAAACCTTTAAGGCGATTGAAGACCCGGAGAAAGAAAAGTTCTATTGCCTGGTAATGTTTCCTTATCCGTCGGGTAAGCTGCATATGGGACATGTGCGTAATTATACGATTGGTGACGTTATCAGCCGCTACCAGCGCATGTTGGGAAAAAATGTCTTGCAGCCAATGGGCTGGGATGCGTTTGGCTTGCCTGCAGAGAATGCAGCGATTCAGAATAATGTGCCGCCAGCAGCCTGGACTGAGCAGAATATTGATAATATGCGTGATCAACTCAGTCGTCTTGGTTATGGCTATGATTGGTCTCGAGAGCTGGCAACCTGTGAGCCGGACTATTATCGGTGGGAACAATGGTTTTTTACCCGTTTATACGAAAAAGGCGTTGTCTATAAGGCAGAATCTGAGGTCAACTGGGACCCTGTTGATCAGACCGTGCTGGCGAATGAACAGGTTATTGATGGTCGTGGCTGGCGCTCCGGGGCTCTGGTTGAAAAGCGTAAAATCCCTCAATGGTTTTTGAAGATTACTGATTACGCTGACCAGCTTCTGGATGATCTCGACGGGCTTGATGAGTGGCCAGATGCTGTGCGAACTATGCAGCGCAACTGGATTGGTCGTTCCGAAGGTGCTGAAGCTACATTTGTGTTGGAAGATGCTGATGACTCTATTCGTGATTTGTCAATCTATACAACTCGCCCGGATACCATGATGGGAGTAACCTATCTGGCCGTGGCGGCTGAACACCCTCTGGCTTTGAAGGCCGCAGAAAAGTCGGCCGAAATTAAGGCGTTTGTTGAGCAATGTCGACAGATGTCGACCGCAGAAGCGGATCTTGAAACCATGGAGAAAAAGGGCGTTTCTCTGGGGGTGAATTGCACTCACCCTATCACAGGTGAATCAGTGCCGGTCTGGTGCGCTAACTTTGTCCTGATGAGCTATGGTACGGGCGCTGTAATGGCGGTACCAGCACATGACCAGCGGGATTATGAATTTGCGAAAAAGTACGGCATTGATATCAAGCCGGTGATTTATCCTGCCGATGGGTCAGAACTGGATATCAGTGAACAGGCTTATGTTGAATACGGTGTGGTTGCGAACTCAGGGCAGTTTGATGGCTCGAGTTCAGACGATGCCAAGCGGCAAGTGACAGATTGGCTGGCTGATAACGCCAAGGGTGAACGCAAAATTAACTATCGTCTGCGTGACTGGGGTGTGTCAAGACAGCGCTATTGGGGGTGCCCAATTCCGATGGTTAATGATGACAATTCAGGAACGGTCCCTGCGGCAGAGTTTCCGGTTGAATTGCCAACCGATGTGCGGGTTACCGGTGAGGGCTCTCCACTGGCAAAAATGCCGGAATTTTATGAAACAACTCACCCGGAAACTGGTGAGCCAGCCCGACGCGAGACAGATACATTCGATACTTTCTTTGAGTCATCATGGTACTTTGCACGGTTCTGCTGCCCTGATAATAATGAGCAGATGCTGGATGATCGAGCTAAATACTGGTTGCCGGTTGATCAGTATATTGGTGGTGTGGAGCATGCAATTTTGCATTTACTCTATGCACGATTTTTTAATAAATTACTCAGAGATGAAGGTCTGGTTGACAACGACGAACCGTTTAAGCGTTTGCTGACGCAAGGTATGGTGATTGCTGAAACGTATTTTCGAAAAGAAGGGGCAGGTAAAAAGACGTTTTATTTTGCCCACGACGTCGATGTGGTTAAAGATAGTAAAGGTACTACCGTCGGCGCCACTTTAAAATCAGATGGATTACCTGTTGAAATTGGCATGGAAAAAATGTCGAAATCCAGTAATAACGGTGTTGATCCAGAAACCATGATAGAGAAGTATGGTTCAGACACTGTACGACTGTTTACTATGTTTGCTGCTCCTCCCGAGCAATCGCTGGAATGGAATGATGATGCTATTGCCGGGGCTTCGCGCTTTTTGCGCCGAATCTGGGCAATGTATTACCGTCATGCCGAGGTGCTGCGTTCACAATCATTGCAGCTGTTGCAGGGTTATGAGACGGAAAATAAAGCGTTGCAGGAAATGCGTTGTAAAACACATGAGATCGTGCAACGAGGCATGCGCGATTATGACCGTGGTCATTTTAATACTGTCGTTGCTGCTGCAATGGAATTGACCAATGCTGTTGAGAAAACTGACTGGGCAGACATTGGAGAGTCCGGTGATGTTGTTCTTGCTGAAGCGGCTTGTGTGATTTTGAAATTGCTGGCGCCAATAGCACCGCATATTACTCAGGCGATATGGTCAGAGTTTGGCGGTGAAGGTGAGGTAATGGACAGTGGCTGGTTGCAGTTGGATGAATCAGCACTGGTCAAAGATGAGATTGACTATGTGGTTCAGGTCAATGGTAAACTTCGTGGTTCCATGACGGTTGCTGTCAGTGCTAGTAAAGATGAAATTGAGGCGCAGGCTAAGCTGCTTGAAGGTGTGCAGCGACATACTGATGGCAAGACTGTGCGCAAAGTGATCGTTGTGCCAAATCGACTGGTAAACATTGTGGTCTAAAGCGTGAAATTTTCTGCGATATACTTATCATGGCAGCGATTATCGTTTACACTCTTTGTCAGTAAGTTCAACAAAATAAACTCCTAATAGATAAAGGTTAAGTCATGTCCATGCGCCAATTGATTGTCATTCTGGTAACTACCCTCTCGTTAACCGCTTGTGGGTTCCATTTGCGTGGGCAATTGCCGATTTCAGAAGCCGCGGATGTGATATATGTTGAGGCTGATGAAAGCGTGTTTAAGCAGGATTTGCTGAAACAGCTGTCCTTGAATGGTGCTGAAGTGGTTGCGGATGCCTCCGCGGCGAAAGTGAGTCTGCAAGTTAATGATATTCGGGTAGAGCGTGAGACCAGTACGATTGATGACCGAGGTAAGGTAAACAGCTTTTCAGTGTATTACACAGTCGTTTATGCTGTCATTGATAGTGAACAACAGGTGTTGCAACAAAACAGCCTGCAGGAAAAGCGCGATTATACTTTTGACCCCTTGCAGGTTTTGCAGCAAGAGCGTGAAGAAGAAGAGTTGATCGAAGATATGCAGAAAGAGTTGATTGTTCGTCTGGTTCGTCAGTTGAGCGTCCTGTGATATTAAGTGCATGATCAGAGCTTATGCACCATGGTTAGCTTGGCATGGTTAGACTTGGGGCAGCTAGAGGTTCCAGGTTTGAAGCAAGTTCTAATTGAACTTTATTGTAGTAATTTTCCAGTTTCTGATTTAAATGCGATTTTCTATCGATAAACTTTCGCATCAACTAGCTCAACAAACTCCCAGAGTTCTATTGCTCAATGGCAATGAGGTTCTGTTGGTTGAAGAGGCTCTTGATCAGATTCGTCAGCACTGCAGGAAAGCCGGTTTCACAGAACGCCTGACTTACTCAGTTGAAGCTGGTTTTGATTGGAATGCTGTTAGCCACGCAGAGCAAACCCTGTCATTATTTGCTGAATCACGTTGTATTGAGTTACGGATCAATAATGCACGGCCTGGTGATAAAGGCTCAAAATTTATTATTGCCTATTGTAATGATGACTCAAGTGCTGAGCCTTCTACTGATATTCTGGTGATTGTGACTGCGCTATTAACCAAACAGCAACGTCAAGCGAAGTGGGTCAAAGCGGTAGAAAAATCAGGTTGGTTGGTTGATTGTTATGATATTAAACCAGAGCAATTCCCCGCTTGGATCAAGCAGCGTCTGCAACATCGAGCTCTACGAGTAGAGGCGGGCGTTGTTGATGTATTGACCTATGCGATGGAAGGAAACCTGTTGGCCGCTGCACAAACCATTGAGCAACTCAGAGTGTTGTCAGATGACGGCGCGGTGACAATGGAATTATTGCAGCAAACCATGGCTGATCAATCCCGGTTTTCCGTATTTAATCTCATTGATAGTTGTTTGCTGGGTGATTCTGCGCAAAGCTTAAGGCGTTTACAGCGTTTGCGATCGGATAACGACAGCAGTGTATCGCTTGTTTGGTCATTGGCAAAAGAAGTTCGTGAATTAATCAAAATGGCGGTTCTGGTGCAGCGAGGAGATTCTGTTTCCCAGGTTATGCAGCAATATCGTGTCTGGTCAAATCGCCAGCGCATGGTTTCCAGCGCATTGCATCGATTGTCCGTTAGCCAATTGCAACGGTGTCTTCAGCAGATACTGCATGTTGATGCTATTGGCAAAGGGCAACAATCCGGGGATGCATGGCACGAGTTGGAAAAATTGTGTTTAAGTTTGTGTGGAATTGATACACTTCAGTTTATGTATGATGACGTGAGTTCAGGTTGAGGCTATGGCCCAGGATATGAAAGAATATATGCTTAATGTGGGGCAACAAGCTGTTGCTGCCGCACGTAAATTGTCGGCTGTGGATACAGGCGTAAAAGATGCTGCTTTGCTGGCAATTGCGGAAAATATTGAAAAATCAGCAAGTACCTTGCAGCAGGAAAATGCCAAGGACTTATTAGCTGGAAAAGAAAAAGGTCTGGATGCAGCTCTATTGGACCGTTTGGAGCTCAGCGATAAAGTTATTGCCGGGATGGCTGAAGGTTTACGTCAGATCGTCGCTCTGCCAGATCCAGTTGGCGCAGTTACTGATATGACCTACATGCCTTCGGGTATTCAAGTGGGTAAGATGCGTGTGCCGCTGGGTGTGATTGGTATTATTTATGAATCACGTCCCAATGTGACTGTTGATGCTGCGGCTTTGTGCCTGAAGTCGGGCAATGCGACTATTTTACGTGGTGGCTCAGAGGCTCTTCATTCTAATCTGGCAATTGCACAGTGTATCCAGCAAGGTTTGGCGACTGCTGGTTTACCTGCGGATTGTGTGCAGGTGATACAGACTACGGATCGTGCTGCGGTTGGCGAAATGATAACGATGTCAGATTATGTCGATGTGATTATCCCTCGCGGCGGGAAAAGTTTGATTGAACGTATCAGTCGTGATTCGCGAGTACCAGTTATCAAGCATCTCGATGGTATTTGCCATGTCTATATTGATAAAAAAGCAGATATGGGCAAAGCCTTGGACATCGCTTATAACGCTAAAACCCGTCGTTACGGTGTTTGTAATGCAATGGAAACGCTATTGGTGCATGTTGAAGTGGCACCAAAGATCATGCCAGAACTGATGCAGAAATATTTGGACAAAGGCGTTGAACTTCGTGGTTGTAAGCGTATGCAGGCTTTGAGTCCTGCGGTGAATGCTGCTGCTGAAAGCGACTGGCAAACTGAATATCTGGCGCCCATTTTATCAATGAAAATCGTTGATAGCATGGATGATGCGATGGCGCATATCAATAGCTATGGATCTCATCATACCGATGCAATTGTCACTGAGAATATCACTGATGCACGGCGTTTTTTGCGTGAAGTAGATTCGGCTTCAGTAATGATCAATGCATCAACCGCTTTTGCTGATGGTTTCGAATATGGTCTAGGTGCAGAAATAGGTATCAGTACTGATAAATTGCATGCCCGTGGCCCAGTCGGTCTAGAGGGACTGACTACGCAGAAATATGTGGTTTATGGTGATGGCCATACTCGTGGTTGATATGTCAGAAAAGCCGTGTTGTTGGCGCAGTTATTGGCGCTATTGTTGGTACAAAGGGGGAGCTAACTGAACAAGCAAGTCTCCAAGCAGGTTTCAATTGCACTATTTGGCGGCACTTTTGACCCGGTGCATAATGGTCATTTGCAAACAGTTGCAGCATTAAAACACGATTTTTCCTTTGACCATATTCGGTGGGTGCTCAGCGCTAAACCTCCGCATCGAACTACTCCTGGTGCGACGGCAGAGCAGAGGTTGGCTATGCTTGACTTGGCTTTGCAGGAATATGTAGGGATGGAAAGTGATGATATTGAACTGCGGCGCGAAGGCCCTTCTTATACCGTTCTGACTTTGCAGACTTATCGACAGGCGCACCCCGATTGTAATCTGACGCTGATTGTTGGCGCGGACGTTCTTCCAAACCTGCCATCGTGGTATCAGAGTGAACGCATATTTGAATTGGCGAATGTCATCGTAATGCATCGTGCTGGCTACGAGGCTACTGTACCCTTGGATTTGCAGAGCAAGGTAACGGTTGATCAGAATGATGTCCGTCGTAGCCTGGCTGGGAAATTGATGATTTACGCTGCTCCTGAAATACCGATATCAGCAACAGCTATTCGCAATTATTGTCAACAGAAAAGGCCCATAAAGGGTTTGGTTCCAGAAGCGGTGGAGCAATATATTAAACAACATGCTTTGTATAGCAGAAACTAATTTGAGAGAGAAATTGAAAACACTATGAATGCAGAACAGCTAAAAGAAGCGGTGGTGGAAGCGCTTGATGATATGAAGGCGCAAGATATTGTTGCTTTGAATATTGGTGAGATTGCCAGCTTTGCTGATTATATGATTATCGCCAGTGGTACATCAGATACTCATGTTAAATCGATTGCCAATAACACCGTCAAAGACCTTAATAAACAAGGAGTGAAGGCGTTGAGCGAAGAGGGGGGCAGCGTTGCCGAATGGGTTTTAATTGACTTTGGTGATGTTGTTGTTAATGTTATGCGGCCTGAAGTCAGGGTGTTTTATGAGCTGGAGAAGCTGTGGGATACTGAAGTGCGCAAAAAGATGGCTGAAAACGATTAGGCACATGCTGCTTTATTATGCGTATTAGTCTGGTTGCAGTTGGCACCAAAATGCCTGCATGGGTGTCCACGGCATTTGATGTGTATCGCAAAAGGATGCCTAAGCAGTGTCAGTTGGAGTTGGTTGAAATTCCAGCTAGGCATCGGGGTAAAAATGCAGATATCAATCGTATCTTGCGCGATGAAGCTGAGGCTATTGAGGCTGCTATTAAGCCCCAGACATTGATCGTTTCCCTGGACAGGAAAGGACGTAACATTGATACATTGGAATTATCCCGCTTGCAACAAGAATGGATTGATTTAAATCAGGATGTAGCACTGATTATTGGTGGGCCGGAAGGAATTGCTCCACAGCTGATTGCCAAATCTAACCAAGTCTGGTCTTTATCTGCAATGACGTTTGCCCATCCATTAGTTCGTGTCATGGTTGCAGAACAGTTGTACCGAGGCTGGAGTATCATTGCTAACCTGCCATATCATCGAGGTGGTGAATAAACAGCAGAGCAATGATGATTATTTCCCTGGTTTTTGTACTGCCAAAAAACAAGGAAATAATCACAGGCTGAACTTAAGAGGCTGTTAGCCCCGCATCATTGAAATGATTGGGACGAGCAGAATAGTTCATATGATGTTGTTTGAAGCTCTCTAATTGAGCTATTACATTCTCAACTATTTCGCAAAACTCAATACCATTTTTTGTCAGAGTTACAGGAGATGTGGTTCGATCGACAAGTGTTTTTCCTACAGCATATTCCAGTGATTGGATACGGCGACTGAAAGTCGCTTGGCTAACATAACGTTGTTCAGCAGAACGAGAAAAACTGTGAGTTTTGCTGAGAATTAAAAAATCTTGTAGCCATTTTGTATCTATATTCATAAAGCCCCCTAGAGTAAAGCGTCATTCTATTCATTATCGTTGGTAGATAGTGCAAAATGAGTGCCAACTTATTGTAAGTCTTTATTTATCAGTACCTTATGGTTTTATGCAATGTTCTTGAGCAATGATCTGTGAAATTAATGGCACACTAAAAAAACAGTTGTGAAAAAAAATGCACAACTGTTTTCTTAATTTACTATTCTTTGTTTTTAAAGTGATCTAATTGCTCGAGAGCTTGTTGTGCAATAAGTAAAAAGGTTTGTCCTTCTGGTGTTAATTGAATGGGTTTAGTCGATCGGTCAATCAGCAGTACTTCCAGATTATGTTCCAGAGAACTTATTCTGCGGCTAAAAGCAGCTTGTGAAATCATCCTGATTTTAGCGGATTCTGAAAAGCTCAACGTTTCCCCAAGTACTACAAAGTCCTGCAGCCAGCGAGTGTCGATATCTATTTTTTCCATTGCCTATAGTGTATTTATAGTAAGGCGCTAGAAATAACGAGTCAGCGAGAATAACACAACTGTTATTCAATATACTCATACTGTATTACTGTTTGATTGTGTTGGGTTTTTCAGGAATCTTTTAATGAACCTTTTAAATAGTCCGCTCGGTGTAAATCGTATTTTGCCATTTTGTTGTATAGGGTTCTTCGTTCTAATTGAAGCTCCTGCATCACAGCTTGAATATTGCCGCGGTGCTTCTTCAGTGATTGTTCTATGAATCGTGATTCAAAGATATGCATTTGCGACGTCAGCGAAGAATCCTCATCGTTATCGACAACTGTGCTGTCTCCATTAAAGCTGGGACTACGTGATAAAAGTAATTGAATTTTGTTGTTTGATTTGCGGTCATCTAGCACAAAGCGGGTGGCTATATTCTTCAGCTCACGGATATTTCCAGGCCAGTGATAATCGATTAAATCTGAAAGTTGCTTGGAACTCAGGCTGCTGTATTCAAAGTTGTGTGTCTTTGCGGTTTCTCTGACAAAAAAGTCAAACAGAAGAGGAATGTCTTCCTTTCGCTCGCGCAAAGGGGGCAAGTGTAATTCCATAACAGCCAGGCGGTAGTATAAATCGGCTCGGAATTCACCGTCATTACTTTCCGCTAACAAGTCCGATTTAGATGCTGAGATAACGCGAGTATCAATCTCAATTTCACTATTGGAGCCTAAGTGTTGTATTTTACCTTCCTGTAAAGTGCGTAATAATTTAATTTGAAAACTGATAGGCATACTCTCGATTTCATCAAGGAATAAGCTGCCTTTATTTGAGTGTTCGATTTTTCCGATACGTTTCTTTTTGGCATCAGTAAAAGCGCCTTTTTCATGGCCAAATAATTCACTTTCGAATAAAGCCTCAGGAATAGCTCCACAGTTGATCGGGACAAAAGGGTACTTCGATCTAGAACTGAAGTCGTGTAGGCATTGAGATAAAAGTTCCTTGCCGCTGCCGGTTTCTCCGTAGATAACCACATTGGCATTGGTGTCAGCGATATTGATAACTTTTTCTTTAAGCCGTTTCATGGCTGAAGAAACACCTATAATGCGTGCATCAATATCAGATTGGGTGTTGATATGGTGTCTGAGTTTTATATTTTCCAGATACAGGCGACGCTTTTCACAAGCTCGTTTGACAGTCTCTGACAAGCGCTCAGGAATGAATGGTTTCTCAATGAAATCGTAGGCTCCATCCTGCATTGCCTGGACGGCCATGGTGATATCGCCATGAGCGCTGACAAGAATCACTGGCAAATCCGGTATTTTTTCCAGTGCCATGCGCATGAGTTCGATTCCGTCTATATCCGGCATTTTTACATCAGTCATCAGAATGCCGGGGAAATCGCGGTGTAATTTTTTTAGAGCACTACTGGCTGAATCACAGGCAATGACTTCAAAATCTGCCAGTTGCAGCCATTGTTCAGTGCTTTCTCGTATTTGTTTATCATCATCGACAAACAATACGACTTTGTTCTCATCTATCACAGTATAAATTCTCGGTGCCGTTGTACTTTGTTAATTCTACAAACGAATGTCCTTGTTGGTTATTTTTATACATAAATTGCATTTGCTTATTTTAAAAATGTACCATGCTTTTATTGAGATTGAGGCTTGAAAATAACCACTTAGGGGTTTTTGGTCGTATGCTTTGCCTTTATTATAGATGTTTTTGACTAAACTACTGTTTGCTAATGCTGTTATTTATTCTAAAATAACAGCGTCGGCAGGAATCTTCGAAAGATAACCTCCTCAGCTTGGTGATTAAAAAGCTAAACTAAGCTGTAGAAGAAGGCATGGGTGAATTATTCACCCATGCCTTTTTTTATACAGTTTTTGTACCATGATGCAGCTCATACCATATTATATGGTATGAGCAGGTATTTATTGAGGTATAAGCACAGTAAATGTTGCGCCGGCATAAGCGTTGTTGGTAACTGACATCGTCCCTTTTAGCTCGTTGATAATGCCGTAACTGATCGATAGGCCCAGACCCAGGCCATCACCGACTTGTTTAGTCGTAAAAAAAGGATCAAATAAGTGGGGCAAATCCGTTTCGTCGATTCCAGTGCCATTGTCGGAAAAGTTAATACAGACTTTTTCTTCTAGTTGCTTTATGGATATTCGAATGGTTTTATTTTTTTGTTGTTTCAGTGCATCCAGCGAGTTACTTATCAGATTGATGAAAACCTGTTCTAGTTTCATATGGTCAGCTGCTATGAGCACTTTGTCATCTGGGTAATCACGTTTGAGAGTGATTTTTTGCTGTTCAAATTCGTTGTCAAAAAATTTCAGGCTGGTGTTAATTGTTTCAGTTAAAGAGACGCGTTGATAGTGTTCGGCTTCCGCGGGCTTTCGAGAGAAGACTTTTAGCTGTTTGGTGATAGATGACATGTAGTCGGTTAATTCGACCAGCTTTCCGAGACCTGTCTGCGCCTCTTCGTAGTGCTGTTTGGTGACTAATAGTCGCAAGCTTGAAGATAGTGTGCGAATGGCGGTAATGGGTTGATTGAGCTCATGTACAATAGCGGCTGACATTTTCCCTAGAGCGGCTAATTTACTTGATTGAATCAGTTCTTGTTGGGCTGATTTTAACGCCAGTGTGCGCCGATCTACCTGGCGTTCCAACTCGTCGCGTTGTGCCAGTTTTTGTGTGATTTTGAGCTTTCTTTCGCGAAGAAATAGTAGCAGGATGCTGATAAACAATACTGGCATGATAATGGCGATGATATTGGTTATCGCATTTTTTTGTGCCAGATTGATGCTGGATAAATAATGAATTTTTGCATTCAATGATTCCAGTGGTGCACTCTGAATTAAGAATGACTCGCCGACAGTTTCATTGGTGTCACTGTCGGCTTCCAGCTTGAGAATGACATCCTGATTGGCATTTATTCGAATTACCCCGGCTGATGCCAGCTGAGGAGAATTGATACTCCATTCCCGGTTGATTTTATTAATGGTGCTGCTTGATAGTACGCCTAAGGTCTTACGCAGCAGATTGATGTTGCTGCTGATAAATATAATGCCGCTGTCGTCGGTAATGATGACATTGGCATCAGTAACCTGCCAGCTTTGCTGCAAGGGTGCTAATGAAATGCGAACGACAACATTGCCGACAAATTCACTGTCATAATAAACCGGCTCAGAAATGTAGTAGCTGGGATTTTGTTTGTTGGCAGTAATATTGAAAATGCCTTTTACCGGTTTTTGATTGGGGCGTTGAAAATAAGGTCTTGAGCTCAAGTTGCTGCCAATCAGGTTGTAGCGTGCCAGCCAATTGCTGCCTGAGATAACTTCGCCAGCGCTGTTTAATAGAATAATTTCCCGAATGGTGGTTTGGTCAATAATGCTTTCCAGATAATTGCTGCTGATATCTCGTAAAGTTAAGGTTTGCCATTTAAGGGCATTCTTTATGTCATTGTTGCGTTTTAACAGTTCGGTTAAATAGCGGTATTTCTCCGCTGCATCTTTCGCTGAACTTTTGTATAAATTTAGTTGAACACTACCTGTCTGGCGGATTTTGTCAATTTCAAAGCGTTTGCTGTAACTCCATAATACTGGCAAAGCCAGTAGTAGAATGAACACAAATAACGTGGGCATCAACAAATAGAGTTTGAACGCCAGTTTGGACGAATTGGTTTGCTGGGCGTTAGCGTTTATATTGGCATTGTTGTTGATGTGGATCTCCAGTGTTGGGTAGAAGAATAACGGCTTTTATTGACTCATTGAGTTATGCTCAGGTCTCTTATAGTAATAAGAATTAGCACAATTGGTACAGCTTAACTTACAATAAGCTCATTAAAGACTAGATAAATCATGCGAATACTTTCCCCATTTTATAACAAAACTCTTCGAATCAATATTCTGATTGCGCTCAGCTTGTTGATCATGGTTCTTGTTGTCTTTTTGATAGCTAATGCTTATTTGAGAAACTCTCAGAGTGTACTGAACATCTCTGACAATCTTATCTGGCAGGTTACTGAGACGGTAATGGAGCAAACCATCAATTACATGCAACCGGCTTCCTCGGTTGTTTCCCTTACGGGAACCCTGATTGAACAACAGGCTCTGGATGTTAGTAATACTCCAACAATGCAGGCTTATGCAAATCAGGTTTTTGGTTTATATCCGCAGCTGAGTCACTTTTATTATGGTGACAAACAAGGTAATTTTTGGATGAAAGCTCGTCATAAAAATGAGGGGATGAGAGAGCGTAAGGTTACCAGGCAAGGTGAGCAGTCAGTTGTCGATCAATGGCGGTACTATGACTCTGAAGGGCAATTGGATCGTGAAGAGTCGGGAGATGGTCAATACGATCCTCGTAAGAGACCTTGGTATTATGACGCTCGCCAACGGCCATGGTATCAAGGGAAGCTGGTTGGTGATGAAGCATATTGGACAGATGTTTATGTGTTTGCGACTCCGGTTGATAAGCCAACACCTGGGATTACTGCTGCTCGTAAAGTTAAGGATAAGAATGGCTTGCATATTGGTACTCTGGGAGCTGATATTCCATTGAGTGGTTTATCATCATTCCTTAAGTCTATTCCAATTGGTTCAGTAGGCTTGACCATGATCGTCAATGAAAAAGATGAAATGATCGCTTTTCCTGAAGGTGTACGTTGGCTTAACCAGTCAGATACTAACGAACGTAAACTGGTCTCAGTGGCTCAACTTGAAGACCTTTATGTGCAAAAAGCTTTTGCTGATTACGAGCAATACGGTTTTAATAAATTTATTTTCGAAGCAGAAAATCGACGATTTATAGCGTCTTTTACCAAATTTCCTGAAACGTTCAGTAAAGAATGGCGTGTTGTTGTTATTGTGCCGGAGAACAATATTATTGGTCCACTGAAAGAGATCAATGAGTCCGGTTTTGTGCTGATGGTGCTGATGCTGGTGCTTTGCGCTGTGGTTATTTTTATGATTGCCATAGCAGCGATGAAAGAAAGTGAGCAACCATCCTGATGCAGGATTTTGATTTGTATCTGGCTTCAGCATCACCGCGCCGTAAAGCCTTATTAGAACAACTGGGATTAACCTTGCAGATAGTGCCGGCTGATATTGATGAAAGCCGCATGTTGCAAGAGCCGGCAAAAGACTATGTGTTACGTTTGGCGCAAAGCAAGGCGAAAGCTGTTTTTGAGAGGCTGCAAAATAAGAACGACATTACTGAGCACAACTTACAACCGGTATTAGCGGCTGATACAGTGGTTGTGTTGGGCGAACAGGTGTTTGGTAAACCTGTTGATGAGGATGATGCGATGCGAATCTGGCGTCAATTGTCCGCAAATACTCATAGCGTTATGACGGCTATCGCATTAATTGGTCAGGGTGCAGTGTATACTGCAATCAGTGTCAGTGAGGTTCGGTTTGTTGAATTGGACGATACGACAATGCAGCAATACTGGCGTAGCGGTGAGCCTGTTGATAAAGCGGGTGGCTATGCAATTCAAGGGGCAGCCTCGGCTTGGGTTGAATCCATTTCCGGTAGTTATTCAGGGGTTGTGGGTTTGCCGTTATTTGAACTTAATCAACTATTGAAACAGGTGGATTTGAATTGGCTATAAGCGAAGAGGTGTTGATTAATATAACACCACAGGAAACCCGTGTTGCTGTAGTTGAAAACGGCGTTTTACAGGAAATCTATGTTGAAAGGACTAAGACGAGAGGCTTGGTTGGCAACATATATAGAGGAAAAACTAAACGTGTATTGCCTGGCATGCAGGCAGCATTTATTGATATCGGTATGGAGAGAGCTGGCTTTTTGCATGCGAATGATATCACCCGTAATGATCCGGCCTTTAATTGTGACCAACAAACAGTTGCGCCACCGATTGATCAATTAATGCATGAAGGTGAAACAGTGTGGGTGCAGGTTGTCAAAGACCCGGTTGGTACTAAAGGAGCACGACTGACAACTGAATTAAGTATTCCTTCACGTTATTTTGTCTATATGCCAAATAACGAACATATCGGCATTTCTCAGAAAATTGAAAGTGCTGAAGATCGACAACGTTTGTTGGATACCTTGAAAGCTTTGTTATTAGATAAACCTTTACCGGGAGGTTTTATTATCCGAACCGTAGCTGATACAGCGACGGATCAGGAACTGGCCGATGACTTGGAATATCTGAGTAAGGTCTGGGCTGATATTAAGCACACCATGCGCAATGAAACGTCATTTCGCATGGTGCATGAAGATATTCCTCTGGCCTTGAGGACATTGAGGGATATTGTCAGGGATAGCGTTGAAAAAGTTCGTGTAGATTCTCAAGAAACGTATCAGAAAACCAGAGAGTTTGCTGAAAAAATGATTCCCGATGTATTCAATAAGTTGGAATATTATAATGGTGACCGCCCGCTGTTTAGTTTGTATTCTGTAGAGAGTGAGTTGCAACGTGCATTGAATAAAAGGGTTGACCTTGAGTCGGGGGGGTATTTGATTTTCGACCAGACTGAAGCGATGACAACAATTGATGTTAATACCGGTGCTTATGTCGGTAAGCGTAATCATGATGAGACTTTATTTAAAACTAATCTGGAAGCTGTACACGCGATTGCCAGACAGATTAAACTGAGAAATCTGGGTGGTATCATCATAATTGATTTCATTGACATGCAGGCGGGCAAACATCGCAAATCGATTATTGAGCAACTGCGCATTGCTGTTAAACATGACCGTATCAAGACTCAATTGTCAGATATGTCAGCTCTGGGTTTGGTCGAATTAACCCGCAAGCGGACACATAACAGCTTGGAGAAAATGTTATGTGAGCCTTGTCCTGTATGTCAGGGGCATGGGGTGCTTAAGACAGCGCAAACCATTTGTTATCAGATTTTTCGTGACATTTTGCGTGAAGCCCGTCGTTATCAATCCAGAGCCTATACTGTTATGGCGGCACAAAATGTGGTTGATATGTTGATTGAAGAAGAAGCATCAGGGCTTGCTGATTTGCAGGAATTCATTAACTGTAGTATTACATTACAGGTAGATAAAACGTACCATCAAGAGCAATATGATATTGTTTTGGTCTGAGGTCTCCTAAAGTTTGAATCTTTTAACAAGCTAATCGTTGGCTGCTTTTGCAATCCATCGATACAGTGAAATACTTTTAATAATATGCGCTTTTTACTAATTCAATTTTCTTAATACTCTTTACCTGTGAAGTTCCTTCGTTATTTACTGTTTATTGTCGTCGCCAGCTATGTGCTGGTGCTTGCTACTGCTGCCTACTTTTTTTCTGATGCCGAGAGATATCAGGAGAAAATAAAGCAGTTTATCAGTGAGCAGACACGTCTACAGATTGAATTTGATGATATCTCAACTACCTGGCAAGCAGGACACCCTGGTTTTATTGTCAGGAATTTTAAAGCGGTTGAGCGCAGCACTGGCCAGGTAACGGCGCAATTTGATCATTTTGCCGGTCGTTTTCAATGGCCATCCTTACTGATGTTCTGGCCTAAATTCTCTGAATTGGTCATAGAATCGCCATACGTCACTATGGAATCAATTCCAGGTGGTGGAATCCGTATTGGTGGCATGACCGTGCAGCCTAGTCATAATAAAAATCGCTCTTCTGTCTGGTTATTATCCTGGGTACTAAGTCAAGGCAGTGCTGATTTGCACAATGGTAATTTGCACTGGCTGCACACGGATGGAACCCGCACTCAATTTGCTGATATTGTTGCCAGCTATAAAAAACAGGACGGGCAGCGAAAACTGATTGCCAGAATGGATAACGATAAAGGTATTATCGGTGTGCATTTTGATGTCCAGGGCAATTTGCTGAAGCAGGATGAGTGGTCAGCAACGCTCAACGTTCTGGCGGGTGAGGATGAGAGTTCCCTGTCAACACGCAAAGTCGACTTGAACGTCAGTAAAGGTAAGGGGGAGGTCATTATTCCAGAGCTGTATGCTGAAAGGGCTTTGGATATTGTGCGTGTTCTTGGTAGTGGTTCAGAATTGGATAAATGGTTATTGAGCGCTGATCTCACTGGTGTGCTCAATGATGTTCGTTTGCAGTTCTCAGTGTCATTGTTCAAATTTGATAACTGGAAATTTTCCGCCCGAGCCAGCCAACTTGGTTGGCGGTCAACTCAACAAGTTCCTGGTTTAACTAATGTTTACGCCCGAGTAAGCTTGGATCAGCATGGTGGGGAGTTACAGTATAATATTCAAAACAGTGAACTAAGCTGGCCGCGTTTTTTATCGTATTCGATACCTGTTGATAAGGCAGTGGCCAATCTTGCCTGGCAGTACCGTGATAACACCCTGCATTTGGGAGTTCATGGTGCAGAATTGAAAAACTCTGATATCGATTTACAGAACATAGATGTTGCCTTTGACAAAAGGCGTTATGGACCTGGTTATTTAGTGGCTAAGACAGATTTCCAGTTGTCTGGTTTGAAAGTGCTGCGCCGATATTTCCCCAAACAGACTGCTATTCTTTTTAAAAAATGGTGGTCAGGCGCCTTTAAGCGAGTTGATAAAGTCGATGGTACGGTGAGCTATATCGGAGAAACGTCTGCGCAGGCCTTAACAACTAATAAGGCGCAGATCGTTGGTTCGGCTACAGCGCAAGGTGTTGAATTAGATTATGGATTTCAACAACAATGGCCTGTGTTTGAAACGCCGGAAGCGACCGTTAAGTTGAAAGACCGTCGGCTGACAATTGCTGCTGAAAAAGGAACAATTGGCTTGTCAAAGGTCAGCAATGCCCAGGCTCATATTGCTGAATTGTTTCGTTCTAAACGGCATCTGAAGCTTAAGGGGGATTTGTCTGGGCCATTGGCACATGTGGTTGATTTTCTGCAAAAGGGTCCATTGATCAAGAAGAGAGCAGAGCAAGAGGCAGATGAGTTGACAACCTTTGTTACTCCGCTTAGTGGAGAATATTCGGGTAATTTATCTCTGGATTTACCCTTCGAATCCATGAGTAAGGCACGAGTCTCAGGTGTGGCCAAGGTAAGTGAGGGGGAGATTGAAATTCCTCAGGGAGTTGTCTTAAAGAAGATCAATGGAGAGATCAAGTACACCCAATCGACAGTAAAAGGTAATGATATTTCGGCTGAATTTCTAGGGGGAGAGTTACTGGCTAATGTCACAACATTAAGGCCTGGACAGCCGCCTGCAGTGCGTATTGCTGGTGCTGGTGATGCAGATGTCGAGGAATTAAAGCCTTGGCTGGGAGCTGCATTGACAAGTACTATGTCCGGTTCGGCAGACTGGTCAGGTTATGTTGATATTACTCGGCAAGGCGTTAAGGTGAATGTGGAATCAGCATTGTTGGGAGTAGTGTCTAGTTTTCCTGAACCTTTTAATAAAAAAGAGGATGACGCTGTTCCCCTGGAAGTGATGCTCTCCATGGGGCCGTCGTTGCGTAATAACTTGCACATTAATTATGGCAGTAATGTGCAAATGCGATTCAGAGCAGCGCAGCAAACCCAGGGTAATTTGCTTGAATATGGCAATATTGACATTGGTTTGCTTGGCATTTCCAGCACAGATGATAAACCCGGTGTTTATATTGATGTTGATCAGGATGCCGTTAATCTTGATGAGTGGATTGATAGTTTGCAAGCTTTGAGTCAAGTCAAAGTAGAAAAGAAAGCGGGAGTCAATTTTGTCGATCAATTACGACAAATCCGTTTAAAAACAGAGCAGGTAACTTTGTTTGGAAAACAACTGGGTGCAACCCAGAGTGTGGCCAGGTCGGATGATGGACGTGTCTGGCAAACAATTATTGATGGTGATAGTGCGTTTGGCACTGCTGTGCTATCGCCTTTTGCGCAACCCGCTAAATACGATCTCAAATTGTCTCGATTAGTATGGCCATATAAAAGTGCTAAGCAGCGTGCACTTGAAGGGCTGCCTGTGCTGCAAAACAATGAGGCGGATGATAGAGATCCGTCAACATTCCCAATAGTCACTGTGCAGGCTGATGAATTTACTGCTTTGGGTAAGTCATGGGGACAACTTCGTTTTAATGCTTTTCCTGATAAAGAAACCTGGCAAATGGATGAATTGTTTTTAAAACAACCTGGTGCTGAAATAGTTTTATCAGGAGTGTGGCAGCCAAGAGTGGATGAACCAGGAACTCAAACACAGATGACGGTTGCAGTTGAGTCATCTTCTACCGGAGCTGCTTTACAGGTGATGGGGTTTCCTGGATTGTTAGAAGATGGTAATTCCAGCTTTACTGCTGATATTTCGTGGTTGGGGTCTCCCATGACATTTGGGTTTGAAAAGCTTGATGGGAAATATGATTTGGAAGTGCGTAAAGCGAGTTTTCCTAAATTAAACTCGACTACTGGACGCGTGTTTGGTTTGTTGAATGTTAATTCTCTGTCAAGGCGTTTGCGTTTGGATTTTCAGGATGTTTTTGGTCAGGGCCTGTTTTTTGATCGCATGGTGTCGAATGGACTCATCGTCAAAGGTGATGTGTTGCTGAGAAGCTTTTTTATCTATGGTCCCTCAGTCTATGTTCAGGCTAATGGCAAGGTGGGTTTGGCGGATGAAGACTATGATTTGGAATTGCTGGTGTCGCCGCAATTGGGGGGGAATCTGGCACTGCTCAGTGCTTTGAGCAATCCGGCAGCAGGTGCTGTGGTGTTTTTGGCGCAGAAAATGTTCAAAAAACAATTTAATCAAGCTATTGTCTATACTTATACAGTGGATGGTTCCTGGGATAAGCCCAACATCGTCCGGGTCACCGATGACGGTGAACTGGGAGAGAGGTAATAGACGTCTGTATTCAGATCAGGTAACCATTGTCAGCCCTGAAAACAATAACTAACAATGAAATAGGTGATTATGACCAAGGTATGCAATATAGCGGCTTTACAAATGTCGTCCAGTAATAATGTGATACATAATTTGTCAGTTGTCGAAGACTTGGTTCGAGAGGCTGAACAGAATATAGATATACTTGTATTGCCTGAGGACTTTGCGCATATGCCAAATGTCAAAGCAGAGCGTATTGAGACAGCAGAAACGATGGGTTCTGGTATCATCCAGGACTTTATTTCACGTCTGGCGCAAAACTATGGCATCTGGGTAGTTGCTGGAACGATTCCTATCAAGCACCCTGAACATGATGATAGAGTCTATGCTGCGTGCATAGTTTTTAATGAACAGGGCGCACCTGTTCACCGTTATGACAAACTTCATCTGTTTGATGTGAAACTGCCTAATGGTCAGGTTTACTGTGAGTCTGATAGCATTGAATACGGGGATATAGATATTGCTAACTATGTTGAGACTCCCTGGGGGAAAGTAGGCTTGAGCATCTGCTATGATATGCGTTTTCCTGAACTTTATCGAAGTATGCCAGATGATGTCTTTATCAGCTGTGTTCCTGCGGCCTTTACACGCAAGACAGGTGAGGTACACTGGGAAGTTCTGTTACGTGCCAGAGCAATTGAAAATCAATGTTACATTATTGCTGCGGCACAGTTTGGTCGGCATCAAAATGGCCGTGAAACCTGGGGACATTCCATGTTGGTTGATGCCTGGGGAAGGGTGGTTAACTGCCTTGAATCACAAGCAGGAATCATCATTAATGAAGTGGATTTTGAGGCTTTGACAAATATTCGTGAGCATTTTCCTTGCTTAAAGCATAAACGTACCCATATTCATTTTTAAATAAGCCTTGTTGGCAACCTTGAGTGTTTTGACGGACACTATTCAATTCTACAATGACCCTATCGATTGGAAGGGATTATATTATGAGTAACCATGAAGCTATAGCCCGAAAGATTCTTTTGGACCCAACCGGTTTGGATGATAAGTCTCTATCACGCATTATAGGGCAATTAACCCAAGTGCAGGGAAATGACTACGCTGACTTATATTTTCAGTATCAAAAACACGAAACCTGGTCTCTTGATGAAGGTAAGGTCAAATCAGGTAGTTTCAGCATTGAACAGGGTGTTGGTTTGCGCAGTGTGTGTGGAGAAAAGACCGCTTTCGCCTATTCAGAGGACCTGTCTCTACCAGCAATAGAGTCTGCCAGTGCTGTTGCTCTGGCAATTGGTCGGCAAGGTCAGAATTCACAGGCGGCTATCAATTGGCAGCGCCCAGTGATTAAACCTGTTTATGCTGATGGCGACCCCTTACAGTTGTATACCGATGAGCAAAAAACAGCATTGCTGACTTTGGCAGATCGTTATGCACGTAAGGCTGATAGTCGAGTTACAGAAGTGATGGCAAGCTTGTCAGGTGTGTATGAAGTCATAATGATCGTGACCAGCGATGGTCGTCAAGTGCCGGATGTTCGACCTTTGGTCAGAATGAATGTCAGTGTGATTGTTGAGCATAATGGGCGGCGAGAACGAGGTTCCATGGGGGGCGGAGGGCGTCATGCTTATGACTATTTTTCGCAGGACCTGGTTAAAGAATATTCTGAAGAAGCAGTTCGGCAAGCTTTGGTGAATCTGGATGCAGTTGATTCACCCGCTGGGACTATGCCTGTGGTACTGGGGGCGGGTTGGCCTGGTATTTTATTGCATGAAGCAGTGGGTCATGGCCTTGAAGGTGATTTTAACCGTAAAGGCACCTCAGTTTTTTCCGGACGCATTGGTGAACAGGTAGCTTCAAAGCATTGTACTGTTGTTGATGATGGGACATTGTCTGACCGTCGTGGATCCTTGTCTGTTGATGATGAAGGTAATCCAACAGAAAATACAGTGCTGATTGAAAATGGAATTTTAAAAGGCTATATGCAGGATAGTATGAATGCTCGTTTGATGGGGCATGCTGTGACGGGGAATGGGCGACGCGAGTCGTTTGCACATTTACCAATGCCGAGGATGACTAACACTTATATGTTGGCTGGGAAATATGCGCCGGAAGAAATTATTCAATCTGTTGATAAAGGTATTTATGCCGTCAACTTTGGTGGAGGTCAGGTCGATATTACTTCAGGCCAGTTTGTGTTTTCTTCCAGTGAGGCTTATTTGATTGAAAATGGTAAAATCACCCGCCCGGTCAAAGGTGCAACGCTGATTGGCAATGGCCCTGAGGCAATGAATAAGGTGAGTATGGTAGGTGATGATATGTCACTGGACACGGGTGTGGGTGTGTGCGGTAAGGATGGGCAGAGTGTGCCTGTAGGAGTGGGTCAACCGACGATGAAAATTGACGGTTTGACCGTCGGAGGGGTTCAGCTATGAATAAGCAATATGAAAGTCAACAAGACAACAGTGCTTCACAAGCAAACCTGAAAGATGCTCAAGTGGTTTCCAGGCGAGATTTGGAAGGTGTTGCTGAAAAAGCTCTGGCTCACGCTAAGCAGTTAGGCATGGATCAGGCAGAAGTGCATATTTCAAACAGTGTTGGTCAATCGGTTGCTGTGCGTAAACAAGCTCTGGAATCGGTTGAAATTCACAATGACCGCTCATTGGTTATCAGCGTGTATTGTAATCAACAGACAGGTTCCGCCAGCAGCGCCGATTTTTCTGTTGAAGGTATTCAGCAAACGGTCGCAGCAGCAGTAACCATCGCTAAGCAAACCGCGCGTGATGATTGTCTGGGATTGGCCGATGCACAGCTAATGGCATCAGATCCAGCTGACCTGAAACTGTATCATGACTGGGGTATTTCTCTGCAGCAAATGACGCAGTTGGCCCAAGAGTGTGAACAGGCAGCCTGTGATGTAGATACTCGTATCACCAATACAGAAGGTGCGACCATAAACTCGCATCGTGGAGCTTCTATTTATGCAAATTCACATGGCTTTTCAGGCTTTCAACGAGGTACTCGGCATAGTATCAGCTGTTCTGTAATTGCTGAACAGGATGGAGATATGCAGCGAGACTATTGGTATAGCTCGAATTGCAATGCAGAACGTCTGCAATCGGCCGAGCAGATAGGTGCATTGGCCGGTGAACGAACGATCCGGCGTCTGGGGGCGACGCAAATTTCATCTTGCCAGGTTCCAGTGTTATTTGAAGCACCGATTGCCGGTAGTTTAGTATCGCATTTGATTGCCTCTATTAAAGGTGGAGCCTTATACAAAAAAGCGACTTTTATGTTGGATCAAATGGGGCAGCAAGTATTGCCTGAGTGGTTGAGTATCACTGAAAATCCACATGTCATAGGCGGGGCTGCCAGTGCTGCCTATGATAATGAAGGCGTTGCCACTCCAGAGCAGCGAGCAATTGTTGCTGATGGGATTTTGCAAGGTTATGTATTAGGTTCTTATACCGCACGTAAGCTAGGTATGCAGACGACAGCAAACTCAGGTGGTGTTCGCAATGTGACGGTGACAGATACGCAGCAGAGTTTTGACGATTTGGTGTCTGGCATAGATGAAGGTCTTTTAGTCACTGAATTGATTGGCTCGGGTATTAATATGGTTACTGGAGATTATTCCCGGGGTGCTTCTGGCTTCTGGATTAAAAATGGCATCATCCAGCACCCAGTGCAGGAAATCACAATTGCGGGTAATTTGCGCGACATATTCATGAGTGTTGCTGCTGTTGGAACCGACGTTGATGATCGAGGTAATATCCAAACTGGTTCAATTTTGATTGATAATATGACTGTGGCAGGCTCATAAGCCGCTGAAATAGTATATTAACGGTTTCTAAAGCTGGCGAATCGTTATAAAATATGCCGCCTTTGGGTTTGTCTTGTTTATTTCTCGGGCCTAGTTATGAGAACGTTGTTCGGTCTTGTGGGTTAGCTTTAGCTTCTTGCCGAGTCAACACCTGTTAAATTAAACCAGCTTAAATAAGCCGATATAGTTGATTCACTATGTAGACAGATCCACGGTGAATTTTGGTTTAAAGAATAATTTTTGAGTTTCTATTGGAGGCTTTCGTCAATGCCGATTTATCAATATGCCTGTGAACACTGTGGCCATCAGCTTGAAGCGATTCAGAAAATCGCTGATGCTCAGCTTACAGACTGCCCTAAGTGCCAGCAGCCTGCCCTGAAAAAACAGGTAACGGCTGCTGCTTTTAAGTTAAAAGGTACTGGTTGGTATGAAACTGATTTTAAGGGCAAGAAAGAGACACCTTCCAAGACTGATTCAAGTCCAAAGGAATCGAGTTCGAGCTAGTCGTAATGCAGCACCCATCAATATCAGGTAAGCAATGATTATTTCAAAGTTACGTAAGTATTTAGTAGCGGGCTTATTAGTTTGGGTACCTCTAGTTGTAACCTTCTTACTGGTCAAATTTATCATTGATATTGTTGACCGGACCTTGGTTCTAGTACCCGCTAAGTTCCGTCCAGAAAACTTGATCGGCTATGAGATTCCAGGCTTAGGTCTGGTTTTGACCTTATTGCTGATGTTGCTGACCGGCATGATAGTGGCAAACCTGTTTGGGCGGCGCCTGGTGAACGGTTGGGAAGACTTGCTATCACGTATTCCCTTGGTTAGAACGATTTATTCTTCGGTAAAGCAGGTTACGTCGACCATATTTTCGGATTCAAGTCAGTCGTTTCGTGAAGTGGTTTTGGTTGAATATCCGCGCAAAGGTGCCTGGATGCTGGCCTTTGTTACTGGGGATGGGCCTACTGCATTTCAAAAGAAATTGAACCAACCGCTGGTGAATCTGTTTGTCCCAACCACACCTAATCCCACATCTGGTTTTTATGTCATGGTGCCGGCACGTGATGTTATTCGTATTGATATACCGGTTGAAGTTGGTTTGAAAATGATACTATCTGCGGGGGTAATAAATCCATTGGATGACCCTGAAGAGATGCGCAAAATAGTGGAAGCAATGCAACACGAAAAATAAGTATATGGCAGCCAACAACAGCAAACGCTGCCATTATAGAATGAATGAAATTAAAGAATAATTTAACAGAGGTTAGCACGATGCGAACACATCATTGTGGGCAGGTAAATGAATCCTTGCTTGAACAACAAATCACGGTCTGTGGGTGGGCACATCGCCGCCGCGATCATGGTGGTGTTATATTTATTGATCTGCGTGATGCCAGTGGTTTATTGCAAGTTGTGATTGATCCTGATGCTGAGGAAGCGTTCGCCATAGCTGAAACTGTGCGTAATGAATTCGTACTTCAAATCACTGCAACGGTTCGTCCCAGACCGGAAGGAACGACCAACCCTAATCTGCCAACAGGCATGGTTGAGGTGTATGCCAGTGATGTAGTTGTGCTTAACCGAGCCGAGCCGCTGCCTTTCCAATTGGATGAAGATGATGTTGGTGAAGCGGTTCGTTTGAAGCATCGCTATCTGGATCTGCGCCGTGAAAAAATGCAGAAAACATTGCGCTTACGTCACGATATTACTCGCTTTGTACGCAACTTTCTTGATGAGAAAGGGTTTGTTGATATTGAGACGCCAGTACTGACCAAGTCAACGCCAGAAGGAGCCAGGGACTATTTGGTGCCCAGTAGAGTTCATGCAGGTGAATTTTTCGCTTTGCCGCAATCACCCCAATTATTCAAACAGTTGCTGATGGTGTCAGGTTTTGAACGTTATTATCAGGTTGCCCGTTGTTTTCGAGATGAGGATCTGCGTGCTGATCGTCAACCTGAGTTTACTCAGCTTGATATCGAAATGTCGTTTATGAATGAACAGGAAATCATGGCTTTGACCGAACAAATGATGCGTGATTTGTTCAAGCAGACATTGAATGTTGATTTGGCCGAAGCGTTTCCGATCATGACTTATGCTGATGCTATTGAGCAATTTGGCATCGACCGTCCTGATTTACGTAACCCACTTCGTTTGATCAGTATTACGGATCTAATGAAGAGTGTGGAGTTCAAAGTGTTTTCTGGTCCTGCAAATGCACCTGATGGCCGCATTGCAGCAATGAGGGTGCCACAGGGTGCTACACGTTTGAGTCGCCAGCAGATTGATCAATACACTGCGTTTGTTGGTAACTATGGTGCCAAGGGTTTGGCTTATATTAAGGTCAATGATCTTGATCAGGGGCGTGAAGGCCTGCAATCTCCGATCTTAAAATTTTTGCCGGATGATGTAGTTGATGGCATTTTGCAACGTACTGAAGCGCAGACTGGAGATATCCTGTTTTTCGGTGCTGATAAAGCAAAGGTGGTTAATGATTCACTGGCAGCATTACGAGTTAAGCTGGGTGATGATCTCGAATTATTGACGCAAAAGTGGAGCCCAGTATGGGTGGTTGATTTCCCCATGTTTGAGAGAGATGAGGAGTCTAATCGTTGGACATCTTTACATCATCCATTTACAGCGCCATTTGCTGATCAGGTTGAATTGCTTAAAACAGAGCCTGGAAAGGTATTGTCGCGTGCTTATGACATGGTTTTAAATGGAACTGAAGTGGGTGGTGGTTCTATTCGTATTCATGATACAGGTGTGCAAAAGCTGGCATTTGAAGCGCTGGGCATTGATGACCAGGAAGCCGAAGAAAAATTTGGTTTTCTGTTGGACGCTTTGAAGCATGGTGCACCGCCACATGGAGGCATTGCCTTTGGTGTGGACCGTGTAGTAGCTATGATGAATGAGGTTGATTCAATTAGAGATGTTATCGCATTTCCTAAAACACAGCGGGCTTCGTGTTTGTTGACCCAAGCTCCCAGCCCTGTCGATAATAAACAGCTCAGAGAGTTGCATGTCAAAGTTCGTCCTGGTGCTATTAAAGCAGAGCAGGATGCTAGATGACCTGTTTTGTGATTTTTTAAATGGACCCTCGACACTTTAAACGTCCTGAATCGGTAATGGTGGTGGTGCATAGCGCCACCTCTGTTTTGCTGATTAAGCGTGCTGATCATGATTGTTTCTGGCAGTCAGTGACAGGCTCAATGGAACATAAGGAAAGTGCAGAACAGACTGCTGCGCGCGAGCTATATGAAGAAACCGGTATCAAGAACCAGTTTTTACGAGCAACTGGCATTTCCCGTTCTTACAATATATTGCCGCAATGGCGGCATAAATTTCCTCCTGGGGTTACGCGCAACCAGGAAAACCTCTTTTTTTGTGATGTTAAAGAAGAGTTGGAGATCACACTGGACCCTAAAGAGCATACAGAATATCAATGGGTTAGCTTTGATGAAGGGGCTAAGCTAGCCTGGTCGTGGACAAATAAGCTTGCCATTATGATGTTGCAGTAGTGTTCTGGATGAGTTCTAATGATGACTTCAATTTCAATGCCCTTTATTTATGGGCATTCTAGTCTATTATTAGGGGGAATATAGTCTGAACTGATTCACTATCCGTGAGTAATTTTGTATCAGCCCGCGTTGCATTGCTATTAGTCACCTTTGCAGTCGCAGTTTGGGGCTATGGGGTGTACCCGATGATCAGTGACTGGATTGCAGTGCAAAGTTGGCAACCTCAGTCAGCGACTTTGCAGCAACATTCTTTGTCTGAAATTGATCATTTTACTGGCGAGGAAGCCGCGTCTTACAGCTACATATATAATATTAAGGGACAGGTTTACGAAGGAAAACGCATCGGTCTGTATACCCAAGAAGACAACTCAGGCCTGGATTATGATGAGATTCTGAGAGGCATATTCAGAACTAACGAGAATGTTATCGTCTGGGTTGATCCAGATCGACCCGAGCGAGCTATTATTAATCGGCAAATAAGCCTGAAAATACTGTTGTCAAAATGTTTGTTGCCTGTCATTTTTTTGTTATTTTCTGGGGCTTGTCTTTATCTGGTTGGACGTCATCGACATAAAGTTGCACTAGAGTCTTTTTCGGAAAGTGATGGCCCGCCTTGGTTGAACCGTAAGGAATGGTCCAGGTCTATTGTGCAGTCGCTCGACACTTCTAGCAGACAAGTTTTGCTGAACTTTGCCCTGATCTGGAATATGTTGTCATTGCCTGCAATCTGGTTGTTTTACTTCGAGTTTGTGCAGGGTGAAAACGCTAAAGCTATAATCGCGCTGTTGTTTCCTCTGATGGGTTTTTTATTCATTACATGGGCTTTAAGAGCTCGTCGAAGATGGCAGCTTATCGGGCCTACACCAATGACTCTAGATCCGTATCCAGGTGCTATTGGTGGTGATATAGGGGGCTATATTGATATAGATGAATACAAAAATACTGAGGCTAATTTTGTTGTTACAGTCACCTGTTTACATTCGCGCGCAGCAGGTCAGGCGCAAAAGCGGCGTATAGAAGAAGATATTCTCTGGCAGGAACAGGGCTTGGCTGATATTAAGTTAACCCCTGAGGGTATGCGTTTGTCTTTTGGTTTTGCGGTGCCGCCAACATTGCCTGAATCAATGCA
This sequence comes from Arenicella sp., assembly GCA_050633785.1. Classification (GTDB taxonomy): domain Bacteria; phylum Pseudomonadota; class Gammaproteobacteria; order Arenicellales; family Arenicellaceae; genus CALKZN01. The sequence continues at coordinate 171,867 of JBOEHE010000017.1, forward strand.
TAGTGATGATGAGTCTTATACCTGGAGAGTATTTGTTGAAGGTGATTTAACCGACGATATACCAATGCAGCGTGAATTTGAAATCCCTGTCTTTAAAACAGGGCAATTATCCTCTTTTCAAGACACCACCAGTATCGTTGAGCCGAAAGCTTCACGAATTGATGGTCATATTGAGTTGACCCGTTTTATGACCGTGTCGAAGCTCGGTTCTGAGGCTGTTAAAGTTGATTATTCCTATGGTCGTTACCGTATTATTTGTACAATCTCGATTCTGCTCAGTGCTATTACAGCTACTATTGGTTATTTTCTGCTTGATGGTGTGTCAGAATTCATACGTTGGTTTATGGTATCTGGAGGGATTATAGGAGCGTGTACCGGGCTTTATATTATGGCAAACCGTTTATCTCTTACTATTGATGAGCAAGGAATTAAAACCTGTCGCTTCTTTTTGGGAATACCTATTCGGCGCAGATTTTTTCCTGCGGAACAATTAGTGGGATTTATGTCTGAAAATATTGTTGATTGGAGTGCTACCAGCAAACGTTCGCGATATTACAATTTATATGTAATAAATGATGAAGGCCAAATGTTGCTTATTGGTGAAGGTTTTAACGGCAAGTCTCAGGTGCGTATTGCAGAGGAATGGTTTTCCGAACATTTGTCATTTGAGGTGATTAGCAGGACGCTATAACCATCTGTGTTGGAAATGTTAAGAAGGTGACAAAAAACGCTGCTGAACAACAAATTTTGTCAGTTTGTGTACACAAGTAGTTCTGACCAAAAAAAAGCCCGAATTCAGAAAAATGTGGTAAATCATGTGCTTGTCAGAACTTTTCTATGAAAACTTGAGATTGGCGTATTTTTTGCTAATATTGACATTCAAGAGTAAATAAAAATTATAAAAATAAATATGGCGTAGCACTAATACGCTGTAAAAAAATAAAACAATAATAAAAATAAGGGTGGTTACAATGGTTAGTCTTTATGCACTTTGGGTATTTCTTGGCGTGATAGCTATGATGTTGGCTGTGTTGGTATTCGATCGGCACCTTAAACAGAAAAAAGTAGCCCGTATCGTAAACAGCAGCACAGTTAAAAAAGCTCAAGTAAAATCTGACATTGGTCCATACTGGGCTTGAACCTCATTAATACTGATCTCGGCTGGGGTCAGCGCAGTATGTTTGTTGATCCGTCAATAGAGGCTTGCCAACAGACCTGAGTATGTTACATTCGTTTGCATACGAATTTGCCCTGATACAGGGGCTGAACAGGCAGCACCGATGCAATTGCAAACAACGATGGCCTCTCCGGCACAAGCACGACAGTATTTTGAAATAACCTCGGTTGAGAGCTTATCTACTTTATTAGATAAACATCACTTTGATGGCCAATCAATCGTCGTTTTGGGGCAGGGTAGTAATACAATATTCACGGATGATTTTAATGGTGTTGTATTAGCAAACCGCATCCTTGGGCGCTTAATTGTTTATGAAGACCAAGACTCCATCCATATTCGATTTGGGGCTGGTGAAAGCTGGCATGACTTGGTGGTTTGGACTTTACAGAATAACTGGTATGGTCTTGAGCAATTAGCTTTGATCCCCGGTTTAATAGGTGCTGCCCCTATTCAGAACATTGGAGCGTATGGTGTTGAGCTCAAAGATGTCTTTGTCTCGCTTGAGTGTATTGATATCAAAACTGTTAACACGCAATCATGTTCATTATCCGATTGTCAGTTTGCTTATAGAGACAGCATTTTTAAACAGCGTTGGCGAGATAAAAAAGTTATTACCTCTGTCACTTTGTGTTTGCATAAGAAAATGCCGAAATACTCGTTGAATAACCTATATCCAGCTTTGCGAGAGATAATAAAAACTGAGCAAAATGACGAAAGTAAGATAACCGCTCAAGACGTTTTCCAAGTGGTTTGTGATGTTCGCAGTTCTAAATTACCTGATCCTGGTGTTATTCCGAACAGTGGTAGCTTTTTTAAGAATCCTTTGATTAGTGCGCAGCAGCAAGCCGCATTACTGGAGCGTTTTCCTGACTTAGTGAATTACCCTGTGAGTGATGGGTATAAGCTGGCTGCGGCCTGGTTGATTGAGCGGGCTGGTTTCAAAGGCTTTTTTGATGAAAAAGGCATCGGCTGTTATGCCAAGCAAGCTTTAGTATTGATTAACCCACAGCGACGTAAAGGTTCTGAAGTGCTGAATTTTGCTCGACAGGTTCAACAAGGTGTTGAGCAATTGTTTGATGTTACTCTTGAGATCGAGCCAAGAATTTACCCATAATGCTTGTCAGCATATCCAGCCAGAAGATTCAGAGTTGGGCAACTTTCAGATTTCTCGCGTCTCGTGGAATATCACTTCAGGCCAGCGTTCTTGTGTTAACGTTAAATTAACCCTGTTGGGTGCGATATACGTCAGGCAACCTGCTCCATCCAAGGCTGTGTTCGCTTCATTCTTACGGCGAAAATCTCGTTCCATCTGGGCATCTGGAAATTCCAACCAACGAGCGGTGGAGACTTGTACATTTTCAAAACTGCACTCGACAGCGTATTCTGTCTGCAAACGATGAGCTACAACATCAAATTGCAGCACACCCACGGCGCCTAGAATCAGATCATTGCTGATCAGCGGTCGAAAAACTTGGGTTGCTCCCTCTTCTGACAGTTGATCAAGGCCTTTATTCAAGGCTTTGGCGCGTAGTGGATCTTTCAAGCGGACACGCCGAAATAACTCTGGAGCAAAGTTTGGGATGCCGGTGAATTTCAATTGCTCACCTTCGGTAAACGTGTCACCGATCTGGATAGTACCATGGTTATGTAAGCCGATGATGTCTCCGGCGTAGGCTTCGTCAGCCTGATCTCGTTTATCCGCCATAAACGAGGTAGCGTTATTGATAGTTATACTCTTACCAATTCGGGCATGATGTAACTTTTTACCCTTGCTGAACTTTCCTGAGTTAATTCGAAGAAAAGCAATGCGGTCATGGTGTGCAGGGTCCATATTTGCTTGAATTTTAAAAACAAACCCAGTGAATTTGCTCTCGTCTGATCCTACTGGACGGGTTTCTGTTTGGCGGCCTTGTGGTGCTGGTGCGTATTGCTCAAAATTATTCATCAACTCGCTGACTCCCAGATTGCTGATTGCCGAGCCAAAAAATACAGGTGTGATTTCACCGGCAAGATATAGTTCCAAGTCAAATTCATTGCTGGCACCTTGCACAAGTTCTACTTCATCGCGAAGTTCATCTGCTTGCATTCCCAGTTTTTGGCTGGTTTCTTCGCTGTTTAACCCCTGAATAATCTCGTCTTCATCAGCATTGCCGGGTCGACCTGCGAACAAGTGAATTGAATCATCGTATATACGGTATAAACCGCGGAAATTTTTTCCCATGCCAATGGGCCATGTCATTGGAGCGCAAGCGATGTTCAATACCGATTCCACTTCATCAAGCAACTCGATAGGTTCTTTACCCTCACGGTCCATTTTGTTGATGAAAGTCATGATGGGAGTTGTGCGTAAGCGGCAGACATCCATGAGTTTGATGGTTCTTTCTTCCACGCCTTTGGCAACGTCAATCACCATCAAAGCCGAGTCAACAGCAGTCAGTGTACGATAAGTGTCTTCAGAGAAGTCAGCATGTCCCGGGGTATCTAACAAGTTGATAATACTGTCTTTATAGGGAAACTGCATCACTGATGATGTTACGGATATACCTCGTTGCTTTTCCAGTTCCATCCAGTCGGAGGTGGCGTGACGACCACTTTTTCTGGCTTTGACATTACCGGCCATTTGAATGGCGCCGCCGGATAATAAGAGACGTTCAGTGATGGTTGTCTTACCTGCATCAGGATGCGAAATGATGGCAAAGGTACGGCGTTTTTGAACTTCGTTGGACAGAGACATGGCGTCTGAATGTGTGATGATTATTGAGATCGGCGATTATACCCGACAGGCGCTGTTGTTGCATCTGCAACGCTTGGAATAAGCGAGGGTATTATTCTTAAAAATAATCTGGATTTTTAATGGAATACGTCTATTCTTATACTGAGTATATAAAATATGTCTGGAAGGTTCCGGGTTTTGCAATTTAGTAGTTTGTGAATCCGTTGGGGGTACGAATAATAAGAGGTTATAAACCCGTGTTCAGTACCAATGTCTGTACGAATAATAATAATAAAATACGTCAGTTTGTTGTCTTTTTTCTGGTAGTAGTAGCGTTTCTGTTTAACGCTCCGTCGCTTGCGATGTCAGCTGATATCATTGAAATTGAACAAAAAATTGTAGAGCTTGAGTTAGCTCAGAGGCAAATACAGGAATCATTTGCAGCGACCCTGGAGAAATACTCTCGTAAAATTGAAAATTTTCAGCGTCAGCAGAAAAAAGCTGAAAGAAAAGTCGCAAAGGTCAAAAAACGTCTGAAAAAACTGGAACAACAGACTGATAAATTCCAACAGAAAATTGATGATCTGATTCAACTGCTGGAGTTGGAAAAAAATGCTGTAGAACTTGTGTCAGAGCAATTGTCGAATGAGATCGATGTTTTACTTGAACAGAAACAGCAATTAGAGCTTATTGAGAGTAAACCAACTCAGGAACAATTAATCCAGGCTGCTGTTGATCGTATTACAACAAAAACGGATTATGCCCTTACTGGCCGTTGCCAATCGAATCGCCCAGACCGTTATGCATTGGCTTGTTTTTCCAGTGATCGTGAACAGTTGTTACGCATCACTCATGCCAATTTGATAGCCGAAGGAATAAATCTGCTTGGAGTACCCAAAGAGTCTATAGGTGTTCTGAGTAAAGGCCTTTCAGTGCCAGTGTACGTGTCGGCAGATACTCTGTTCGATGAGAATAGTTTTATTGAAGTGTTGGTTCAAGGGTATGACTCTATCTATACAGATGACAGATCATATCAATTGTTTGTCAGTTTTCAGGACCCACCCAACAATTTAGTAGGCGAAGTGGCAGGCGACAGTGGTCAAGATAATGCAACTGAACATGCAAGGGCAACTTTGACGATTGATGATAATAGGGCTTATAACATTTCGGCATTAACCGGTGAGGGTTGGTATAACCCTGATGGTTTATTGTTTTTGTCAGCCTCACAAACGCAGCATCTGGCATTTGAATTTGATCTGGATGTGGCAGCACAGACTGATATTGCTGCTCAATTGAGTTATCACTTTGCCAAAGAAGCTTATTACGAACAAAGTGTTTTGACGCAGATTGAAATTAATGGCATACCCGTGGGAAGTGGTCATATTGATGAACCAGGAACAAATAGTTCGGTTGTGACAGTTTCCGTACCTGGGGGAGTCTTGCTGACAGGTATGAATACCTTAACAGTCACAGTCAGCAACCAAGGTGCAAGGCAGACACGTTTTGAGTTTGACCAGTTCAGTGTGAATTATCAGTCAAGTCTGGAGGCGCGCCATGGAGAACTGATTTTTTCAGGTGATGCGTCGGCTTATCATGCTGATGGATTTTCGTCAGATTCGTTGGTTGTTTATCGTCAATCTCTTGCTGGTTTACAGCGTTTAAGCAATGTAGCGGTGCTCTCATCTGCTAATGGTTTTGAATATGTGTTTGATGGTGCTGCCCAGCAGGCTGATTTTTACATCCTGCAGCCAGTTATTGATGTGAGTTTGGTGCAACCAAGAGCTTATATTGATATCAATAGTGGTTCCGCTCAATATTTGATTATCAGCCACCCTGACTTTGTCAATAGCGATGCTTTGGCCAGCTTGGTTGCCTTGCGTGAAGGGGACTACAGTGTTAAAAAAATTGATGTTGAGCACATCTATGCTCAATATGCCTATGGCACTTTTGACGCAACTGCAATCAAAGATTATATACGCGATATGATGACCAATTCAGATACACAGATGGTGCTTTTGGTTGGTGATGATACCTATGATTATCAAGGACGCTTGAACAAAGGAGAACAGAGTTGGATACCGTCCTTGTATTTGAGTTCTCCTTTAGTGGCACCATCGGATGCTCTGTATGTTGATAATGACAACAATGGTACGCCTGATATTGCCATAGGTAGAATGCCGGTTTCCAGTGCTGCTGAACTGCAGAATATAGTTGATAAAACGTGGGCTTATCATGATCATATTTATTCAAACCGAGTACTGTTGGCAACGAATTACTCCGATGGTTTAGGCGTCAGCATTTATCACCCTGCATTGATGCGACGTTTTAATGACGCAGGTTGGAGATACTATGAAGCTTTTGTACAAACCGAAGGCGTGGCAGCTGATGTAGAGCAGGCTCGCCAGGATGTGCTTTATGCTTTGAATTCGGGAGTCTCTTTAATGGTCTATACCGGCCATAATAGTAGTGTTGGAGGCCCTTTGTTCAGCGCTGCTGATATTCAAACACTCAGCAACGTTAATAAGCCTACGGTTGCGGTGATGATTGACTCATTCACTGGTTACTATGTCAGTGATATTGTTTCCGATAGCATTGGTATGGATGCAGAATCCTTCCTGGTGGCAAAGGATGTTGGCGGTGCAGCGGCATTTGCACCGGCTTCGTTGATTGGTTTTGATGCGGAACAAAGCTATTTCTTACAGCAAGGGATTAAAAACCTCACTTTAGGTGAAACCTATGTTTACGCTTTGCGCTTTTCTACAGGAAAAACCACCTTAGCCTATAACCTGTTGGGTGATCCCGCATTGAGGTTGAAATCAGTAAATGTGCAATAAAGGCAAGCAAAAATACTCAAAGTAGTGTGTAGGGGATGCATTCATATCTGGCGAAATCAGGTTCCATGACTTCCTGATTTATAAGACCAGTTATGAATGCTTTTTTTGTAACCATACAATCAATCCTTGAGCATTAAGACCGGCATCCATAGACAATAACTTCTCTACTTCGGCCTGCTCTATTGAAGGTTGGTTGTCCATTACTTGACGAACCATGTAGCCATTGATTTGCTGATTTAACCAGGCGTATTGCTCTTGCTGGTCAGTAAAGTCTTGCTGCAGGCTTTGTTCTGCCAGCAGCACATAGGCTTCAATGTGTTCATGCAAACGTGCAATCAGATTACTGTCAATTTGTATCGGCCCATAGTGGGTCAGATAAAGAGTATTGGGTTGCAGGGCCATTACTTTATCAATTGAATTATGCAAGTCTTGTGGTGAAAACTGTACTGGTGTGGTGGTTGGTAATAGACAGGCTTTTCCAGTTGTTGTATTTGTAAAATGGGGATACGCCAAACCCAATGTGTCTCCAGTAAAACAAGAACGGCTGGCATGGTGGTAGATGCAGTGATGGTGTTTTGCATGGCCTGGAGTGTCTAAGAAGAGTAATTCTTCACCCTGGAGATCAAGTGTCATGCCATCGTAGGTCTCAATGATTCTAGTGGCATCTATAGGCAGGATATCGCCATAAATGCGCTTGGTTTGATCTTTGCCGTAAACAGCTTGTGTGCCAGCGATAAGCTTGCTTGGGTCGGCCATATGCCGGGAGCCGAATGGGTGTACAACCAGCTTAGCGTTGGGGAATAGTTGCATCATGCTGCCAGCCCCACCAGCATGATCAAGGTGGATATGGGTCAGAATTACCCAGTCAACACTGTCTGCAGGTATATCATGGTCTTGCATAGTCTTTTCAACATTGGCCATTGAGTAGTGCGTGCCAGTGTCAATAAAGGCTGCGTGCCCATTATTGCTTAGCATGTGTATCGATGCTATCTGGGGATGGAAGTAGTCAGCATCTATTGTGGTTATCGTTGATGGCATATCGGATGGTTAGATTGGTTAAAAAAATGTAAGGAATTTCTTGTACGGAGAGTCTTTATATAAATAACTATACTTAATTTGTTGTATAAAATCACTGGAGTCTAAAGATGAATAACAAGAAAACAATCTGTTCTGGGGTAGCTCTATCAGTATTGACCAGTAGTTTACTATTGGTCTCAGAGCCAGTTTTAGCGACCAAAAAATACGAGAAGTGCTATGGCATTGCCAAAGAAGGAAAAAATGATTGTGGCGCGAATGGGCATAGCTGTGCAGGCAAGGCCGTTGCGGATAATATATCGCAGGAGTGGATCTATGTGCCTCAGGGTACTTGCTCAACAATTGCGGCAACATGTGAGGTTGAGAATAAGAAGTTTTCTCTTTTTCGGGCTAAGAAACTGAAAGAGGTCTGTTCTAAAGTTGCTGAACAAGAACCTAGCATTACAGGTGGTAGTTTAAGTTAGGACTTACTCACACTAAAATATCTAGGTTAAAATTAAAGTGCGGACGTATTCTAGCTGTTACATGAAAAAATGCTAAGCTTAAATATAAAACAGATCAATATTGCGTATAGTCTATAAGATTGTGCGCGCAAACTTGGGTCGTCGAACATTATATATGAACCATAATAAGGCCTTACAATCTGGAATGGCTACGTCAATTTTGCTCAGCAGTTTAATGATCATGGCTGCAGATTCAATGGCAGGACTGGTTGAGCAGAAGTGTTATGGTGTTGCCAAACAAGCGATGAATGATTGTGCTGCGAATGGTCATGGTTGTGCTGGTCAGGCAAGTATTGATAACTCTCCTGGGGAATGGATATATGTTCCTGAAGGCACTTGCACGAGCATTGTAACTATATGCGCTGCAGAGAAAGAAAAAGCGCGAGAATTACAAAATAAAGTATTGCGCAGAGTGTGTCGACGTGTTGCTCAGCAAGAATCTGGCGAGATGGGCGGTCACTTAAAAAAGAGATAATTTTTTAACCAATTTATAAACTTATTATTCGATAATTAAATTCTGAGGTAATTTAACAATGAAAACAAAAACGTTAATTAGTACTGCTGCGGCAACATCAATTTTGGCAGCGGCAATGATGACTGTTTCTGCTCCAGCACTGGCAGGCGCTAAAAGTGAACGTTGTGCTGGCGTTGTAAAAGCGGGCAAAAATGGTTGTGAAGCTAATGGTCATGGTTGTGCGGGCCAGGCAGCGGTTGATAATGACCCAAATGAATGGGTAAAAGTTCCTACGGGCACTTGTGGTAATATTGTCAGCATCTGTACTGCGAAAGCAGCTGCACCAGAAGGTGTGTCGGAGAAAAAAATCGCTAAAGTTTGCGGTAAAATTGCTGAGCAGACTGATGTCGCTGTAACAGGCGGTAAAGTGGTTGAAAAGGCCAGTTAATTAGTATCGTTCATACTCTGAAAAGGCGGTTGGTGTTAACCAGCCGCCTTTTTTAATGGTTAATATTTTATGCAGAATATAAATGCTGGAATTGGTGTGCGCATGCCACACCATGAAAAAATTCTTGAACAAAAGCCATCGGTTGGATTTCTTGAGGCGCATTCAGAAAACTACTTTGGTGATACCTTGTCGAGAAAAGCCTTGCTGGCTTTGCGCCAGGAATATCCTGTTTCCCTTCACGGAGTGGGGCTTTCTCTGGGCCGGGCTGATGATTTGGATGAGGGGCATTTACAACTATTGAAGTCTCTAATTGATGATGTTGAGCCGATGTTGGTGTCTGAACATTTGTCCTGGAGTGCTTATTCCCATCGGCATTTACCCGATTTGCTACCTCTGCCCTTAACTGAGCAGGCTTTGGATATTGTTTGTCAGCATATAGAGCAAATGCAAGATGTGTTGCAACGTGCTGTTTTGGTGGAAAACCCTTCGAATTACTTGCTGTTTGATCAATTGCAGATTGATGAACCTGAATTTCTCAATTTAATGGCTCAGCGTACCGGTTGTGGATTGCTGCTGGATGTCAATAATGTGTATGTCAGCGCTGTGAATCTAGGCCGTGATCCTGCAACTTATATTAAAGGAATCGATAGTCGGTATATCCAACAATATCATTTGGCAGGTTACTCTGATCATCAAACAGAAAATGAAAGGGTGCTGATTGATACTCATGATCATCCGGTGCACGAACCCGTTTGGGATTTGTTTGAAACAACGCTGAAAATTCACGGTAAGCAGGCGACTTTGTTTGAATGGGACAGTGACTTACCTGATCTGGAAGTGCTTGTCGCGCAAGCGGCTAAAGCAGATGATTATACAGTGCGTTGTCACAAAGAGTTGGCAATTACTATTATGCCAGCTAATAAAAGTGAAACTTCGACGAGCAATGCCAGTTTGGAACAATCGCAGCAACAGTTTCTTGATGATATTTTATCTCTTGATCAAGTGTCGGGTATGGCTCAAGAAGGTTTTCAGAATCGGATCTGGGTTTATCAGAATAATGTATTTGGGGCATTAAGGGATTATTTGCAGAATGTATTTCCTGCAACACAAGGGGTTGTCGGAGAAGAGTTTTTCAAGGGGATGGTGCGACTTTTTGTGCAGAAACACCCACCCGGCACGGGTAATATTCACTATTACGGTTATGAACTTGAGGAATTCGTACGAGAGTTCGAGCCGCTGCAGGGCTTGCCTTATGTGGGTGATCTTGTGGCATTCGAATGGGCACAACATAAGGCATATTACTCAGATACAGAGCTTGTCTTTGATATTAATTCACTGTCAGAACAAGAACAGCAACAATTATTGTTAAAACCTCTGACCATTAATGGTAGTGTGACAATTGTGCAAACAGATTACCCTATTGCGGAAATACACCGGCAGTCTTTGCCAGATTATACAGGTGAGGTAAATATCAGTTTAGATCAGGGTGGAGATAATTTTCTGATTTACAAAACTCAGGGAATGGTTGATATTGATACTATCAACCAGTCAATATGTCAGCTAATGGGTGAAATTAAGAAAACAGACACTTTGTTGCAAGCAATTGAGGGTTTGGCCGGGTCTATTAGTGCAGAGCAGCAATCGCAGGCATTAGCTTATATTTTGCAAAAGCAATTGTTGGTATTTGTATCAGAATAATTGAGAAAACAAAAACACTGAAAAAGAGGATGTATTATGAGTTTATTGTCAAAGATAAATAGTGTGAGTCAGCTGGCAGCAATGTTTATAGCACCAATCGCTAATCTGGCGGGGCGTCTTTATGTTGGTTGGGAGTTCTTCAAGTCAGGTCTGTTGAAGTTGGAGGATTGGGACGATACGCTGGAAATGTTTGAAGATGATTGGGCTATTGATTTTCTGCCGACACAATTGTCAGCACTGCTTGGTACGGCAGGAGAATTAGTTTTACCAGTACTCTTATTTCTCGGGTTATTTACCAGATTTGGCGCTGCAGGTTTATTCGTTATGGTGCTGGTTATTGAGTGTTTTATCTATCCAGGAACTCAACAACATTATTATTGGATGATCATTCTTGGCATGTTGGTTGGCTATGGTGGTGATAAAATCTCAGTAGATAATCTGTTACTGAAACGCAGCTGAAAAATGTATACCGTTTTGTAATGCAATGATTTTGCTTGTTCTTCTGTCTTAGTAGTTTGCGATTGCAATGAAGCAAACGTAATTACTTTCAATAAACCTAACAGGAGACAAACAATGAAAGCAAAGAAAACACTAAATACATTGGCAGCAGCCTCAATCATGACTGCCGCAGTAGTGTTGTCTACCAATTCAGCATTTGCTGGTAAGCCGGGGATGGAGAAGTGCCTGGGTATTGCCAAAGCTGGCATGAATGATTGTGGTGCTAATGGCCATTCATGTGCAGGACAAGCGAAGGTTGATGCAGATCCAAACGAATGGGCCTATGTTCCGGAAGGGTCTTGTGAGAAAATTGTTGGTTCTAAAGGAGTAAAAGCCGCCAAGTCGTAGAATGGCGAATCTGTCTGATTATAAAGGCAGTCTAAAGGGTAGCCAGTTTTGGCTGCCCTTTTTTGTTGTAATATCGACTGACATGTATGCTATGTTTATGCCCACAGAAGTGGGGTTGCGCTTGGCTCTCATCAGAAACTAAGGACTTACCTCGGCAGTAAACTTTATTAAGAGTATTTGATTCAAGGTTCTTTTTGCATGTATTGGTATGTCAATTAAAAATTTGGCTTCAGAAGGTTATGTTGGCCGTTATGCCCCTAGCCCAACCGGGCGCATGCATTTTGGCAACTTGCGCACCGCGCTATTGGCATGGTTGCATGCACGTTTGCACAAGGGGCGATTTTTGTTGAGAATGGAAGATCTTGACATTCCCCGCGTAGTTGCAGGCAGTGCTCAGCAGATTGTCAACGATTTACAGTGGCTGGGCCTTGATTGGGATGACGCTATTTATGTGCAATCCCGGAGCCAGATAAACTACCATGAAACATTTGAACAATTGCGAGTGCAAAGACTAGTTTATCCTTGTTTTTGTTCACGCAAAGATATTCAGCTTGCCTTAAGTGCACCGCATGGAACGAGTTCATCATACCCAGGAACATGTTCTGGTTTGACTGAACAGGAGCGAAACGAGAAGAGTCAGGAAAAAAATCCAGCTTGGCGTTTCAGGGTTCCCCAGAACGAAATCCTTTTCAACGATGGTTGTGGTGAATCGGTGACGGAGTCATTGCCTGATTCCTGTGGTGATTTTGTCGTTAAAAGGGCTGATGGGCTATATGCCTATCAGTTCGCTGTCGTTGTTGATGATATCAAGCAAGGCATAACTAATGTCGTTCGAGGTGCTGATTTGTTGCAGTCAACGGCAAGGCAGATATCTCTTTATGAAACATTGGGTTCTGCTGTTCCTGAATTCTGGCATGTGCCGTTGATGGTTGATAAGACTAATGCACGTATGTCCAAGCGAGATGGCTCTGATTCCCTTGAACAATGGCAAAAAGAAGGCCGATCAGCCTCTGAGTTGGTGGGTTATCTTGCTCACTCGCTGGGTTTATTGCCTCCTGGACAAAGTCTCTGCGCTGGCGAATTGTTAGATGAAATGGTTTGTGAAGAATTTCAAGACAGGGTGCGCTTGGGTCAAAAGCTTGGGCTTTGAGATATATTTGGGTATCTATTGCTCGAGTTCTTGTTTGGTTCTAAGTCATAAAGAATTTGCGGTTAGGACAGGAAGTGGGGAAACACTCCCTATCCAGTTTGCCAGGGCTTGTTAACGCTAAGGTTTTAAGCCTAGTTCCGCATAAATATCCCCAAAACGACAAATACTTTCAGCTAGGTTGAAATAACCAACATAATGCACGTCATCGGGGGTAACATCTCCATGGTAATGTCCTCCTTGTTGTGCTTCATCATCAGTATGATAAAAATGGGTATGTTCGCCTGATGTGCGAAGATTTAAATCATCACCATCTGAAGGATCACCAGTCCATAATGTTGTGAAACAGAGCAAGTCAGGCCCCATATGATCGTAGAATTGCAGAAAATCACGTACTACCTTTTCTTGGGCAGTATCATAATAGCCATCTTCGATGCAGGCATAGTTGGGCATGACATGAGATTTCACCTGTCCTTGCAGTATTTTAAAAATACCTCCTAGTCCAATATGTCCATTTTCTTCAGTGATGCTACGCAGGCTCTCGCGAATAGCTTGTGGCAATGAAGCCTGTTCACTGATCCGTTTTTTCAATTCAACACGGAGTACTTTGTCTTGCTCGCCATCGCTGACAAACAGATTGGCAATAGGGCCGCATAGGTGAGCAGGGTAAGGCTCAATAATGCACTCCTTTTGTTCTCCGACACGGGCAACTCGGCTGTTATTTACAGCATTGCCAAGATGATTATGGGGGATCAGTTCGCCACAATTTCCATTGATAACGCTGCTTTCTGCCATAGCCGCACCAAGGATGCTGGCTTGTGGCATTTGACAGGCTTCCAGCATGTCTTTGATATCAATGTGAGAACCGCGATACTCTGGATTGTGAGCATAGGGTTCGCCGCCAAATTCAAATAGCTTAGTGGAACCACACAGACCAGCACCGGCAGATTGCATTTCCTCTGTCAAATCAGGGCAATCAACGACACTGACATCAACCTGAGCGAAGTGTTCACTTAAGCCGGAATCGAGTGTCTTGGCAATAACGCTTAATTCTGGCAACCAGAAATCAGCTGATTTATAAGAAATCGTCATACCGCACCTATTTGTTCAGGTAGTGGCTTTGGATGGAATGCACCAAAGAGACCAGTGATTCATTGACTGGGACTGGTATACCATGCTGTCGGGCAATTTTGACTACGGCGCCATTGATATAATCGATTTCTGAAGGGCGCTCATTTTCCAGGTCAACACGCAAGCTGGATTTGTTACCAGGAGTGCCTGTTTCCGGGTTGGCTATTTTGGCTAAAACTGCACGGGCTTCATCTGGGTTCATCTCAATACCAACGGCTTTTGCTACTGCGATAGCTTCGTCCAGAGCGGCATAGGAAACAGTGTCTCCATTATGCTCATTGAAAATCTGTCCAATATTCAATCCACTGATACCACTGACTGCGCTGATACCAATATTGGCCATCAATTTTCTCCAAATATCCAGTCGGATATTTTCGCTTGGCTGCGTTGGCAGGCCAGCATCGCTTAGAGTTTTGGCGATCTCTCGCACTCGATCTGAAACACCTTCAGTCATCTCTCCTATATAAGAGGGTAGCTCTGCATGATTGCGGATAACACCAGCTGACTCAACGTTGGCGCCCTGAGCAGTGAGGCCGCCTAGTACATTTTCTTCTCCAAAATATTCGGCTAACTCTTCTTCGTTACCCAGTCCATTTTGAAAACTGATAGCGACAGTATCAGTGTCGCTACTGAATAAATGCTGAACGCTTTTGGCAGCTGCTGCATTGAAAATGGCTTTACATTGAACAAATACGATATCCGCAGATTCTATATCAGAACCGTTGGTTGTGGCGTTAATGGGGATATAACGTTCACCCCCATGACCGACCATTTTCAGACCATTGTTTTTTATATTCTCGATATGTTCTTTCCAGGGGTCAACTAAAGTTACTGTTAGACCGCCTTCTGCCAATAAGCCTCCAAATAGAGCCCCCATTGCGCCTGCACCGACTACGACTACATGTTTCGACACGATATTCACCTTTAAAATTTAAATTGAAAACAGGTGTGATTAGCACCACGTCTGCTGACAATCCAGCTTCAATACTTGTATATTTCCACTGCATTAATTAACAGCGGTATGTTCGAACATGACAGGAGGTCTACCGATACCCAAATCCAAAACAGTTTTTGACTTTCAAAAGGCGAAAAATTGCTTCTGACTTTGTCCTTTAAAACCAATCTATCCACAAATGTATTAATTTTCCAAGAAGTTTGGTTTATTAGGCTTATTAGATATAAAAATTGTCATTTGATATCTAATTATCTTTCATTTGTAAAAAATAAAATTGCATTTGCAAATATTCTAGCTAGCAAATATAGTCTTGTAAAGAAAATAATTGGCTTTATCGAGTGAATTTAATTTTTATAAAACCTTCTATTTGCATAAAAAAAAACAGATGGCTGGAGCGAACTAAAGAGAGCACTCAATTAAGATTGTATTGACGTCAAATTCTTCTGACATTTCTGGTGATGGTTGATTAAGGCTGCATAGGTCAAGCAATTGTGTCTAATAAGCATTCTGTCTAAAGTTTGTTATTACGAATTTTTAGATTGAATCAGTATTCTGGTCGAATGATCAATAGAGGTGCAGTTGCTAGTGGTCTAAAAGTTATTGTCTTTTTGATGGGCAAATTCTATCGATAAACCCAGTAAATAACTCTAGAGTGTTTATGCTGTCCAAACACTGACAAACGCATTGTTGCACGAGTATCTGGCTAGTTACTGGAACTAAGGTGTTACTCAGGCAGAGCAATATATAAGTTCTCACCTTTATGTTTGACTTGATAAGTTTTCAGGTCAATGCAGACTGGTGCCCCTTTAGCAGCGCCATTGCGTATATCAAAGCGGCCCTGGTGCATGGGGCATTCTATAATATTGCCAATCAATAACCCTTTGGATAAGTGCACTCCTTCATGAGTACACAGGCCTTCAGTAGCATAAAACTGGTTATTTTTGGTACGATAGACTGCAAAAGTCTGATTGTGGAAGTCGACTCGAATGACATCATCTTCATCAATATCTTCTAGGGCGCAAGCTCGGTGCCATTTGATTGTTTTCATAGTTTATTCTCTGGTTATTTAAGTTCTTTTGCACTAATGGAGTCTGGTGTGAAGGTTGCTTTTTCTGGTAGTTTCGGGGTGACGAAATATTCAGGGTTACCCTGTTGGCGTATAAATGTAGGAATCATTTCCTTGTATGCTTCATATAGGCCGTTGTAAGCAACAGGAGTTTGCGATTTGATTTGCTGGTGTAGCTTTGGCAGCGAATAAAAAGGGACTGTTGGATACATATGGTGTTCTAGATGGTAGTTCATATTGCAGTACAGAAAACAGAGTATCGGATTCATATAGACAGTGCGTGTATTTAGCCGATGGTCATACACATTATCTGCCAGACCTGCATGTTGGGTGAAGGTAACTATGCTCACTAATGGTGCGCCATATATTCTTGGTCCGAATACAAATAAGAAGATCAGCCATACTTGTGAGATAACTGCAGCAGTAATAATTATTAAGTAGATAAGCAGGTAGATGCGAGCCCCCCAAACCATTTTTGAGTGCTCACTTTCTGGAACCCATTTCCTAGGGCCTGTTCACACTAAATTTTTAAGCCGAGATCATCGTCATTTTTTTGCTATTGAGGCGTCCATTTGGA